>NZ_DBNG01000007.1:0-36042 GCF_002299105.1 Methylophaga sp. UBA678
CCCTTAGCAGGGGCGCGCCTTCAGCCACTCGGCCAGCTCTCCATCAAAGCCGCCTAGTATATCAGATGATAACGATTTGGCTAGTGATAATTGTAAATTTAACTCACATTTGGCTGATCTTTTTCAGCCTGAATGCGATCGTAGATTTCTTCACGGTGCACGGTGACGTCTTTAGGAGCGTCTACACCAATTCTTACCTGATTACCTTTAACACCAAGTACGTTTACAACAACATCGTCACCGATGATGAGTGATTCGCCAACACGACGTGTGAGTATTAACATGTTTTTTTCCCCTTACTCTCAAAAATTAGGCCGAGGTATCAGGAGAATTATGATGACTCCTTTCGATTGATCAGGCCTCGTGCCTTTGTCCTATTCATTTATGTAGAGGTCTTCTCGCCTCTTTATTCATGGACTATAAAAAAAACTTTTTTATCCATTGTTCAGATAATATTTTATCAGGAACAGAACATCTAAGCGATAAAATCATCTCAAAAACATGACGAGACTCAAGCATTTAGCTTTTAAGCAGGTGCTTGTTCTAGATTAAATGCCTTATGTAATGTTCTAACCCCCAGCTCCAGGTATTTCTCATCAATAACCACAGAGATTTTGATTTCTGAAGTGGATATCATACTGATATTGATGTTTTCTTTTGCTAGTGAACCGAACATTGTGCTGGCAATACCTGCGTGCGAGCGCATGCCTACACCGACAACAGAGATTTTGGCAATTTTTTCGTTACCATTAACTTCTCTGGCACCCAGCTCCTCAGCCGTTCTTTGTAAGATAGTTAATGCAGCTTGATAGTCATTGCGATGAACAGTAAATGTAAAGTCTGTTGTCGAGTCATGACCGGTATTTTGAATGATCATATCGACTTCAATGTTCTCAGCTGCGATAGGGCCGAGAATTTGTGAAGCAATGCCAGGGTGATCAGGTACACCAAGAATAGTCAGTTTGGCTTCATCACGATTAAATGCAATACCTGAAATTAAAGCTTGTTCCATTGATGGGTCCTCAGCCGCGATTAATGTGCCACCACCTTCAGTAAATGAGGAAAGGACACGTAATGGGACGTTATATTTACTCGCAAATTCGACAGAGCGTATTTGCAAAACTTTTGCACCTAAGCTGGCCATTTCCAGCATTTCTTCGAAAGTAATAGAGTCTAGGCGACGTGCTTCAGAAACAACTCTGGGATCAGTGGTATAGACGCCATCGACATCAGTGTATATCTGGCATTCATCCGCTTTTAATGCAGCTGCTAATGCAACAGCTGTTGTGTCACTACCACCGCGACCAAGAGTGGTGATGTTGCCATTCTCATCACACCCCTGAAATCCTGCAACGACGACCACTTTTCCCTGATTGAGATCCTGACGAATATTCTTGTCGTCAATCTCTATAATCCGTGCTTTGTTATGTGCGTTATCAGTCAGGATGCGGACTTGACTGCCTGTGTAAGAAACAGCGGGCATACCCATTTGAGCAAGTGTCAAGCTCAGCAGTGCAATGGTAACTTGCTCACCTGTTGATAAAAGCACATCTAACTCACGGCCACGCGGGTTATCGCTTAGCTGTTTGGCTAAATCGATTAAACGATTTGTTTCGCCACTCATCGCTGAAACGACAACGACTAAATCATGACCTTGATTACGATAATCAATGATCTTTTTGGCTACTTCACGGATACGTTCAGCGGAGCCAACAGATGTGCCACCATATTTTTGAACAATTAAAGACATGCTTAGTTTTCCAACTTCGAAGTCACCCAGTCTGGTACAGAAGCTAGAGCTGCTGCCAGGTTCTGAGGTTCATTACCGCCGCCTTGAGCCATATCAGGACGACCGCCACCTTTACCACCAACCTGACTAGCTATATGACCAACCAGATCTCCGGCGCGGATTTTATCGGTAATATCCTTAGTAACGCCAGCAATAATTGTAATTTTTTCATCCTGGACAGCGGTGAGTACAATAGCAGCCGTGCCAAGCTTATTTTTGAGCTGATCGACGGTGTCTCGAAGTGATTTACCATCAGCGCCTTCCAACGTGGAAGCTAATACTTTGATACCGTTAATGTCCGTAGCAGAATCTGCTAAATCATTGCCTGCACTGCTGGCTAATTTAGCTTTTAAAACGTCCAGTTCTTTTTCTAACTCACGTTGCCTTTGCACCAGCTGTGAGGCTTTGTCTTGTACATTGGCAGGTTTAGCTTTTAGTAACTCGGATACATCAGTGAGGGTTGATTCCATTTGCTCTATGTAATCAATCGCTTTTTCACCGGTGACGGCTTCAATACGACGCACGCCCGATGCAATACCCGCTTCAGAAATAATCTTGAGCATACCGATGTCACCGGTTTGTTTAACATGGGTACCACCACAGAGTTCGATTGAGAAATCGCTCATGCTCAATACACGGACTTCGTCATCGTATTTCTCGCCAAACAAAGCCATTGCGCCGCTTTTCTTCGCTTCTTCTATGGCCATTAAACGAGTTTCAACAGGGTGGTTGAGGCGAATTTGTTGGTTTACTAAACGTTCGATTTCACGTAGCTGAGCTGGTGTCACAGGCTCAAAGTGTGAAAAGTCAAAGCGCAAACGTTGTGGATTGACTAATGAACCTTTCTGCATCACATGCTCGCCAAGAACTTTACGTAAAGCCGCATGTAATAAATGCGTCGCTGAGTGATTTAATGCTGTCGCCAGACGGTTATTTTCATCAATCTGTGCGGTGACATGTTGACCAACTTGGAAACGGCCATGTTCACATCGACCGATATGTGTGAATGCTTGAGATTGTTTACGCGTATCGGTAACCGTGAAGCTCGCGTTATCTGCGTTGATGTCACCATGATCGCCTACCTGACCACCAGACTCAGCATAGAAAGGGGTCTTGTCTAATACGATTAACCCTTCCTGACCTTCAGAAATGCTATCAACATGTTCGCCATTGACGATGATTGCCAGGATGGTGCTGTCATGTTGAGTGAGGTCGTAACCACAAAATTCTGTACTACTATCAATAGTAATTTGGTCTGATAAACCACCTGAGAACTGACTCGCACTACGGGCACGACTACGTTGTGCTTCCATGGCGCGTTCAAAACCAGCGATATCAATTGTCAGGCCGCGTTCGCGAGCAATATCTGCAGTCAGATCGATAGGGAAGCCGTATGTATCATAGAGTAAGAAAACAGTTTCACCTGGAATCTCTTTATCACCCATGTCTTCAATGGCTTGATCCAGAATTTTTAAACCATTATCCAGCGTGTCAGCAAAGCGTGCTTCTTCTTGTTGAAGTGCTTTTTCGACAAGTTCCTGCGATTGGGCAAGTTCAGGAAATGCTTCGCCCATTTCATCAACAAGAGGTTGCACCAGCTTGTAGAAAAAGTTGTCTTTGAGTCCGAGCTTATGACCATGACGAATCGCGCGACGGATAATACGACGCAAGACATAACCACGACCTTCATTCGATGGATAAACACCATCGGTGATCATGAATGAACATGAGCGAATATGATCGGCGATAACGCGTAGTGAGAAGTTAGTGTGATCTTCTGTACCAGACAGTTTTTGAATCGCTTGGATCAGATGTTGGAATAGATCAATTTCGTAGTTGTTATGAACGTGTTGTAGCACGGCTGCCAGACGTTCAAGCCCCATGCCCGTATCCACAGAAGGTTTTGGCAACGGTGTCAAGGTACCATCAGCTGAACGGTTGAACTGCATGAAGACCAGATTCCAGATTTCGATATAACGATCGCCATCTTCTTCTGGTGTGCCAGGCGGACCACCGGCAACATCTTCACCGTGGTCATAGAATATTTCCGAGCATGGGCCACATGGACCTGTATCACCCATTGACCAGAAATTATCTTTTGCGCCAATACGGGAAAAACGTTCTGCTGAAACACCAATTTCTTTTAACCAGATATCAGCCGCTTCATCATCTTCCTCGAAAACGGTGATCCACAATTTTTCAGCAGGCAGCCCAAGTGTTTCTGTTAGAAACTCCCATGCATATTGAATCGCTTCACGCTTGAAGTAATCACCAAAGCTGAAGTTACCCAGCATTTCAAAGAACGTATGGTGGCGAGCGGTGTAACCGACATTTTCCAAGTCATTGTGTTTACCGCCGGCACGCACACATCGCTGTGTCGTGACAGCACGCGTGTACTTACGCGTCTCTTGACCTAAGAAGGTTTCCTTAAATTGCACCATACCTGCATTGGTGAATAGAAGAGTGGGGTCATTAGCAGGGACAAGAGGACTACTTGCTACGACTTCATGACCTTTACTTGCGAAAAAGTCGAGAAACAACTTGCGAATATCTGCGCTACTTTTCATCGTCGGTTAAATTAAAACTTTCCGTTATCTGTTCATGAGTAAATCCCCGATACTGTAAAAACCTTTGCTGTTTTGCTCGGCTTTTATAATCATCAGGCATTTCCTCGCCAAAACGCTTACAACGTACTTCTGAGGCAAGCGTAAACCAATCTATTTCTGCCGCGGTCATGCATTCGGTGATGATGTCGGCAGCCACACCCCGATCTTTTAATTCCATGTTGATGCGAACCGCACCATAACCTCGATTTGCTCTCGAACGGATAAAGCTTTCAGCAAATCGAACATCACTTTGCAGATTTGTTTCTTTTAGTTGTTGAATAACTTTCTCAACTTCTTCTGCATCAAAACCTGCTTTGTTGAGCTTTTGTGCCAATTCATGAGCACTATGTTCGCGGTTGGCTAAATAGCTTACGGCTCGTGCACTGGCTGATTGCTTCACGCCTCGACGTCGTCCTCAACAGCGCTATCATCTTTTTTGGCTGTCTTTTTAGGCAACATGGTTTCACGTATTTTGCTTTCAATTTCAGCCGACATTTCTGGGTTTTCTTTAAGATAGCCACGCACATTATCTTTACCCTGACCGATACGTGTTCCGTTGTAGCTATACCAAGCGCCTGATTTTTCGACAATATTCTGTTGAACGCCTAAATCAATCAATTCACCTTCACGTGAAATACCTTCACCATACATGATGTCGAATTCAACCTGTTTGAAGGGCGGAGCGACTTTATTTTTGACGACTTTGACACGGGTTTCGTTACCCAGAATCTCATCACCTTTTTTGATTGCACCAATACGTCTGATATCCAAACGTACAGAGGCATAGAATTTAAGCGCGTTACCACCTGTTGTGGTTTCAGGGTTACCAAACATGACACCAATTTTCATACGAATCTGGTTGATGAAGATAACCAGCGTATTGGAGCGTTTAATGTTAGCGGTCAGCTTACGTAATGCTTGTGACATTAAACGAGCCTGAAGCCCCATGTGACTGTCACCCATATCACCTTCGATTTCCGCTTTTGGCGTCAATGCGGCAACGGAGTCTACCACTACGATATCCACAGCACCGGAACGAACCAGCATATCGGTGATTTCTAAGGCTTGTTCACCTGTGTCAGGCTGAGAAACCAGCAGGTCATCAATATTGACACCTAATTTTTCAGCGTAAACAGGATCAAGAGCATGTTCAGCATCCACAAACGCGGCTGTACCACCTGTTTTTTGCATCTCAGCGATAGCATGCAACGTCAATGTAGTTTTACCTGAAGATTCTGGTCCGTAAATTTCAATAACACGACCACGAGGAAGACCACCTATACCAAGTGCAACGTCTAGCCCAATTGAGCCAGAAGATACGGCTGACACGTCACGAGCTGCGACATTATCACCCAGACGCATAACAGAGCCTTTACCAAATTGCTTCTCAATTTGACCAAGCGCGGCGCCTAGCGCTTTTTTCTTATCGTCATCCATTGCACTACCTCTGAAGCTGTTTTTAATAAATCCTTCGATTATCCCATAGATAGCAGTCAGTCTCTAGCGTTTTTAATGATTCCGGATAAGGCCGCTAACACGGCTTGTCGTCTGACACTTTCTCTATCCCCATCGAATTGAAAAAGCTGACTGCTGACTTTATCTGTTTGAGATGCCCACGCTATCCATACTGTACCAACAGGTTTGTTTTCTGTACCGCCACCGGGGCCGGCAATACCGGTTAATGACACGCTAATATCGGCTTTCGAATGGCGAAGTGTACCTATCGCCATTTCCTCGGCTACTAACTGACTGACAGCGCCATACTTATCGAGTGAAGCTAACTTGACGCCGAGTTGCTCGTGTTTAGCCTGGTTACTGTAGGTGACGAAACCTCGTTCAAACCAGCTCGAACTACCGGCAAGATCCGTGCAACATTTCGCCACCCAGCCACCAGTACATGATTCTGCTGTCGCCAACATTAAATGCTTTTTATTTAAAGTTTCAGCGACTTGAATGATTTTTTCTTGCAGTGATGCGTCAGAAATATTTTGCATGATATAAACTATAAAAATGACTCAAATTCAAAATCATACTCCAATGATGCAGCAGTATCTGCGCATCAAAGCCGAACATCCGGAATTTTTGCTGTTTTATCGTATGGGCGATTTTTATGAGCTCTTTTTTGACGATGCTCATAAAGCCGCCGAACTGCTTGATATCACATTAACGGCCCGTGGCAGCAGTAACGGTGCACCGATTCCTATGGCGGGGGTGCCTTACCATGCGGCAGATAATTATTTATCAAGGCTTATTAAGCTGGGTGAGTCTGTTGCTATTTGTGAGCAAATAGGTGATCCGGCAACGAGTAAAGGTCCTGTTGAGCGACAAGTTGTAAGAGTGCTGACGCCAGGTACATTGACGGAAGAAGCACTGCTGGACAGCCGCAATGAAAATCTCCTGCTCGCTATTTGTGAAGAAAAAGGGCGATATGGATTAGCTTATGCTGAGATTAGCAGCGGTCGGTTTATTATCAGTGAACTAGATAATGCTGAATTGTTAAAAGCCGAATTAGCCAGGTTACAACCCGCAGAAATTTTATTAAGTGAAACATTACTGGCGGGGTTTGAGGCGTTTGAAAAACAACTGCGCAAGCTACCGGAGTGGCATTTTGAATTAAAGGCAGCCAAAACTCGATTATGTGAACAATTTAATACAACTGATCTAAAAGGGTTTGGTTGTGAGGGACTGGATATTGCGATTCGCGCTGCCGGCTGTTTAGTGAACTACGCACAAGAAACACATAGAACAGCTTTGCCTCATTTGCGCCAACTTAGTGTTGAGTATTCGAAAGACAGCATTCGACTGGATCCACAATCACGAAAAAATCTTGAACTTGAACGTAACCTGTCAGGAGGCATTGAAAATAGCCTTATCTCGGTACTGGACAGGACCGCGACACCGATGGGCGCACGTATGTTGAGACGCTGGTTAATGCGTCCAATACGTGATCACAAAACATTAGTTGATAGACAACATGTGATTCAGGAGTTTTTGGAGCACAATAGTTTCAACGACTGTCATGCTTTGATGAAGTCGTTGGGAGATATTGAGCGTATTTTGTCACGGATGGCGCTTCGTACAGCCAGACCTCGTGACTTTATGCATATTCGACGTCTTTTAGAAACGTTGCCTGAATTACATCAGTTATTGAAATCGAAGCAAAGTACCCATCTGCGGCAACTGGATCGACAGTTAGGCACGTTCAGTGAATTACTTCTGCTATTACAACAAGCGATTATCGATGAACCACCTGTTCTCATCAGAGATGGTGGGGTCATAAAAGCAGGTTATAACGAGGAGTTGGATCGTTTACGCGATCTGCATAAAAATGCCAGTGGCTTTTTAGATCAACTTGAACAACAAGAACGCCATAGAACAGGCGTTAATACCCTCAAAGTAGGCTATAACAAAGTGCATGGCTATTTTATCGAACTGAGTCGTGCTCACGATATTACATTGCCTGATGAATATGTTCGGCGTCAGACATTAAAAAACGCTGAACGGTACATCACACCTGAACTGAAACGCTTCGAAGAACAGGTTCTCAGTGCGAACGAAAAAGCATTAGCTTTAGAAAAGGCGCTTTACGATGAATTGTTCGATAAAGTGGCCCCAGAATTAATGGCCTTATCACAATGTTCTATGTCATTAGCTGAGCTGGATGTGCTTGCCAATCTTGCTGAGCGGGCCGAGACATTGGATTATGTCGCCCCGGAGTTTGTGAATGATGCCGGAATCCATATTGAAGCAGGTCGACACCCGGTTGTGGAAGTGTGTCAAAACCAAGCTTTTTGCGCTAATGATCTGAAATTAACCGCTGAGCAGTCCACATTAATTATTACCGGTCCCAATATGGGGGGTAAGTCGACCTATATGCGTCAGACAGCATTGATCGTCTTAATGGCACATATGGGCAGTTATGTGCCGGCGAGCAAAGCGATTATCGGGCCCGTGGATCAAGTCTTTACCCGTATCGGGGCATCAGATGACCTAGCATCGGGTCGTTCGACCTTCATGGTGGAAATGAATGAAGCGGCGACTATCCTCAACAATGCTACACACCACAGCTTGGTTTTAATGGATGAAATTGGCCGTGGAACCAGTACCTTTGATGGTCTAGCTTTAGCTTGGTCATGTGCTGAAAAACTGATTCGTGATATTGGCGCTTATACCTTATTTGCGACACATTACTTCGAGATGACACAACTACCCGAGTTATTTGAGCAAGCCAGGAATGTGCATCTGGATGCTATCGAACATGGTGACAAGATTGTCTTTCTTCATCAGTTGAAAGAAGGGGCTGCCAGTCAAAGCTATGGTCTTCAGGTAGCTCAGCTTGCTGGTGTGCCTGCTGATGTAATTAAAGCCGCCAAAACCAAATTAAAGCAACTGGAACAGACCCACTACTCAGTCGACACGACAAACGCGCAGCCACAACAAGACTTATTTACCCAAGAAGCAGAATCTTCGCCGCTTGAGAAACGACTAGAGCAAATAAACCCCGATGAACTAAGCCCAAAACAAGCATTAGATATCTTGTATGAGCTTAGCCAATTACTCAGGCACTAGTGAAGATGCTGTTTTTTCTGATTCATAAAGTCGCCGAGTTTTTCTAAACGGGGAGGCATTTGAACATGATATCCCTGCGTTTCCAGATTCTTCATCACGGTGATGACATCTTCACGGGCGAGTGGTTTTTCGGGTGACAACTCAAGCTCCATAACGAACTGAGGTTCTTTTCCCATTGAGTCATAGAGCGCCTGAGGGACTTCTGAAAAATCATCTTTCTTGCTGATGTAAAGATATAACTCTTCTTTTTTTAGACTTTTATAAATATACGTTTTCATTATTTATGAGATAGGTGGATGATAAATAATTTGGACTACAGTACCACTAGGGTCGTAACAGTAAAAACTTCTGGCACCATCTCTGTGAGTACGCGGTGGGTTTCGAATGCTCACATCATGTGCTGTTAAGAACTCGAACCAGTCGTCAACTTCTTCTATGGCTGGAATAATAAAACCAATATGATCCAATTTTTGTTGATGCGCTGGTGCAGCAGGTTCAGCTGCCTGATGTAGGGCAAGGTTGTCATTACCTGAAGTCAGATAGACATTCTGTTCATCCGGCCGCCACTCGACTTCCATCCCAAGTAATTCGGTATAGAAATGTTCACATGCAGCCAAATCATCAACAAAGAGGGCGACATGTCGCATGCCACCGGTTTTGCCTGGCCGTACTCGTTTTTTTTCAGACATCAGTTACTCTTTTTCTTTATTACTCGACTTCAATGATTTCGTAATCATGCGTCACTGTGGCTGTCTTCGCCAACATAATGGTGGCTGAGCAATATTTCTCTGTCGACATTTTGATCGCACGTTCAACAAAATTCGCCTTTACGTTTTTACCGGTGATTTTGTAGTGAATATGAATATTAGTGTAAACCTTTGGCGCTTCTTCGCTTCTTTCGCCATTCGCCTCAATAACACAGTCGCGAATATCTTGTTGAGACTTCTTCAATATTTCGATGACATCAAAGGCTGTACACCCAGCCATACCCATCAGTAATAACTCCATCGGACGCATGCCGGTGCCATGTCCGCCTGCTTCTTCCGGGCCATCCATCACTACGGTATGACCTGTTCCTGACTCGCCGAGGAATAAAACATCTTCGACCCATTTCACTCGTGCTTTCATTTAAATGTTTCCTAAAGTTGATAAGTCACTTTAAATTTGACATATTTATCAAATCGCTAAGGGATTATACCCGTTTATGCTGTATTATTGCCCGCTCACCCATTTTGGATAAATAGATGGACTATCATAGACACAAGGCCATTGAGCAAGGATTAGCAGAGTTTTTTCGCTGCTGTCACACAAAAACCTATCCGGCGAAAAATATCATTGTTCGTCCTGGTGATCCTCCTCACACGCTTTATTACATCCGTGAAGGCTCTGTCAGTGTTTGTATGGAGAACGAAGAAGGCGAGGAGCTCATCGTCGCTTATCTGAACCAGGGTGATTTTATTGGTGAAATTGGTATGTTTTCCGATGTCGGTGAGCGTATGGTCACTGTCCGTGCCAGAACGGATGTCCGAACCGAAGAGATTTCGTATCAACAAATCATGAATCTCTCAAAAACTCAGTTAAAAGAGTGTTACCCAACACTGTTATTTACCATTGCAGAACAATTAGCGAAACGTTTGTTATCAACGACTCGTAAAGCCACCGATATGGCATTTCTTGATGTGGCAGGTAGAGTCGAGGCGGCTTTACATGAATTAGCGGCACAACCAGATGCAATGCGCCATCCTGATGGCATGCAAATCAAGGTCACACGCCAGGAAATTAGCCGTATGGTTGGGTGTTCTCGAGAAATGGTTGGCCGTGTGCTAAAAGAGTTACAAGACAATGGCCTGTTATGGGCAAAAGGAAAGACGATGATCATCTATGATGAAGAACATCGTCATAAAAAACCTTTAGTAAAAAAGCTTGGCTAATTCCGTCCCGGGATCATCTGCCCGCATAAAGGCTTCACCTACCAAGAAACCATTGACCTTATTGTCACGCATTAATTTGACGTCATCACGAGTATGAATGCCGCTTTCGGTAATCACGATATGACCTTGAGGAATGCGTTGCAATAATGACAGGGTGGTGTCGAGTGACGTGTCAAAGCTTCGAAGATCGCGGTTGTTGATACCAATTAAAGGTAAGTTTAATACCAAAGCACGTTCCAGCTCTTCTAGATCATGGACCTCCACCAATACATCCATACCCAGCTGAATCGCCAGCTGACTCAAGTTTTCTAACTGGTTATCATCCAAAGCCGCGACAATTAACAGAATACAGTCAGCGCTTATCGCTCTTGCTTCAAATACCTGATAAGGATCAATGATAAAGTCTTTACGAATAACTGGCAGAGAGCAAGCATTACGAGCTTCTTGTAAAAAAACTTCATGACCCTGAAAAAAATCACGATCGGTTAAAACAGATAAACAAGCCGCACCGCCTTTTTCATAACTAACAGCAATGTCTTTGGGAATAAAGTTTTCTCTGATTAAACCTTTACTGGGAGAGGCTTTTTTGATTTCTGCAATCACAGCGGGTTCGTTATTAAGCATTTTTTTGCTGATAGACTCAACAAAACCGCGAACGGGATTAGCTTGTTCAGCCAACTGCTGCATAATAGCTAACGGAATTTTAGCTGAGCGCTCAGCGACTTCCTGCTGTTTGCGTTGTAGGATATTGAGCAAAATATCAGGTGTATTTTCAGACATAGTATTAAGTTCGGCTTGTAACAATAAGGGCATTTAATTTTTGAGTAGCGGCACCTGAGTCGATAAGCTCTGCTGCCATAGCAATTCCTTCTGCGAGTGAAACAGTGATATCAGCTGCATAAATTGCTGCACCAGCATTTAACACAACAATATCACGCGCAGGACCAGGTTTGCCGTCGAAGACTTCTTTGATCAGCGATAGGCTATCCTGTGCATTGCTGACCGTTAAGGTTTCAATCGTATTCTGCTGAAGACCAAAATCTTCCGGTTTAATCGTGTAGGTCGTCACTTTACCCTCTTTGAGCTCAGCGACATGGGTTTCAGCACCGATACTGATTTCATCGAGACCATCTTCAGCATGAACCACTAAAACATGTCGGCTGCCGAGTTTTTGTAACACTTCAGCCATCGGTTTTACCCATTTTTTATCAAACACACCTAAGACCTGATGAGCGGCTTGAGCAGGGTTGGTGAGCGGGCCAAGTAGGTTAAAGATAGTTCTGACACCCATCTCACGACGCGGTCCAATCGCATGTTTCATGGCGCCATGATGTTTTTGAGCAAACATAAAACCGACACCTACTGTTTCGATACAGTGTTTTACCTGTTCCGGACTAAGCTCTAAGTTAACGCCAGCGGCTTCAAGCACATCGGCACTACCCGAACTACTACTGATGGAACGGTTTCCATGTTTGGCCACCTGACAACCCGCTGCTGCAGCAACAAAGGCACTGGCTGTAGAAACATTAAAGGTACTGGCACCATCACCACCGGTACCGCAGGTATCAACAACATGTTTGCCCTTGATATGAACGGGTGTCGCCAGACTTCGCATCACTTCGGCCGCTGCTGCAATTTCTGTGACCGTTTCACCTTTCATTTGCAGACCAATTAAAAAACCACCAATTTGTGCTGGTGTGGCATTACCGGTCATGATTTGATTCATGACGTCAGTCATTTGGTCGTGGCTAAAATCTTGGCGCAGGATGAGCTGCTTGATCGCTGCCTGTATATCCATGAAAGGCCCTTATCTTTGCAGAAAGTTATTCAGTAATTCGTGACCTTGTTCGGTCAGAATAGATTCTGGATGAAATTGCACACCTTCTATTGGCAGCGTTTTATGTTCAATTCCCATGATTTCATCCAGCTCACCATCTTCCGTTTGGGTCCAGGCGGTAATATTGAAACAATCCGGCAAGTTATATTTGCTCACAACCAAGGAGTGATAACGTGTGGCTTCTAAAGGGTTATTCAGGCCTCTAAATACACTCGTGTTATTGTGATACACCTTAGACGTTTTCCCATGCATTATTTGGCTGGCATGAATCACTTCACCACCAAACACCTGTCCAATGGCTTGATGACCCAGACAGACACCTAGCATCGGTTTTTTTCCGGCGAAATGCTTGATAACTTCCATGGATATACCAGCTTCATTTGGTGTACATGGACCGGGTGATAGAACAATTTTGTCAGGGTTCATTGCTTCAATGTCTGCAATGGTAATTTTATCGTTACGATGAACGGCGACGTCTTCCCCTAGCTCAGCAAAATATTGCACCAGGTTATAGGTAAAAGAGTCATAATTATCAATCATTAACAGCATGTATCTAGTCCTAGGTTAGCTTTCTGCATGAGGATTGGCTTCCAATCCTGCTTCCGCCATGGCAACAGCACGAAAGATCGCGCGGGCCTTATTCATCGTTTCTTTCCATTCCATTTCCGGCACGGAGTCATAAACAAT
Organism: Methylophaga sp. UBA678; assembly: GCF_002299105.1. Taxonomy (NCBI): domain Bacteria; kingdom Pseudomonadati; phylum Pseudomonadota; class Gammaproteobacteria; order Thiotrichales; family Piscirickettsiaceae; genus Methylophaga; species Methylophaga sp. UBA678. Next base: position 13,420 of record NZ_DBNG01000007.1, read on the forward strand.
ACCGGCACCCGCCTGGATATGCAGCAGATCATTTTTTATAACTGCTGTGCGTATGGCTATGGCCGTATCCATATTGCCAGACCAAGATAAATAGCCAACTGCACCAGCATAAACGCCGCGTTTGACCGGTTCTAATTCGTCGATAATTTCCATTGCACGTACTTTAGGAGCACCACTCACTGTGCCAGCGGGGAAGGTCGCTCTTAAAGCGTCAATGGCTGACATATTGTCTACCACTTGACCGGTGACATTAGACACAATGTGCATGACATGAGAATAGCGCTCAATGACCATTTTATCGGTGAGTTCAACGGTACCGGTTTTACTGACTCTGCCAACATCATTACGACCGAGGTCAATCAACATCAAGTGCTCAGCAAGCTCTTTAGGATCTGATAATAAATCCTGCTCTAAGGCAATGTCTTCTTCTTCGTTTTTACCACGAGGACGGGTGCCGGCAATCGGACGAACAGTGACTTCCTGATCTTCCATGCGAACCAAAATCTCAGGTGATGAACCCACCACAAAAAACTCACCAAGATTCAAGTAGTACATATAAGGTGAAGGGTTAAGGGTTCTTAAGGCTCGGTATAAATCAATCGGAGGCGCACTGTAAGGAATGGTCAGGCGCTGAGACAACACCACTTGCATGATATCGCCGTCATTAATGTATTGTTTTGCCTTTTCGACAGCATCAGTAAAGCCTTTCTCAGTAAAGCCAGACTGAAAGTCTTCTTCATTGACTTGTTTATGGGCTTTATTCTGATGGAAGTCCATCGCTGTCTGACGCAACGTTTGTGTTAACTCGTCCAGACGTTGTTGTGCCTGACGGTAGGCATTTTCTGTATTCGGGTCTGCGTGAACAATCAAATGCAATCGACCACTTAGATTGTCAAACACGACTAACTCGTCTGACACCATTAAGAGAATATCAGGACATTCGAGCGGATCGGAGTCCGGTGCATTACCCAGTCGTGATTCAACATAACGTACAGTGTCATAGCCAAAATAACCGACAAGACCACCATTAAATTTGGGTAATGAATCGATTTCTGCAACACGATAGCGTGTCTGGAATTGTTCTATCCATGCCAGAGGATCGTCGGCTTGTGCTGTTTCAACAACTTGCCCATCCAGTTCCACCACAATGTCTTTAGCATGAACGCGAACAATTGTGTGGCAAGGTAAGCCAATCATCGAGTAACGACCCCATTTTTCACCACCCTGAACAGATTCAAACAGGTAGGAATAGGGCGCATCAGCCAATTTGAGATAAGCACTTAATGGTGTATCTAAGTCTGCTAAAACTTCCCTTGATAAGGGGATGCGGTTGTAGCCTTCTGTGGCAAGTTGATCAAATTCTGACTGTTTCATTGCTTCTTTCTAAAATAAGCTTTCCAGCTCTGCAAAAGTATCTATTACGGTATTGGGTGCAGCTGCAGAAATTGGCTGACCGTGATTGTAACCGTAGCTCACGCATATAATGGCAAGTCCAGCAGCTCTAGCTGCTTTTACGTCATTGACGGAATCGCCGATCATTAATGCCTTTTCGGAGGTAATCCGAAAGTAATCAACACCATACAGTAATGGTGCCGGATGTGGTTTTTTATGTGGCGTTGTATCACCACTCACCACAAGGTCAAAATAATCTTTCAGACCAAGCTTTTCAAGCAAAGGCAGAGTAAACGTTTCATCCTTGTTAGTGACACAAGCTAGTTTAATCTGCTTCTTTTTAAGCCAGGACAGTCCTGTGAATACATCTGGGTAAACCTGACTGCTTTCACAGGGGAACTGCTGATAATAATCTAAGAATAGAGGCAATGCTTTTTGCAGTAATGCTGTTTCTGCTTTTTGTTGCATTTCGCCTGTTAGTGCTCGTTCAATAAGTCGGGGAATGCCATTACCTACCCAACTTCTGACGTCAGCTTCGCTTGCTTTTGCCAATCCTAGACTGCTGAGCATGTGATTGGTTGCACAAGTTAGATCTGGCACGCTGTCAACCAGCGTGCCATCAAGGTCAATAAAAACAACCTCAGGTAAATCTAACTTCATTGAGCGATTAAACGTTTGCTTTAGCTAATTCCTCACGCAGCGCAGCAATCACTGTTTCATAGCGGTTAGGATCACTATCTTTCGCTGCACCAAATACAGCAGAACCAGCCACAAAGGTACGCGCACCTGCTTCAGCGATTTCACGGATGTTATTGACGTTAACGCCACCATCGATTTCTAAATCAATGTCGTAACCACTTTCATCAATCATTTTGCGTGCTTGACGTAGTTTTTCCAGCGTATGAGGAATGAATTTCTGACCGCCAAAGCCAGGGTTAACTGACATCAGCAGAATACGATCTACTTTATCTAAAACGTGTTCAGCTAGAGAAAGTGGTGTGGCTGGATTAAATACTAAACCGGTTTTACAACCTTCGGCTTTCACTAATTGCAGACTACGGTCAATATGTTCTGAGGCTTCTGGATGGAAAGTAATAAATGTTGCGCCAGCTTGAGCAAAGTCAGGGATGATGCGATCAACGGGTTTGACCATTAAATGCACGTCAATTTCATGGGTGACACCATGTTTGCGCAGTGCATCACATACCAATGGACCAATTGTCAGGTTCGGTACATAGTGGTTATCCATTACGTCAAAGTGCACAATATCCGCACCTGAAGCAAGAACGTTATCTACTTCTTCACCCAAACGAGCAAAGTCTGCAGACAGGATTGAAGGGGCAATTTTGAATTCAGCCATGATTGTCTCTCTTAAAATCGAATAATAAAAACGTGATGTAAACCTGATACTTTACCGTATCGGCTTTCTTTTTTCAGCTTTTGAAATCAATAGGCTGAGATTATACTGGACCTGAAAATAATGAGATGGAGTTAGACTTGCGAAAACGGTTGAAATTTATCGCTTTGTTGGTAATGACAGTTTATCTGGCTCAGGCCCAAGCTGCTGATGAAACAGAAACCCCTGCCGGGGCTGATGATAATGAGACGGTCGCCGAAGAAAATTCACCGATTATGTTACGTGAGCAGGGTAATGTGGAAGGCTATGTTGCACTGACCGTCAGTGAGCAATCGATAGATGCTACATACATGCCAGATAGTCTGGGTAAATCAGCAGGGAAAGTATTGATTCTGCACGGACGTGGTCAGGATATCGATAGCGATGGCATTGTTCGCACCCTCAGGATGGGCTTAAGCAAAGCTGGCTGGTCAACCATGACAGTCGCTTTACACTATGAACTCACTCCTAATCTGTACCTCGCACCATCGAATTCAGAAAAAACAACTGACACTGATGCTGCAAATACGAGTTCTGACGATAGCGATGATGCAGATCAGCCAGCAGCGGCAGAAACTGAAACAGCAACAGAACAGAGTGAGGAGCCGACAGAGGCAGCAGCAGACGACGCAGAGAACCAAACTGCTGAAGGTGATGGTGAACAATCAGACACTGAGAACACACCTTATATAGTCAGTAATGAAGCACGCATTGCTGCAGCGATGAGTTATCTGGCAGAAAAACAGGATGGACCGACGGCCATTATTGGGTTTGGTGAAGCAGCCAATCTGGCAAATGAGAGTTTTTCAATGGCAAGCGGTGAGGTAGGCATCGTGTGGATTAATACGGATATTGAGTTGACTGAACCACCTAAAGTAAAAGTAATACTCGATCTGATAGCTGAGAGACCATTACAAACAGATATAAAAGCGGTTCAACGCAAAGCGAATATGAGAAAAGCCAATGTGAACAATTATGAACAACGAAAAATCGTCACGATCAGTCCCAGCTTCTATGGCGCTGAAGCCAATGTTCTTGGCATCGTTCGTGGTTGGCTACACAAACACTTTATCGCCGAGGATGATGCTTAATGCGCATTTATGGTGATGGCAGTCTCATCCATCAAGCCGTATCTGATGATGGTTTAATTGAGGTGGTAGACAGTGGCAATATCCGCTCCTTGCATTTTGGGACTTTTCCCAGACAGAGTTCAATGCGGCTTAATCAGCCGCACTATCTGGAGCTGAGTTACACACAAGCAATGATGGGGTGTTTGTTACTGAATCCCAATCCTAAACGAGTCTTAGTTATCGGGCTGGGTGGCGGTTCATTGGTCAAGTTTCTATTGCACCATTTCCCTGATTGTTATGTCGATGTCGTGGAATATCGTCGCGACGTTGTGGATGTGGCACAGTCTTTTTTCCAGGTTCCGATTGATAACCCGAATTTAAACATCAATTTGGGTGATGGTTATCTCTATGTGAATCAGTGCTTTTACCAAACAGACTTTAGTTATGATCTGATTTTGGTTGATGCTTATGACCAAAATGGGATGGCGGCCAGTGTGGGGGTTCAGGCTTTTTTTGATGCCTGTTCTGGGATTCTGACTGACAATGGTGTGTTGAGCATCAACTTATGGGGTAGTGAGCGTGCTTTGTTTAACTCCACCATGGAAAGAATTAATGACAGCTTTCAACAGCGTGCTATGATTCTGCCGGTCGAGAATAAAGGTAACGTTATCGCTTTAGCCACCAAGTTTAATGTGGAAAATGCGTATCTGAAGAAATTACGTCAACAGGTTAATAATTTAGAAATGATGTATCAAGTTAACTTGCCACGTTCATTACAAAATCTCATCAGACAAAACCGAAATTTCATTCATCGTTTATTTGCGATTTAAGATTGGCTTTGTGTGGGTGTACTTATTGGTCAGTCTTTAGCTTGTAGAGGTTTCATGAAGAAGTGGGTTTTGCTGTTATTGTTGAGTTTGTTTTTACATCAACAGGTAAGCTGGGCTGAAAACGCATATAAGATTGTTATTAAACGATCTGAAAATAAATTATTGGTGCAGAAAAACGATAAGGTCATACGCTCTTATCATGCTGCCATTGGCAGTGGCGGCAGAAAAGCAAAACAAAAGGAAGGGGATAGACTAACGCCATTGGGTAGCTATCACATTGTTAAAATAAAGGACAGTGAACGCTTTCACTTGTTTTTACAACTCGATTATCCGAGTGTCAGAGATGCGATTAATGGTTTAAAAGCCGGGCATATCAAAAAGTCACAATATCGAAGAATTCTTGATGCGCACATTTTTGGCGGCATTCCACCTCAAAATACAGCGCTAGGTGGTGTCATTGGTATTCACGGAATTGGTGTTGAAACTAAAGATAAACTTGAAATTCATCGTATAGCTAATTGGACGCAAGGTTGCATAGCACTGAGAAATAAAGAAATCGATGAGTTATTGACATTTGTCAGGGTGGGGACTGAAGTCAAAATCATGGAATAAAGCCTGATTAAAATTGTCGGATATGCAGCTGAATTTGCTAGAATATCCACGTTTATCGCTTTTACTCTGCTGGGGTCCTCATGCAATCCGCGCCTGATCTGTTTTCCTACCGTAAATTCTGGGCACATCGTTTTGGTATCGCACCTGAATTACCCATGACCCGTGAGGAAATGGATGCGCTGGGCTGGGATTCTTGTGACATCATCATTGTCACTGGTGATGCTTATGTCGATCACCCTAGTTTCGGTATGGCGCTGATTGGACGTTTATTAGAGTCGCATGGTTTTCGCGTCGGCATTATTTCTCAGCCCGACTGGACCAGCACAGATGACTTCACCAAACTGGGTAAACCTAATCTGTTCTTTGGCGTCACTGGCGGCAATATGGATTCGATGGTCAACCGCTATACATCCGATCGTAAAATCCGTAGCAATGATGCCTATACGGCAGGTGGTTCAGGTGGTAAACGCCCTGACAGAAGTGTGGTGGTTTATAGTCAGCGTTGTCAGGAAGCTTACAAAGGCGTGCCAGTCATTATTGGCGGTATTGAAGCCAGCCTTCGCCGTATTGCCCATTATGATTATTGGTCTGAAAAAGTCCGTCGTAGTGTCATTATGGACTCAAAAGCCGATCTTCTAGTCTATGGTAATGGTGAAAGACAGGTGGTGGAAATTGCACATCGTCTTGCTGCTGGTGAACCTGTCAGTGATTTAACTGATATTCGTGGCACGGCCTACACCAAAAAGCATGAACAGCGTGCTGGCTGGTGGGAAAAAGACTCGACTCTGGTGGATACGCCCGGAAAACTTAACCCGCCCATTGATCCGTATCAGATGCAGACTGAAGAAAGTTGTGCAGAAGAGAAGGCCAAAACAGAACAAAGTAAACCCGCAGAAAATACGAACGTTATCAAAATTCATCGGGTTTCTCCCAGAAATGCTGACCGTACCGTCATACGGCTGCCTGCCTATAATGCCGTAAAAGATGACCCCGTCACCTATGCACATACGTCACGTATTTTGCATTTAGAAACAAATCCGGGTAATGCTTTGGCATTAGTTCAGCAGCATGGCAATCAGGATGTCTGGTTGAATCCGCCCCCTATACCGTTGACTACAGCGGAAATGGACGCTGTGTTTGACTTACCCTACAGCCGCTTACCGCATACGGGTTATGGAAAGATGACGATTCCGGCCTACGATATGATTCGTTTTTCGGTCAATATCATGCGTGGTTGTTTTGGTGGCTGTACGTTCTGTTCTATTACAGAACATGAAGGCCGTATTATTCAGAGTCGTTCTGAAGATTCGATCATCAAAGAAGTTGAAGCGATACGAGACACTACGCCGGGCTTTACTGGCGTCATTTCTGATTTGGGTGGCCCCACTGCTAATATGTATCGTCTGGCCTGTAATGATCCTAAAATCGAAGCCAGTTGTCGTCGTTTATCTTGTGTGTTTCCTGGCGTTTGTAAAAATTTAAACACGGATCACACCCCCCTTATCAATCTTTATAAACGCGCTCGTTCATTACCAGGCATTAAAAAAATTCTGATTGCTTCAGGTCTGCGATATGACTTAGCTGTGTTATCGCCGGAGTATGTCAAAGAACTCGTCACCCATCATGTTGGTGGTTACTTAAAAATTGCGCCGGAACATACAGAAGAAGGCCCGCTGCAACAAATGATGAAGCCGGGTATTGGCACTTATGACAAGTTCAAACAAATGTTTGATAAATACTCAAAAGAGGCGGGTAAAGAGCAGTATTTGATTCCTTATTTTATTGCCGCACACCCTGGTACGACGGACAAGGACATGATGAATCTGGCGCTCTGGTTAAAACGTAATGGTTTCAGAGCCGATCAGGTTCAAGCTTATCTCCCTTCACCAATGTCAGCCGCAGCGGCCATGTACCACTCTGGCAAAAACACCTTACATAAAGTCAGACGAAATAGTGGCGATATCGAAGTGCCAAAAGGCTTGAAGGTACGTCGCCTGCATAAGGCATTCTTACGTTATCACGATCCCGAAAATTGGCCGATGTTACGCGAAGCTCTCAAAAGTATGGGCCGGGCGGATCTAATAGGAAATGGCAAAAAACATTTAATTCCAAACTGGCAACCTGCGGGCACCGGCGAAAATGGTGAGGGTCGTCGTATTACTCGCAAGGCAAAAAATGTCAAAAGTTTCCGTACACAGCACACGAGACCCGGTAAAACCAAAGTGAAAGCAAAAAGACGCCAGCGTTAATAAAAAAAATTATTATTTGAGAAACATTTTTAATTGACCATGGTCAATCTGCCTATATCACACATTTTCTGAATAGGGACATTGATGAAATCGAAATCTACCGATCGCTCAAGTTATGATGCTTTTTCGGTTTTACTACATTGGTTGATTGCTGTTTTTATTATCGCTCTCTTTGCTTCAGGCCTATGGATGGTTGATTTGGGCTACTACGACGATTGGTATTATCAAGCACCGTGGTGGCACAAAGGGATTGGCATTGTCACAGCCTTATTAATTATTGTTCGGTGGGGCTGGAGTCTTTTCCGGCAAACGCCGCCTGGCATTAACTCTATTCCTCATTGGCAGCACCTGGCTGCAAAAGTCACACATCAGTCCATGAATGTAGTGGCTATCATCATTGCGATAAGTGGCTATATTATGGTCACAGCCAAAGGTGATGGTCTATCCGTCTTCGACTGGTTCACCATTCCCGCCATCATTTCAAATAAACCTGACTGGGTCGATCCGGCAGGCGCTATTCACTTATGGGCGGCATATTTTCTTATCGCTATGGCATCAGTACATGCTCTAGCCGCCATAAAACATCACTTCATTGATAAAGACGCAACGCTCAAGCAAATGCTTGGTAGAAAATAAACAAGGAGAAAAAAATGAGACAAACTATTCTTGCCACATCGTTATTAGGTTTATCGGCTTTCATGCCGGCTTATGCCGATGATTATGTAATCGATACTGAAAAAGCCCACGCTTTTATTGATTTTCGCATTCAGCATCTGGGCTATAGTTGGATGAGTGGACGTTTTAACGACTTCTCTGGCACATTTTCTTATGATGCTGAGCAACCAGAAGCGTCACAAGTGAATGTAGATATTGATGTAGCCAGTGTTGATACCAACTTTGCTGAACGTGATAAACACTTACGTGAAAAATTCTTGGAAACAGATAAGTTTCCAGATGCCAGCTTTAAGTCGACCTCGTTCAAACAACAGGACGACGGTAGCTTAGTTGTTACAGGAGACTTCACACTACACGGGGTAACCCATGAACTAAGCTTCCCGGTTGAAAAAGTCGGGGAAGGCGAAGACCCATGGGGCGGTTACCGTGCAGGTTTTGTTGGTGAAACAGAATTTACTATTTCCGACTACGGTATTAACGTTGATATGTTAGGCCCTTCATCACAAGTTGTGTATCTGACCTTATCCATTGAAGGGATTAAGCAATAATTCAGATTTGTTTGGCGAGGTCGTAGAGCCTGTCAAATTCTTCAGATAAGCTGTTTGCTGGTATTGAACGTCCCGCACGTTGATACCAGTAAGCAGCATTGCCTTTGTCGCCTTCTACATAATGAAGATAGCCATGAATCATGCAGGCAAAACTGTCTTCATAACTTTGAATCAGTTTGTGAGCCCCGTCCCAGTCGCCTTGTGCGGCTAATTCAAGCGCTTGTAGATGCTGTATAGCCATTGCAAACCTCCAAAAAAGTTTGACATGACTATGCTATAACAGATTGAATTGAATGAAAATTCTAATTGCTTCCCAGCATCGTTAACAGCCCAGCTGCAAAGGCAAACGGTGATGTTACGATCACAAATAACAACTTACCCAGTTCACGTAGTACATAAAGTACATCTATTAATAAAGCCATGATTTCCTCCGTTGAATCTGACTGTTTGCATTATAATGCGCGTTTGTGACATCCAAATGACCAACATATAAGCACTCTATGAATATTCTTGCTCTCGATACCTGTACAGAAATGTGCTCAGTGGCCATCCTTAAAAATGGCGAACTGTTTGAACAATCACTGCTGACTCAACGAGGGCACTCAGAAAAAATTCTGGGAATGTTGGATGCGCTTTTCGTTGAGGCAGGATGTCGGCTATCTGATATGGATTGTATTGCGTTTGGTCGCGGTCCAGGTTCTTTCACTGGCGTTAGGGTAGGGGTAAGTGTCACTCAAGGCATTGCCTATGCTGCCAGTCTTCCAGTCGTGCCCGTATCGACATTAGCAGCGGTGGCACAGCGTGCTATTGATGAGCACCATGCTGAATGTATTGCAGTGGCAATGGATGCCCGTATGCAGGAAGTTTATAGTGCACTTTATCAGTCCGTGGATGGCTTAGCTGTATTAGTCGGCGAAGAACGAGTGTGTCTACCTGAACAAATCGAGTTGAGTTCAGAGCAATCATTTTTTGCTGCTGGTACGGGTTGGAAAGAGTATGAGACAGCCATGATGGCGAAGTTCTCCAAACAAGTAAGTACGCTGGATAATGAGCTCTTACCTACGGCTGCTGCCATTGCAAAATTGGCTGAAAAACAAGCCGAAAAGGGACACACCTTGCCAGCTGAACAAGCGATGCCTGTTTACCTTCGTGATAATGTTGCTAAGAAAAAAGGTGAGCAATAATGGTGAAGAAACAGGACACTATCTACGCTGCGCCATTAGAACAAATGGTGGATTTCAGCTTTGATGAAAGAGTCGTCGATGTCTTCCCGGATATGATTCAGCGTTCAGTGCCAGGCTACGCCACATTGATATCTAATATCGGTATCCTCGCGGCTAAGTATGCTTTGGATAATAGCCGTTGTTATGATTTAGGTTGTTCGCTTGGTGCTGTGACCTTATCGATACGTCAGCGCTTAAAAAAGCAGAATTGCCAGATTATTGCCGTGGATAACTCGCCTACGATGATTGAAAAAGCCCAACACATATTACTGGCTGATAAGGCCTCTGATATTGAGGTTCAACTCGTCTGCGAGGATATCGCTGACACGGTAATTGAAAATGCCTCTGTGGTTGTGATGAACTTCACCCTGCAGTTTATTCCGTTGGCGCACCGTCAGGCTTTAATTAATCAAATTTATAATGGTTTAAAGCCGGGGGGAATATTAATTCTGTCAGAGAAACTGGCATTTCCTGACGACAGTATCAACCAATTTCATATTGATGTTCACCACGACTTCAAGCGAGCAAATGGCTACAGTGATATGGAAATCAGTCAGAAAAGAACGGCGCTCGAAAACGTCTTGATCCCTGAATCTTTAGAGCAGCATCAACAACGCTTACGTGCTGCTGGCTTTGGTTTTACCGAAAAATGGTATCAATGTTTTAACTTTGTTTCGATGGTTGCCATAAAGTGATGTACCAAGCTTTATATCAATATCTTGAGTCTGCTGGATTTCAGCATTGGCGGCAGACATTAGAACAACAAATTAACCAGAAACTCGCCGAAGAAACGCATGGCAAGATGCCATTATGGCAAGAAGCACTTTCTGCTTTACCTGACATTACTCCGAGTCAAATCGAGTTACAAAGTGAGGTCAGTATAGGTCAGCAACAAGACTTGAATGGTGTTGAGATCGATGCACTAAAAACTTGTCTGAAAACATTTCATCCTTGGCGCAAAGGGCCTTATCGTTTTTTTGATATTGAGATCAATACCGAGTGGCGATCGGATTGGAAATGGGACAGGGTCTTACCCCATATCAGTCCGCTTCTTGGTCGGCGAGTATTAGATGTGGGCGGAGGCAATGGCTACCATGGTTGGAGAATGCTGGGTGAGGGTGCTGAATTTGTTATGGGCATAGATCCTACCCTTGTTTTCACCATGCAATATCATGTGATGCAACGTTATATTGCCAGCGCTAGACATTTTGTGGTGCCAATAGGTATTGAGCACATGCCTGAGAAACTGGCCTGGTTTGATACAGTGTTTTCCATGGGGGTCTTATATCATCGTCGCTCACCGTTAACTCACCTTATGGAATTAAGAAATTGCCTGAAGTCGGGCGGTGAGTTAGTGCTGGAAACATTGATTATTGATGGACCAGAAGGTATGAGTCTGATACCTGAAGGGCGTTATGCGAAGATGCGCAATGTGTGGTTTATACCAAGCACTGAGACTATGCTGGTTTGGCTCAAGAAGTGTGGATTCAAAGAAGTGCGTTGTGTAGATGAATCTATTACGTCACTCGATGAGCAAAGAAGTACAGAGTGGATGACATTTGAGTCTTTAAAAGATTTCCTTGATCCGAATGACGTCACAAAAACGATTGAAGGATACCCTGCACCGAAACGCGGTGTGTTTATCGCTAAAGCGCCCTAGAGTGCTGTCGCTCCAGAAGTAATTGAAATCCATTGATCGTTACTGTTTTTGCAGGCATCGAGAGATTTTGTCTGGGTATTATTCTCTTTTGTAATAATAAGGTCATAGGCGAGACAAGGATAGTGACCATAAGAATAATGGTGGTCAATCACAATTTCGTAAGCGGTGCCAGTGACCTCATTCTTCCAGAAATGACTTTTGCCAATGGTTTCTGTTGAAAGGATTTTTTGGGTTTGTTGTAAGTCATGCGTGGTCATGGCGGTATCAGTATCAATTCCAGCCTCAACGCCTGCTAATAAATCGAGAGAAGCTTCAGTGCTGGTTACCGTAGTTATCAGGCTGACACTGATTAAACTTAATATATAGAGCCTTTTGCTTGAAAACATAGACTTCCGTAACTGGAGTAGAAACGTTACTTAAGGATGTGCTCTAATTTCATTTCGCACCACCAGAGACATGGTTAAGTAACATCATTCATTTCGTAAAAGGTCGAGTATATCCCTATCGATTTGATTATAACAACTATCAAATAGACCTCAGCGCCGACATACACCACTTAATAAACGGATTGCCATGTCAACATCGTAAGTCATGACATGATTATCACGCAAAAAACGTTGTTGAACTTGAAAGGCCTCTCGTTCCAGAATCATGCGCTGTATGCAGTCAGGCTTTTCAATCATCGCTCCATGTTGATCCTGAAGAAAATGCACTAACTCATGAACAATATACCCCTGAGAGATGATGCTATCTTTGGTCAGTTTCTTGTCATAAAAGATGATATCTTTTTTATCGTCATAATATGCCAAGGCATTACATTCTTTACCATCACATAGAATATCGATCAGTTGCTGATGATTGACCGGTTCGATAACAGGTTTTTTTTCTGGCATATCGTACTGACTGAAGTTGACCGCCATCAATAAAAGTGTGCCAAGAATCTCTTGCATAACATCTCCTTGTCAGCATGATAATGATTCGACTGGATTTTTCAGAAACAGTTTCTGTTACGTATTAAACGGCGGCTTAAACGTGATGTTTAGTATGAAATTTTTCTAAATCGGGTGGCGATTGCCGGTAATAAGCCTTTAATAGCTCATATAAATGCGTGTTATGTCGTTTTAATGCTACCGGTGTGGTGAAGAAATACTCAGTTATTACAGCAAAAAACTCAGCCGGATTGGTGGCGGCATAAGGATCCATGTAGGTATGTTTATGTGTGGCCAAGTCATGTAATAAACCTTGCCAGGCTGCCGTCAAAGTTTCAGTCCATTCCTGTAACGACATATCCGGATGTAATGGCGGCATGCCATTGGCACGGCCTGATAACATATCTAATTTATGAGCAAACTCATGAATGACAACATGATGACCTCGGTAAGGCTGCTGGCTGTCATGTTTAATATCCTGCCAGGAAAAGATAACGGGTCCCCGTGACCATGACTCGCCACTCAAGCCTTGTGTTTGCTTATGAACTACGCCATTTTCATCAGTGATATCACGTTTAATCTGAAAGGCACCCGGATAGAGAATAATTTCTCGCCAGCCATCATATGTGTTGAGTCCCAAATGCAAGATAGCAACACATGCCTGAGCCGCAACAGTAACAGCCATTTCTGGTGTCACCGTTACGCCAGCCGCGCCACTGAATGTTTTTTTATGAATAAACAGTGTTGCCAATAGTCGAATACGTGCTCGTTCAGAAATAGATCTGGCCTCAATAAGAGGTAAGTGACGGGTCACCTCATGCCATAAGCCAAAGGGTATCGGATACTGTTTAAGTACTCTGAGTGTGTGCCATTTACGGATGATATTCATGCAGAGAGCGTTTTTTTGGTCCTGGGTTGATTGAAAATAAAATGTTGAATGCCCATTTTTATCGCATTATCGATAACAAACCAAACCAATGCATATAGCCACATCAACCCGGCATATTCCCAACTCACTGCTGTAATAAATAGTCCGTTCACAGCCATCAATGTACCAATAATTTCTGTACCCAATGTCGCAGCTAATAACAGTGGAGATGGCCAGGGCTTTTGCCAGAACCAGCCATTGTTTCGTGTCACAAAAATAGTACTGTGGCCGGCAATCAGAAGTTTCAGGAATATGAGGGTTTGTATCGTATCAGTATCTAAATTCTGCTCGCGTAAGAACAAATATAATAAAAATGATGCGCATACCCCAGCAAGCCCCAACGCTGACGACAAAATAAACAATTCATGCATATTCCACCTGACTGGGGTTGGAGACTGGTAAGTGTTGTCATAAGCGATAGTCAGAATCGGTAAGTCATTGAGCAGCGCCAGTAGAATAATCATTAGCGCCGTTATGGGATAAAACTCGAATATCAGGATGCTTAATGTCATGAACAAAATAATGCGAATGGTTTCAGCAATACGAAATGTCGCATAGCTTTTCATGCGTTCAAACGTAAAACGCGCTTGCTCTATGGCATGATTGATGACAGATAAACCTGGTGCGGTGAGAATAATATCTGCTGCCGCTCTTGCCGCATCGGTCGCATTGGAAACCGCAAAACCACAATCGGCTTTGCGAAGAGCGGGCGCGTCATTCACACCATCGCCTGTCATGCCCACAATGTGATCGGACTTTTGTAAGGCGTCGACAATCATGTATTTATCTTCTGGTAATACTTCGGCAAATATTTCTATAGACTCCAGCATGTCTAGCAAAGCAGACTCATGTGTATGAATAAATTCCGTTTCTAATAAGCTGGTGTCGTAAATATTTTCCAGATCGGTCATTACCTCATCGGCAAACTGTTTTGCCTGTTTGAAAGACACATCCGGATTTAATCGTTTATAGATAGCCTGAGCCAGACTGGATGCTAGCTCTTTAATTTCCTGCCCGGATTTACCGGTAATCTGTTTAGATTGAACAGCTCGTTTGTTTAGTCCGAGCATATGCCCAATTTCACGGGCAATAGCAATATTATCTCCGGTGATCATTTTCACTTCGACACCACGCTGACGCATCTCATCAATCACTTGTTTAGAGTCATCCCGAGGCGGATCGATAAGTGGAATCAGTCCCAGGAATTCATGTTCCTGATTTTCATATTGCTGTGCTACTGCCAGGGTTCTGTAGCCTTTACTTGCCAGAAGACTAATCTGCTGATTTAGTGTGTTGATGTCGTTATCGCTTAGATTTGTCACCATCGCCATAATGACTTGTGGTGCTCCTTTAAATACCGCCAGCTTTTCGTCAGCTTTTTGTAATTGAGCCACTGTGTATTTTTTGCTGGGGTCAAAAGCCGTGAAGTGAGTTTGTTGCCATGTTGACCAGTCGCTTTCAGGATAATTATCTTTAATATGACGAAACAGTGGGATTTCAATTGGATCTGTATTTTCTGAGCGCGAGGCTAAAACAGCAGCCCGCATAAGCGCTGCCTCACTGGTTCCATTAAACGGCAGTATCTCCATGACTTGCATTTCATTTTTGGTCAGCGTGCCCGTTTTATCTGAACAAAAAATATCGACGCCAGCCAGTTCCTCTATTGCTGTTAACTTAGTGACGATGGCTTTGTGTTTAGCGAGTTTATAAGCGCCTACAGCCATAGTGACTGATAGCACTGCTGGTAAGGCAACAGGTATTGCTGCTACTAATAACACCAATGCAAAGCGGGCCAATTCCAGCAGATCTTCATGGCGAGATAAGCCTGTGATAACAATCAATGCCACCATCGCCAGCGATAAGAGAATCAGGAAGTGCCCAATCTGTAATACCATCTTTTGAAAGTGGCTATGCTCATTAACCGAAGCTGATGCAACCAGGCTGACCACATTATTAAACCGTGTCTGCTGACCGGTATTGACCACAATCGCATCCATCTCACCTTGACGAATAATGGTGTTGGCATAGGCAACGTCAGTACTTCTTTTGCTGACTGGCAAAGACTCACCAGTCAGTGAAGACTCGTCAATGGACAAATAATCACCACTCACCAATTGCACATCAGCGGGGACCAAATCCCCCATTCGCAACCGGATGATATCGCCAGGCACGAGTTCTTGTGAGCGGACTGATTGAATCTTGCCCTCACGTAATACGCGTACCTGTGTATCTAACTGGCTTTTTAAGGCATTTAAAGCATTAAGTGCTCGGTGCTCCTGGAAAAAATCGAGACCGGCATTGATCAGTAGCAAAATACTGATAATGATGAAATCTTCCCACTTACCCACCGCGGCAGATAAGAGGGCGGCAATTTCAATCATCCAGGGAATCGGTCCCCAGAAACGTTTTAAAATACGGTGAAGTGCAGATTCTTCCTGATTGATGATCTGATTCAGACCGTAATCAAGCTGGCGTTGATGTACTTCTGCATCCGACAAGCCGAGGCTTGCGTCGACATTCAGTGAGTTAAAAGTCTTAGCAATCGGTTGATGGGCAAAATCGTCAGTGGCTTTCTGAAATAATGATGTCAAATCTTACCCCTTTTAAACTAAATCTATTGTTGTAAAACGCCCTGTAAAGCCTTAGCGAGAATATTGGCCAAACTCACGCTATTTGTTTGATGAGGAATGCTATCGCAGCTATATATCTGTTTGACACCTGCCGCATTGAGTTGCGCTATGGCATCTTCAATAAACAAAGCATGACTGACTAACACACTGACGGATGCTGGTTGATATGGCATTAGTTTTTTGGCTGCTTCCAGTAGGGTTTTACCCGTACTGGCAACATCATCCACAATAATAATATTGCGTCTGGCGTAGTCATTCTCTGGCAATGTGACGACAACATTATGATCACCTAAACGTTGTTTGTGTGCCACGGCATAGTCAAAGCCAAAATGTGTGGCAATCTCTTTTACCCATTGCTCTGATTCACCGTCCGGTCCTAAAAGGAGTGGGGTGGTGAAATGCGCTTCTATAAATTCTGCCATCGGTTGTGTGGCGGTGAGATTAATAGCCTGTTCCAGCGGAATGGCTTCATTCAACTCGGAGATGCGGTGCAGATGGCTATCGACTGTAATGACAGCATCAAACAAATCAGCCAGGAAATGACCCACAATGGTCTGACTAACGACTTCCCCTGGGTGAAAAGCTTTATCTTGTCGCATATAACAAAGATAGGGTGCCACCAGAATAATTCGTTTTACGCCATGCTGACGTAATGATTGTGCCGTGAGCATCAATTCGACTAATTTGTGGTTAGGGTCATCGAGACTGCGGCATACAATAACTGTTTCCGCTAAATTGACTGGCAAGGTCAGTTGACTTTCGCCATCTGGAAAGCGGTGCAACTGGACAGTGTCATAAGGAATGCCACAGACAACAGCAAGCGCTTTGGCTTGTTGCTCGTAGTCAGAGAAGCTTAATAATAGGGTGGGGTTCATGCTCATAAGTGCTCGATCTGATAACTGTTATCATTCATAGCGGCATTTTTTGCAAAGGTAAAATCGGCATTAAACTCAGCATAAATAGTAAACAAAGGCTCGCCTTGTTCCACTTTATCACCGACCTTTTTATGTAAATACACGCCCGCACCTTTATCCATAGGAGCACCTGCCAGCCGCGCAATGGAGGCGATTTTGAGATTATCTATTGCACTGACGGTACCCGTTGATTGAGCACAAATATCATAATGCAGCTTCCCAACTCGCATCGGAGTGTTGTTACGACCCTGAGCATCAATAATGGCATTCATTTTAGTGAGGGCTCGGCCAGATTCAAGAATGTCTCTGGCGATGGTATAACCTTGACCACCTCTGACATCGGGATCAAATTCGATAATCCTGCCAGCGAGTTGCAATGCTTTTTCTTTCAAATCGATGGGCGCATCAGGTTCATTTGTCAGAATCTTCATAACATCCTGGGTTTCCAGAACTGGACCGATGCCTCTACCAATAGGTTGGCTGCCATCAGTGATGACCACTTCTAAGTGTAATCCCATATTGTCACCAACATACTCAAAAAGCTTACGCAGCTTCAGTGCTTCCATATGCGTGTGCACTTTTGCTGAAGGCCCTATGGGAATATCAATAATTAAATGCGTCGCTCCAGCGGCCATTTTTTTTGAAAGTATTGAGGCGATCATCTGACCGGTCGAATCCATGGAGAGAGGGCGTTCTACAGAAATCAGCACATCATCAGCCGGAGCCAGCTTTGCAGTGCCCCCCCAAGCCAGAAAAGCACGTTGTTCACTGACAATTTCATGAAGGCGACGCAGTGACAAATCGACGTTAGCTAAGACTTCCATGGTATCTGCGGTACCAGCAGGTGACGTAATTGCCCGGCTCGATGTTTTAGGCATCAGCATGCCATGAGCAGCAATGAGAGGCACAAGTAGCATGGTGGTGCGATTGCCGGGGATGCCACCGATGCAATGTTTATCGCAGACCAAACTTTCCCCCCAATCAATCCGCTCTCCTGTATCAACCATCGCATGCGTCAGATGTAATATTTCATCACGCTCCATGCCTGTTTCAGCACAACCCACAATAAATGCGGCAGTTTCTATTTTTGAATAACGGTTATTAACGATGTCCTGAATGATGTGCAGATATTGTTCGTAATTAAGCTTTTCGCCTGCGATCTTCTTATGTACAGATTTGAGGGAATCTGGTGGGCTGGCATGATTGATAAACACCTCAGAACCTTCAGGAATGCCAAGTTGTTCATAAACCTGTTCACTCAACCCCAGCTCATCGACATCTGTAATGGAGGTGTCATCGACAACATTTAAAACGGCAATCACAGCTTGCTCATTATCAGCTGTATGAATCTCTATTTTACTCAGTGCTTGAAATCCCTCACTTCGATAAAGGGCACAACTACGGTGCAAGTAGGCCACATTTTCTTTATAAGTATCGATGGCGACACACTTTAACTTCAGGGAGGGGATGGCAGCAGGTAATTCCGACGTATCAATCATCTTCTTCTCTGTGAGAATAACTCATCAAAGCTTAATGGCTGCTTACTCAATTGGTCAATCTGATTTATCAGCAAAAATGATCTGTATCAGTAATAGGAAGTATAGGATTATTTTTGATAATGGGCAGGCTTGAATGATTGAAAAGTGAACACACTTTTTATCTTTAAATATAGTGCTTAAAGGTAGGTAGGGAAGAGATTTTCAGAGGAAGAATATATCTAAAAGACGGCGGGGAGAAGCCTAGTTATGCCAGATACAAAAAAGCCCCTTCGAGAAGGGGCTTTTTATATATGGCGGAGAGTCAGGGATTCGAACCCTGGGTGGTCGTTAAACCACGCCGGTTTTCAAGACCGGTACATTCAACCGCTCTGTCAACTCTCCAGAGAGGCGAAATAATACAGATAATGGCCCGGTAACACAACCGTAAAAATAAATTTATTTGTAGATAGATAATATCTATTGCCATTTAGAACTTATCGGGTAGGATAGGTGTCATTACTATAAGCTTTTCATCAACTGGAAAAAACACGGAGAATCACTGATGAATTATAACGCTGAATCAACTGTTGTTCGTTCACAGCAGTCTGCGGTTCAAACCAATAAACTATTGCGTAACACCTATAGTTTATTAGCCATGACACTATTATTTAGTGCTATGACTGCTGGATTATCTATGGCACTCAACCTGCCTCACCCTGGCATTATTATCACCTTGGTTGGGTATTTTGGCTTACTTTTCTTAACATCTAAACTTCGTAACAGTGCCTGGGGCATTGTGTCTGTTTTTGCATTAACAGGTTTTATGGGCTTGACCTTAGGTCCGATTGTAAACGCCTACTTAGGTTTGCCTAATGGCCCACAAATCGTCATGCAGGCCCTGGGTGGCACAGGTATCATCTTTGTGGCTTTATCAGCATATGCTGTAAAAAGTGAAAAAGACTTCAGCTTCATGGGTGGCTTCCTGTTTGTTGGTATCTTGGTTGCCTTCTTAGCTGGCCTAGCTGCATTTTTCTTTGAAATGCCAGGTCTGTCATTAGCTGTCTCAGCCATGTTTGTTCTATTAATGGCTGGTCTGATTCTTTTTGAAACAAGCCAAATCGTCAACGGTGGTGAAACTAACTACATCATGGCAACCATCACACTGTATGTCAGTATCTACAACTTGTTTGTTAGCCTGCTGCAATTAATTGGTGCCTTCTCTGGCGATGACTAATTGAACTATCTGGTTCATTTGCTTTCTAATAAACCCCGCACTGCGGGGTTTATTTTTATGGTGGAACGGTGAAAAAAAATCTGGCTACTTGGGATCGTTGGTGTCGTATTATTATCGGCATCGTTATAATAGCCTATGCCATCTATGATAGTAATTGGTGGTGGCTACTAGGTGTCGCTTTGTTATTCAATGCTTTTACTGGTCGATGTCTTGCTTATCGAGTGTTGGGGTTGTCTACATGCCAAACATCTTGCCGGGTCGATACAGAAAGCAAAAAGAGTTAAATAAACACAATGGCTGAATTACCCACACAACTGATTGATCGTTTTGGTCGTAAAGTGACCTACGTTCGTATGTCTATTACGGACAGATGTGATTTTCGTTGTGTGTATTGCATGGATGAAGAAATGACCTTCATGCCTCGCCAGCAATTACTCACGTTAGAAGAAATTGTTTTTCTATTACGCGCATTTTGCGAACTCGGTGTAGAAAAAGTGCGTATCACAGGCGGTGAGCCACTTGTGAGACGAGATGTAGATTGGCTTTTTAATGAACTAGGCCAGCTTAAGTCCTCTACTTCACTGAAAGAGCTGACATTAACTACCAATGGCTCCAAGCTGGAAAAATATGCACAGACCCTAGCTGATTCAGGCTTAGATCGTATTAATATCAGTCTGGACTCTCTCAACGAGGAAAAATTTAAAGCACTGACAAGAACTGGTGATTTAGACACAGTTCTTGCCGGCATTGCAGCAGCAAAAAAAGCTAACTTTAAGCGTATTAAATTAAACGCTGTCATCATGAAAGGGCGCAATGAAGATGAAATCATTGATTTAGCCCAGTTTGCTATAGATAACGATCTGGATATTTCCTACATTGAAGAAATGCCATTAGGTCATGTCTCGCATGCACGTGAAGAGAGTTATTGCTCCAGCGATGAAGTCTTAACCACTTTAAACTCGGCATTTGACCTGCAGCCCAGTATCGAAACAACAGGCGGACCATCACGTTACTATCAAGTCGCTGGTACCACAAGCAAGGTTGGGTTTATCTCACCACACAGTCATAATTTTTGTGATAGCTGTAATCGCGTCAGAGTGACGACAGAAGGGCGGCTGTTACTGTGTTTAGGGCAGGAACACTCTATGGATTTACGTGAGGTTATTCGGCAGCAGCCTGGTGATATGCAAGCCTTAAAACAAGCGATTGTTGATTCAATGGACATTAAACCTAAAGGCCACGACTTTGATATCAAGGCGCAGCCGATTATTTTCCGTCATATGAGCGTGACTGGCGGCTAATCCTTATCTTCAGCTTTTTCAAGTTGCTTGGCTGAATTCCAGAAAGCATCCAGCTCTTCTAGTGAAAAATCGGCAAACTGCTTTTCCTGAGCTGTCACTGCTGTTTCAACATAATTAAAGCGACGATAGAACTTATCATTGCTACTGTTCAATGCTTCTTCAGGATCAATCTCCAAATGCCTTGCCAGATTGCAACAGGCGAATAAGATATCACCGAGTTCGGCCTGCAAGTGAGATTTGTCAGATTGTTGTTTTATTTCCTGGCCGAGCTCTTCCAGTTCTTCATGAATTTTATCCAACACACCAACAGAATCAGGCCAGTCAAAACCGACTTGAGAAGCACGTCTCTGCATAGCAATGGCTAGTTTAAAGGCGCCGGTCTCAGTCTGCTTAATCGGCGTGAGAAGGAAATCTTTGTCTGACATAACTCAGGTGTCACGGGTAAATTTGATGATATTTCGTCGATCCCGCTTACTAGGACGACCTTTCTGTTGCCTAAAGCCCAGTGGCTCATTCTTTATCTGCTCACGCAAGAGTTCGCGTTTTTCACGGCTTTGCTCAGTTTCCTGGTAAAGCTGTTCAGCTTCAGAAGCAGGGCGGCGTTGAAGATTTAAACCCTGAATAATGACTTCAAACTCATAGGGTGGCTTTGAAATGGTTAGCATGTCATCAATACGGACTGTGCGGCTGGGTTTAACACGTTGTCCATTAACATGTACTTTACCGCCTGAAATGGCTTCAACAGCGAGACCACGCGTTTTATAAAAACGCGCGGCCCATAACCATTTATCTAATCGTTGAGATTCAGAACGAGCGTCCTGTTGTGCCATTAAGCCTTACCTTGCAGTTGCAACAAGATAGACTCATTTTCCAACGTGGATGTGTCTTGGGTAATTTCTTCACCTTTGGCAATGGTTCTTAGTAAACGACGCATGATTTTACCGGAGCGAGTCTTAGGTAAATTATCTGAGTAACGGATATCATCAGGTTTAGCGATAGGTCCAATTTGTTCACCCACCCAGTTACGCAGTTCTTTCGTTAGCTCTTCATCTTCGCCGCCTTCAGGGCGATCGCCTTTTAGTACAACATAGGCAAATACCGCTTCACCTTTCACATCATGTGGCCGACCAACGACAGCGGCTTCTGCTACGAGTGGATGAGCCACCAAAGCGGACTCAATTTCCATGGTACCCAGGCGATGACCAGACACATTCAACACGTCATCAATACGGCCCATAATCCAGAAAAAGCCATTATCATCACGTCTGGCGCTATCACCGGCTAAATAATATTTACCACCAAAATAAGGCCAATAAGTGTCTTTATATCGTTGATCATCACCCCAGATAGTTTGAATCATCGAAGGCCAAGGCTTACGAATGACCAGATAACCACCTTGATTGGCTGTGGTAATTTCTTCGCCCTCATCATTGACGATAGCAGCATCAATCCCTGGAAGTGGACGAGTACAAGAGCCAGGTTTAGCATGAGTAACGCCTGGTACGGGGGCAATCATATGAGCGCCCGTCTCAGTTTGCCACCAGGTATCAACAA
>NZ_DBNG01000007.1:36391-75010 GCF_002299105.1 Methylophaga sp. UBA678
CCACATCCAGGCTTCAGGATTAATCGGCTCGCCGACGGTGCCTAATAGTCGTAACTTAGATAAGTCATAACTGTTTGGGATTTCATCACCGACTTTCATTAATGCACGAATAGCCGTGGGAGCTGTATAGAAAATGGTGACGCCATGACGCTGACAGATATCCCAGAAACGGCCGGCATCAGGAACGGTTGGCACGCCTTCATAGATAACTTGTGTGGCACCTGTAGCAAGCGGGCCATAAGCCACATAAGTATGACCGGTAATCCAGCCGACATCAGCTGTACACCAGAAAACATCGGAGTCCTGAATATCAAAAACCCAACGCATGGTGGTGATGGCATTTAACAGATAACCACCACAACTATGCTGAATGCCTTTAGGCTTGCCAGTAGAACCTGAAGTATAAAGAAGGAATAACGGGTCTGCTGCGTCCATCCATTCCGGTTCACATTCTTCAGGCTGATCTGCTGTCACATCAGACCACCAGATATCTCTTCCAGCTTGCATAGGTACGTCATGTTTGGTTCTTTGATAAACAATGACTTTTTCGACGCTTTCGCAGCCAGCATCTAATGCTTGATCGGTCGTTTTTTTCAGTTCAACGGTTTTGCCGCCACGAAAGCCGCCATCGGCGGTGATGATCAATTTGGCCTGAGTGTCTTCGATACGGTCTTTTAAGGATGACGCTGAAAACCCGCCGAATACCACCGAATGAATCGCGCCAATCCGTGCACAAGCCTGCATAGCAACGACAGCTTCAGTAATCATGGGCATGTAAATAATGACGCGATCACCTTTACCAATACCTTGTGCTTTCAAAGCATTGGCAAAGATGCTGACACGACGATGAAGCTCTCGATAACTGATATGTTCTACATCACCTTTTTCACCTTCAAAAATGACGGCTGTTTTATCCGCATTTTTTTCAAGCTGACGATCCAGACAGTTATAAGAGACGTTGAGTTTGCCATCCGGAAACCAGCGGTAATGCGGGGCATTAGTATCGTCTAGAGTTTGGGTGAAAGGCTGTTTCCAATCGATTTCCTGGCGCGCTATCTCAGCCCAAAATGCTTCGTGATCTTGTTCCGCTTTTTTGTATAAGACATCAAGTTGGTCTGAGAGTAATGATGCCGTTTTCAGAAAGGCTTCACTAGGTGGAAATTGACGATCTTCGTGTAAGGTTGATTCGATATTATCTTGAGCCATATGCGACACCTTTATAATTATTCTTTAGCTAAATTAACACAATACAATGATTATCAATGTGTGTTAAGCAGACATAAAAAACTCTCCCTCAATTTGTATTGAGGGAGAGTTTTGGGAGTGAACAGGCTTCTAGAAGAAACCGAGTGGGCTAGTGCTATAGCTAACCAACAAGTTTTTAGTTTGTTGATAATGTTCCAGCACCATTTTGTGGGTTTCACGTCCAACACCGGATTTTTTATAACCACCGAATGCGGCATGAGCAGGATACATATGGTAGCAGTTTGTCCACACACGACCGGCCTGAATGCCGCGGCCCATACGATAAGCCAGGTTCATATCACGCGTCCACAAGCCGGCACCCAGACCAAACTCGGTGTCATTGGCAATTTCTAGAGCTTCTGCTTCATCTTTGAATGTAGTTACAGAGACAACGGGTCCAAAGATTTCTTCCTGGAAGATACGCATTTTGTTATGGCCTTTCATCAATGTTGGCTGGATGTAGTAGCCATTGTCGAATTCAGCACCGAGTTGCTCAACCTGACCGCCCATAAGCACTTCTGCACCTTCCTGACGACCGATATCAACATAGCTGAGGATCTTTTCAAATTGCATTTGTGACGCTTGCGCACCCACCTGTACTTCAGTATCCAGAGGGTTACCACGTTTGATGTTCTTAGCGCGTTCGATAACTATTTTAATGAAGTCATCATAGATGCTTTCTTGAATAACCGCTCGAGATGGGCATGTACAGACTTCACCCTGGTTGAAGAAGGCCAGCACTAAACCTTCAGCACACTTATTAATATAGTCTTCTTCTTGTTGCATGATATCTTCGAAGAAAACGTTAGGCGATTTACCACCTAATTCAGTAGTCGATGGAATAATATTTTCCGCTGCACGTTTCATGATGTGCGAGCCAACAGGTGTTGAACCAGTGAAGGCGATTTTGGCAATACGCGTACTTGAGGCTAATGCTTCACCAGCAACGCGACCCATGCCATTAACAATGTTTAAAACACCAGCAGGTAACAAGTCACCAATGACTTCCATCAGTTTGAGAATGGAAACAGGTGTTGATTCTGCCGGTTTCATCACAATGCAGTTACCAGCAGCCAATGCTGGTGCCAGTTTCCATGCTGCCATCAGAAGCGGGAAGTTCCATGGAATAATTTGACCTACGACACCGAGAGGCTCATGGAAGTGGTATGCGACAGTCGTTTCATCGATTTCACCCATGGTGCCTTCCTGGGCACGGATGCAGCCAGCAAAATAACGGAAGTGGTCTGCAGCGAGTGGGATATCGGCATTTAATGTTTCACGAACGGCTTTACCGTTATCCCAGGTTTCAGCCACGGCAAGCATTTCAAGATTTTCTTCAATGCGGTCGGCAATTTTTAACAGAATGTTAGAACGTTGTTGAACAGACGTTTTACCCCAGGCATCTCTCGCCGCATGGGCAGCATCTAATGCCAAGTCAATATCTTCTGCAGTTGATTCTGGAATTTCACAAATCACTTCCCCTGTTACAGGCGTAGTATTCGTGAAATATTGACCTTTCACTGGCGCAACCCATTTGCCACCAATGAAGTTTTCATAACGCGATTCAAAACTGACGACAGCGCCTTCAGTACCGGGTTTTGCATAGATCATAGTCTTTCTCTCTTTGCTTATGGTTATAGTCTGAACATAAAGATGCAGGATAATTCCATCACTGGCAAGTTCGCTTGACTGAAAATCTCAATCACTTGACTGAGAGTCCAGAAGCATTCCAAAATTATTTTCGAATTTGGTATAAGATATCTGGATGAAAATTGAGAAACTCTCGCTGGTAAAACGGCGTGAAAAACGACAATTCTTGACTGAAAATAAAGTTCAGTTTGCTGGCCCTGAGTCAGAACTGAGCATTTACGATACCTATCGAGCCGTAAGCCGAGTTGGGCTGGAAGCGCAGCAATTGCTCTACTGTGGCATGGTAAGTGGTCGAAAAGTCATGCATAGCCCGCATAAGAATGACGGTGAACTGTTTTTGCCGCATGAGTCTTACGTTGTTCCTCCAGGTGAACTTGTGGAAATTGATTTTCCGGATGCCAATGAAACCGATCCGACAACGTGTCTGACCATAGAAATATCTAAAGATAGAATTGAAAAACTGTCAGAGCGTATGCGAGATCTCATTGTGCTTGATGCTCCTAATCACGAGTGGGAATATCAGCCCAAAATCATTCATAAACATCACACGGGTGATACTCAGCATTTGCTGGAAAAAATGGTGGCTTTGTACACTCGCAATGATCCAGATAAAGAGATTATGTTGGATCTCAGTGTTACTGAGCTGGTGATTAGACTACTCAGGGAACAAGGGCGTGATGTCCTATTAAGTTATTGCCAGCAATCTCCCGATGCGACAGGTGTGACAGCAGCGATTCATTATTTGGAGCAGAATATTGCTCATCCTCTGGATGTGGATCAGTTATGTCGTAAGGCCTGTATGAGTCGAAGCCGACTGTATGTAGAGTTTAAAAAGCAATTGGGTTGTACGCCGGGTGAGTTTCAGCAGCAAATTCGTTTAAAAGCAGCAGCAGAAGCCATGCAGGCTGGTAAAAGTGTGACGGATGCTTGTTACAGTTTTGGTTTTAGTGATTTAAGTCACTTCAGTCGTCGCTTTACCGGTTTTTTTGGCTGTGCGCCAAGCGTTTATCGTCAGAAGTTCATCAATAAAAAGTAAAACGCCTATCTCAATTTATCATCGGCAAGTCATTATTCTGCTGTCATAATAGCTGTCTATCTTACTTTCAACCCGAGATTATTTTGCCTGCAATAGCCTCTCTTTACAGACTATTATTCATATTTATACTGATATTTTTTAGTTCAGTATCGCTCTCTGATCCTATTAAATTAACTGTAAAAATCAACGGTGTAGATGAAGCCTTGAGTAAGACCTTACTCAATGGCCTTTCAATTGAAAAACAAAAAGACAGTGATCGTTTAAATCAACGTTATCTGGAAAAACTGCATACCTCAGCAATTGAAGAGTTGCGCACAATGCTTACGGTATTTGGTTATTACCAGCCAGACATCAACGCTGAATTACATCATGACAAAGACAACTGGCAAGCCATTTATACCATTGCTCTTGGTGAGCCAGTTAAGCTATCTCTGGTTGATCTATCTTTTATAGGAGAGGCTGCTGAGGATCCAGAATTTATAAAACTCAAAAAGTCGTTTGCCTTAGAGCCAGGCCAGCAGCTTAATCACCAAAAATACGAAGCTGCAAAAAAATCGATATTAACGCTGGGTATCAGTCGAGGTTATTTTGATGGCAAATTGACTCAATCAGAGGTTGAGGTCGATGTGCCAAAAAACATCGCCAATGTGTATCTTCATTATGATTCAGGTGTTCGATACCGGTTTGGTCAAACATTGTTTCCAGACACGGTAGTTGGTGAGCCATTACTGGAAAAGTTAGTCCCATATACTGAAGGTGAACCCTATCTGAATACAAAAGCATTAACGCTAAGAAAGAATCTTAGTGACAGTGGTTATTTTGATTCTGTTTCAGTAAAAACCAATCGTGCTGAGCGTGATGATGGTTCAGTGCCTATGGATATCAGCCTGGAAGAAAAACCTCGACAACTTTATACCGCGGGGTTGGGATACGGTACTGACACCGGTGCAAGATTAAGTCTTGGCTGGGAAAACCGTTACGTGAACAAGCGAGGCCACCGGCTCGAAGCGAATGCCCGATTATCACAAGTCACCAACACAGTCAGTGCTGATTATGTCATGCCTTTCTGGAGTGAAACCATTAATACGGTGGGTGTGAATACTGAATTTAAACAGCAAGATACAGATACTAGTGAAAGTGAATCCTTCGCTGTTGGTGGTTATTACAAACGTGATAGGTGGGGTTGGGACGAGACAGGCTCTCTCAAAGTATTACAGGAAAATTTTGATATTTCTGATGAGAGTGAATCGACACTACTACTTATTCCAGGCATGTCTTGGAGTAGAACTTGGGCAGACAATACTATCTACACAAAACACGGGGCTCGTTTATCTTTGAGTCTGTCTGGCGCATCTGAAGCCGTATTATCAGATATTACATTCGGTCAGATCGTCGTTAGAGGTAAGTTCATTCAGTCGTTTGGTGAGAATAGCCGTTTTATTACACGAGGATCGGTTGGTGCGACTCAGGTGAGCGACTTTGACAGGCTGCCGAGTTCGTTGCGCTTTTTTACTGGTGGCGATAACAGTATTCGCGGTTTTGACTACCAATCTCTTGGGCCTGAAAACTCTGATGGTGACGTTGTGGGGGGACGCTATCTTGCGGTAGGTAGTGTGGAACTCGAACATATGTTTCTTAAAGACTGGGGCGGGGCTATCTTTTCTGATTTTGGTAACGCTTTTAATAGTTTTAGTGATCCAATTGAATACAGCGTTGGTGTCGGTGTTCGCTGGCGTTCACCTGTCGGTTTAATTCGTGTTGATTTAGCAAAGGGACTCTCAGATAAGGATGAGCCCATTGCATTACACATCGTTATTGGCCCGGATTTATAAACATGCGTAAGCCTATTCTTATTGGTGTTATTGTTATTTTTGTGGCCATCATTCTTAGTATGGGGTGGCTTTTGACGACTCAGTCAGGTCTGAAAGCATCACTCAATATCGTTCAAACATTTGTGCCGGCGCTGAATGTTAAAGAAGCTAATGGCCAATTATTCGGCAAGTTGTCTTTATCTGATGTTCGTTATCAACCAGAGCAGGGAACCGCCGTTCGGATTAAGAGTGTGGTATTGCAATGGCAGCCATCAGCTTTATTAAAACGCCAGTTATTCATTCAACAAGTGGCTGTGGATGGTGTGATCTTGAGCACATCAGAACAAAGCCAGGAGACGGAACAGTCTAGTTCTGACTTCAAACTGCCGGATATCCATTTACCTTTGAGCATTAAGCTGGAAACGCTTAGTGTTAAAAATGTCACTGTTGCTCAAACTGAAGCAAGCAATACGTTGTTGGAAGATGTCCAGCTTGAGCTTGAAACCATAGCAGATGATGTCATTATCAAAAAACTATACATCGAACGCGAAGATGGACAGCTAGAGTTGAAAGGGCGTATAGGCTTAACAGCAGAACATGCGGTCGATTTGGCGTATCAGGCACAAATCTCGGATGTCTTAGCTGAAACTGTCATCATCGATGGCAATATAAACGGCAATCAACAACAACTCGTACTCACTCAGCACGTTCAGCAGCCCGTTAAATCCGAGCAGAAACTGGTTGTTAATGACCTGACCTCTTCGTTGGACTGGATATTAACAGTCTCTGCCGATGTGGTTGATATCAGTCAACTTGTGCCTGAACAGGCATTAGAACTAAATAAGGTCAATCTTCATGCGAAAGGCACGTTGTCAACCATGACGAGCTCGCTGCGATTGACGGCGAAACAGCCGGAATTGCCAGCTATTGATCTAGCTATTCAAGCTAACACTGACGATATGGCTGACTGGAATATCGAGCTTACAGCGAGCCCTGATAACGAAAAAATCATTACCGTCGCAGGCAAGGTCAATACTAATACACCTGATATAGCCTTTGATCTTAAGGCGGTATGGCAACAACTTCAGTGGCCATTACAAGGCGACGATGTGTTGATAAAAAGTGAGCAAGGCGAAGTCATGCTAACCGGTTCATTAAAGCATTACGAAGCTACGCTGGATACGGTAACAAGTTACCAGAATGAGCCCGTGGCGATCACGGCAAAGCTGGAAGGCAATGATTCATCGCTTGAAATCGAACAACTCGAGATGCAAGGTCTGGGGGGAAATATCGATACGGCAGGTCATATTGACTGGTCATCAACCCCAATCACTTATGATCTTGAGGCCCATTGGCGTGATATCACCATACCTGACTCGCTTAGTGAATTAGCTATTGATATAAGGGAAGGTCGATTAAGTTTAGCAGGCAATACCAGCAGCATGACATTACGCTCAGAAACTGATTTATCGGTAAATGAGGTCGCCATGAAGGTAAAAGCCTCAGGTGATGGACAAACCGATATAGGGTTTGAGCAAAGTCAATTATATGTTGAGTTGGGGCAGGGTAAAGTTGAATATCAAGGCCGGTTAGCCTGGGCGGGGGAATCCTTAGTGAATGGTGAGCTGACATTAACACAGCTCAACCCTGGGATTATTGTGCCAGAATGGCCAGGTAACTTATCCGGTCAGGTACCGTTAAAAGTCAGCCAGAAAAATAAGCAACTAGCCGTCGAATTAGAGTCGCTGAGATTATCAGGCACACTGAGACAGAAACCGCTGGCGATTGAAGCCAAACTACGCACCCAAGCTGAAGATGTCTGGATTGATACCCTCAAAGCAAACTCATGTGATTCACAGATGAGTTTAAATGGACAGCTTCAAAATGACATCCTGGATATTGACTGGACATTAAGCTCACCTGACCTACAAGATCTGTATCCTGGCTTGCAAGGACAACTGAGCGGTGAAGGCGAGTTAACAGGTAGTGTCGAACAACCACGTATTTTGGCGGAGATTAATGGCCAAGCCCTTGCCTTTGAAACAACAAAAGTAGAGACACTCTCAGGCAATATTGATGTCAGTCTGCAAACTAATGCCAATATCAATAGCCACATTCTTGTTACTGGACTGATGCTATCCGATCAACTCATTAACCGTATTGAGCTTGCTGTGCAAGGAAAACAACAGTCTCACCAAATACAGCTTAATGTTGACTCAAACATGATCAATCTCGATTTAGCAGCAGACGGACAGCTGAACAAGGAAATATGGACAGGACAGTTCAGTCAATTCAGTTTTGGTAATGAACAGGCGGGTGTTTGGCAACTGAGAGAAAAAGGTGAGCTTCAACTTAGTGCGCAACAGCAAGATATTCCCCGTCACTGCTGGCAGTCTGAAAAAGGAAATCTCTGTTTGGCTGCAATGCATTCTCAAGAACAGTGGCAAGTATCAGGCGAGTTTGCGGATTTACCTTTGACGTTGTTTGAGCCACTAGCCGTGGAACTTGAGCAGCTGCAAGGACAGTTAAAAGGCCGCTTTAACCTGGCAGCAGATAAGCACAATAAGATGACGGGGTCAGGCAAAATTTCTCTAGAAAATGGTTCTGTTCAGCTTAATCAGTCAGACCTTCAACAAAAGCAAGCCGTTACGCTGAAAAATACCTTTATTGAGTATCAGTTAGATGAGACTCAGACCACAGCACAGCTGCACATTGAACCTCAAATAGAGGGTGTATCAGCCATGAATGCAGACATAGCAACAGCCAGTGCAGAGGCTTTAATGGCCGACCCAAACCAGGCAGCACTAAAAGGTAAGATCACTACCCATATCGCGGATATGTCAGCATTACAATTTTCACATCCGGCCATTGAAGGCTTGCAAGGCGAGCTGGATGTCAATATCGGTATTAGCGGAACCATAGAGCAACCAGAGATTGATGGTAAAGCGAAGTTGGCTAATGGACAGGTTAGCGTGGTGGATGCCGGAATTATTGTGAAAAATATCCAAGCGGATATTAACGGTAACCTTGACAAGGTTCAGATGACCTTAACGGCTGAATCAGGTGAAGGGCAGCTCAATGTCACAGGTGAATATGTGCTACAGAACTCGGGCTGGGCGCTGACTGCAAATGTATCAGGGTCACAGCTTGAAGTGATGAACACACCTGAAGCACTAGTTATTGCTGAGCCCGATATGACGATTACAGTGACTCCGGAAGCCACCAAAGTCACAGGGAAAGTATCGATTCCACGCGCCCAGATTGAACCGACTCGGTTTAACTCATCAGTGAGCCCCAGTACTGATGTGAAGGTCATTTCAGATACCCAAACGGAACAGGCGAGTTCCTCACAAACTCAGTTGGATATCACGGTCAGTCTTGGTGACAAAGTTCAGATCAAAGCTATGGGATTTCAGGGACGCTTGACGGGTAATTTGCAGGTGTCAGGTAACCCTAATGATGTCTTGCTAGGTAATGGCCAGATAACGATTAAAGACGGAAGCTATATTGCCTATGGACAGTTATTGAAAGTCGACAATGGCAAAATTCGTTTTTCTGGTCCTATTGATAATCCTGAGCTGGATATTAAAGCAGTACGAGAAACAAAAGAGGTGACTGCAGGCCTGTATATTGAAGGTAATGTGAATGCACCTCAGGCAACGTTATTTTCTGATCCTGATATGAGTCAGGATGATATTTTATCTTATTTGATTTTAGGCAAACCGATTGAGCAAGCCAGCGCCACCGATGCGGCGCTATTGGCCTCAGCGGCGACAGGTATTGGCCTACAAAATGGGGCGATGATTGGTGACGATATTGCTAACACGTTTGGTCTGGATGAGTTTGCTATTACCGGTGATAGTAAAGAAAATGCAGCGTTGACGATTGGTAAATATTTATCACCAAAACTCTATCTAAGCTACGGGATTGGCGTGTTTGATTCAGTCAGTAGTGTGGAGCTTCGATATCAGCTAAGTAAAATCTGGGCGTTAAAAGCAGAATCGGGCACTGAAAGTGGTGTAGATTTACTTTATACCTATGAGCCCTCTAATGATTAGAGGTTGAAAGAGACGATACAAAAAAGCCCCGATATCGGGGCTTTTTTATGCGTATGAGGTCTTAAAGCATCAATCCTGATGCTTTGAAACAACGCCTTATAACAGACGAATCAGATGCGGTTCTTTTCTCTGATTTCGTCCAGAGTTTTACAATCGATGCATAGCGTTGCTGTTGGTCGAGCTTCTAAACGACGAATACCGATTTCAGTACCACATGACTCACAGAAACCGTAGTCACCTTTTTCTAAGTCCACCAGTGACTCATCAATCTTCTTGATTAATTTACGTTCACGGTCACGTGTGCGTAACTCAAGTGTGAATTCTTCTTCCTGTGTGGCGCGATCATTTGGATCGGGGAAGTTGGCCGCTTCATCTTGCATGTGATGAACGGTGCGGTCGACCTCAGCACGAAGCTGTGCTCTCCAGTTTTCTAAAATCTGACGAAAGTGCTCAACTTGAGCATCGTTCATATACTCTTCGCCTGCTTGCTCCTGGTAAGGAGTAATCTTAGTGTCGACTTGAGTGTTTTCCATCTTGAAACCTCATACTTTCTAAAACCAAGGGCGAATCTATACCAGAAGCGCCCAGCTTGTGCAAAATTAAAATTAACGTCGATGAACGGGTGTGGTGATAATTGATTATTTAACAATAAAAAACCATCACTTTTTCTCTTCGTCTCGACATCAGTCTGATTAAAAACCAGAGAGCATGGCACCGAAACGCGCACCTGTCTATCTTTTTCAACAGTAGATTAGTACGCCTATGTATGGGCATTGGCAAGCCTTTTCAATAGCTGCTGTTAAACCAGCTGAATTTGCTAAACTAGCCGCCAATTATTTCACCTTAAAACTCAAACGGATACGGCATGACCAAAAAAGTCGCCAGTCGCGCAAACGCAATTTCTCCCTTCCACGTTATGGATATTTTGTCTCAGGCTAAACAGCTGGAAGCGGCAGGACAGAACATCATTCATATGGAAGTGGGTGAGCCCGACTTTGACACACCTCAACCGATTATCGAAGCCGGCATACATGCATTAAAGCAAGGTAAGACGCATTACACCCCAGCGTGTGGTTTGCCTGAATTAAGAGAAGCAATTGCTGGCTGGTATGAAGAGCAGTATCAGGTAAAGGTCAATGCTGAGCGAATTATTGTCACACCAGGCGCATCAGGTGCATTACTTTTGGTAATGGGAGCGTTACTCGAGAAACAGAAGCAGGTGTTGTTGGCGGATCCCGGTTATCCCTGCAATAAACACTTTGCCAGATTTGTTGAAGGACGCGTCAATAGTATTCCGGTTAATGCGAATAACCAATACCAACTCACCGCTCAGCATATTGAGCAATATTGGGATGATAATACCGCGATGGCTTTAGTCGCTTCACCATCTAATCCAACAGGCACGGTGTTAACCCAACCAGACCTCAAGGAGTTAGCTGCTGCTGTCGCGAGAAAATCAGGCCATCTCGTCGTTGATGAGATTTATCATGGCCTTACCTATGATGGCTTTCACGCGCCCACGGCCTTATCGGTGAGTGATCAGGTGTTTGTCGTCAACAGCTTTTCTAAATTCTTTGGTATGACGGGATGGCGTTTGGGCTGGTTAATGGTGCCGGAAGGCTATACCGAAGTGATGGACAAATTAGCCCAGAATCTGTTTCTTGCACCAACGACCATGTCGCAATATGCCGCACTGGCGGCGTTTCAGTCCAATACCTTAGCGATATTAGAACAACGTCGCCAAGCCTTTGAGCGCCGCCGAAATACCTTGCTGCCATTATTGAAAGATATCGGCTTTTCCATACCCGTCACGCCACAAGGTGCTTTTTATCTTTATGCAGATTGTTCAACACTGCTGAATGAGCAGATACCCGATAGTATGGCTTTATCCCGGTTCCTGCTAAGTCAAGCCGGTGTCGCTATCACACCAGGTTTGGATTTTGGCCATCACCAAGCTGAGTCACATTGTCGTTTTGCCTATACAAGAGATGAGTTATTGCTGGTAGAAGCTGCTGAGCGTATCAAACGTGTCATGACTGGATAAATCAAATAAGGCTTGTTTAGCAAACGCTAATATGGAATAGTCAAATGAGAGTCTGACATCGTCGGCTCTATATTCATTACCAATCGGATGGGCAGGCATGACAACGGTGATTCACCAACAATTACGCTTTGTTATTGATGAAATAGATAAAGCGATAGACAGTCATCAACAATGGTATCAACGGCTTTTGCGAGTGTTAGTGTCCCGCGTGGCACCTGATGAAAAAGATCTCAAAAATGATGCACATAAGTCATGTGAATTTGGTGAGTGGTTGTACACCTCACATATCGAGCTGATTCAGGAGCATCCCACCTTTGTGTCTCTGGAAATAGCCCATGAAAAGATGCACAGAAAAGCGAAGCAACTGATTGAGCTTGTCGTGTCTGATCAAGGGATTCCAGTGAGCTTGTTTGATGAGTTTAACGATGAGCTTGAAAAGATGCGGACACAGTTCCAGGCATTACGTCACGAGTTCGCCGATTTGGTCCAGAACCTGGATCCCTTAACTGGGGCTCAGACGCGAGCCGGTATGCAGGCTGAACTGAATAAAGAGCATGCTCTGGCAAAACGAAGCCAACAACCCAGCGCATTGGCTATGCTCGATCTTGACCACTTTAAACAGGTGAATGATAACTACGGGCACTCAGTCGGCGATGAGGTATTGATTAAAACGGTCGCATGTTTACAGCACGTATTGAGACCTTATGATCAGCTTTATCGCTACGGTGGCGAAGAATTCCTGATTTGCATGCCCAATACCACATTAGAACAAGTCGAACATGTGGCAGAGCGTATTCGCAGCATGGTTGCAGAACAGCAGATTATTTACGATAAAGAAGGTAACACATTACAAGTAACGGCCTCGATTGGTGTCACATCCCTTGATCCCGCCTATAGTGTTGACGATGCCATAAACAAGGTGGATGAAGCTATGTACGAGGCGAAAGCGGCTGGTCGCAACTTAGTGAAGGTTCGTTAGCGACTGCTGACCGTTTTAATTAAACGTCCAGGCGAGGATACGTGTGATTTTGTTACCTTGATACATATCAATTTGTTTTACCTCAGTAGCGCCCAGTTTTTGAATTAACTTGATTGCGGGTTTTACGTTCTCAATTTTTGACACCAGACTCGTAAACCAACGACATTGCTCGGCAAACGCCTGACTCTCACGAATCATCTTTTTGAGAAACAATTTCTCACCACCATTGCACCATAATTCGGCTGCTGAACCGCCAAAATTCAATGTAGGCTTATTGGTTTTTAGCTTTAAATTATGTTGTTTTTGTTGATGCGTTTTTAATGCTGCTTCAGCAGAAGCATGAAAAGGCGGATTACACACGCTCACATCAAATCGCTCACCTTGCTTAATGATGCCTTCAAATATGTGATGTGGATTTGGCTGATGACGCAGTGTCACCTGTGTTTCTAATGTTTTGTTGTTATCGAGTATGGTGGCGACATTGTTGAGTGACGTTTCATTGATATCACTGCCCACACATTGCCAGCCATAACACCGACTGGCTAACAGAGAATAAATGCCATTGGCGCCAATACCTATATCGAGCATTCGGATATCGCTAGTGCGATCTGTAACACCTAATAAATCAGCTATGTAGTGGATATAGTCGACGCGTCCAGGAATCGGCGGGCACAAGGCACCATCGGGGATAGCCCAGTCCTTGATTTGATAATGATGTGCCAGCAGAGCGGCATTTAGTTGTTTGACGGCCTCAGCATCACTGTAGTCGATAGATAAATGATCAAAATCATTGGTGAATACAAAAGCGTCTAAGGGGGGATGGCTGGCTATCAATTCAAGAAAGTCATAACCGTGATTATGAAGGTTTCTAGGATGTAAACCTTTGTTAGGTGAGCGTTTAGTCATTTTTTTGATGGGCGTTGGTTATGGCACGAAGAGCGCTCTCAACTTAATGAGATGCCATTATAAGTGTGGCGAGTGGCAATAAAAAAATAATATGCTCAACCTGACCGTGAGATCAGGTTGAGATAAATAAAGCTGTTTTTATGCTTTTTCCAGTGCCTGAGCGATATCAGCAATAATGTCGTCAATATGCTCAATCCCGACCGAAATACGCACTAAGTCTTCTGA
This sequence comes from Methylophaga sp. UBA678, assembly GCF_002299105.1. Lineage (NCBI taxonomy): Bacteria > Pseudomonadati > Pseudomonadota > Gammaproteobacteria > Thiotrichales > Piscirickettsiaceae > Methylophaga > Methylophaga sp. UBA678. The sequence goes on from NZ_DBNG01000007.1 coordinate 50,346, forward strand.
TACGCCTGCGGTGGCCAGCTCTTCCGGGTTTAACTGACGATGAGTGGTGGTAGCAGGGTGGCAGGCCAGTGATTTTGCATCACCAATATTGACCAGACGTAAAATCATCTGCAAAGCATCAATAAAGCGGGCACCTGCTTCTTTGCCTCCGGTGATGCCAAAGCTGAGAATACCGGAAGCCTGACCTTTGGTAATTTTCTGGCAGACCGCATGATAGGGGCTGTTTTCTAAAGCCGCGTAATTGACCCATTCCACTTTAGGGTGTTGTTGCAAATAATTAGCGACTTTCAGTGCATTCTCACAGTGACGTTCCATTCTTAAACCCAAGGTTTCAAGACCCTGCATTAATAAAAAGGCACTGTGAGGAGACAAGGCTGAACCCGTATTACGCAGCGGAATGACACGACAACGACCAATATAGGCGGCAGGCCCTAATGCTTCTGTATAGACCACGCCATGGTAAGAAGGATCAGGTTCGTTAAGCATCGGGAAACGATCTTTATTCGCCACCCAGTCAAAACGACCTGAGTCGACAATCATGCCGCCAACTGTTGTGCCATGACCGCCGATGTATTTGGTTAATGAATGCACGACGATATCTGCACCATGATCAAAAACACGGCAAAGATAAGGTGTGGCTACTGTATTATCGACAATTAACGGTACACCATGACGATGAGCAATCTCAGCCCAACGCTGTATATCAACGATATTACCGGCAGGGTTACCAATTGATTCACAGAATAAGGCTTTGGTTTTCTCGTCAATCAGGCTTTCGATTTTGTCGTAATCGTCAAAAGAGGCCATACGCACCGTAATCCCTTGTCGCGGGAAGGTATGTGCAAACAGGTTGTAGCTACCGCCATAGAGTTGAGTGCTGCTGACAATATTGTCACCTGCTTCCGCAATCGCCTGGATAGCATAGGTAATCGCTGACATGCCGGATGCCACGGCCAGACCAGCAATACCGCCTTCCATCTCGGCAAGACGTTTTTCCAGCACGTCATTGGTTGGGTTCATAATTCGTGTGTAAATATTGCCCGGAACTTTCAGGTCAAATAAATCAGCGCCGTGCTGAGTATCGTCAAACGTATATGAGGTCGTTTGGTAGATAGGAACGGCAGCTGATTTAGTCGTCGGTTCAGATTCATAACCGTGATGTAAGGCGAGTGATTCTAATCGCATAATTCTCTCCATAAGCGCTGAGTTATACCATTTTATTGTGGTTAAGCTTGTCTACATGGCAGAGATTAACATGAGTACGCATGATGAGAGGTAATTGGTCACATGAGATATAAAAAGCAGAGCCACAAGACCATGACTCTGCTTTAGAGAAGAACAAGTTTAAGCTTCTGAAAAGCTTATAACTTTAACCGGCGTAAGCGTAAAGCATTGCCAATAACGGATACTGAGCTGAGACTCATCGCGGCGGCTGCGACCATAGGCGAAAGCAATAATCCAAAAAATGGATATAAAATCCCGGCGGCCACAGGCACCCCCAGTGAGTTATAGACAAAAGCAAAGAATAGGTTTTGGCGGATATTTTTCATGGTGGCCCGACTCAGTTTGAGCGCCTGATAAATACCCCTTAAATCACCTTTCACTAGAGTCATGCCAGCGCTTTCAACAGCAACATCGGTGCCTGTGCCCATTGCAATACCAATGTTTGCCTGAGCAAGAGCAGGGGCGTCGTTAATGCCATCACCAGCCATCGCGACAATACGTCCCTGACTTTGCAAATCTTTAATGTGCTGATTTTTCTGTTCCGGTTGCACATCGGCATGCACTTCATCAATGTTCAGCTGTTTTGCCACAGCATTGGCTGTGACATGATTGTCACCGGTCAGCATCACAATACGGATACCTTCTTTATGCAAGGCATCAATAGCGGCTTTGGTGGTGTCTTTAATCGGATCTGCGACGGCAACTAGTCCAGCTGCTTGACCGTCTACAGCCAGTAACATCACGCTGTCACCTTGCTGACGTAGTGCTTCTGCTCGTGATTCAAGCCCACTGACATCAACCTTATTGGCTTGCATCAAGGCTTTATTGCCAAACAAAATAGATTTCCCATCAACGCTGCCACTGATTCCCTGACCGGTATGTGACTGAAACTGTTTGGCTTCAGCAAGTGAGAGATTTTGTTTTTTTGCTGCCGCAATTAATGCGGTTGCCAGCGGATGTTCGCTATGTTGCTCCAGGCTGGCAGCCCACTGCAATAAAGCATTTTTTTCAAAGCCATCAACGGCTTCAATGGCAGACAGTTGAGGTTTACCCTGAGTTAAGGTGCCAGTTTTATCAACAACCAGCGTGTCGATTTTTTCCATACTCTCTAAGGCTTCAGCATTTTTAATCAACACACCATGAGCTGCACCACGGCCGGTGCCCACCATAATTGACATCGGCGTCGCCAAACCTAGAGCACAAGGGCAGGCAATGATTAACACTGCCACGGCATTGATTAAAGCATGTGCCAGTTTTGGATCGGGACCGACTACAAACCAGACAATAAACGTAATAACGGCCACCGCAATCACGGTCGGTACAAAATAAGCGGCGACTTTATCGACCAGTTTTTGTATTGGTGCCCGGGAACGTTGTGCTTCAGCTACCATTTTCACGATTTGTGAGAGTAGGGTGTCACTGCCAATTTTTTCAGCCTGCATTAATAGACTGCCAGTGCCGTTGACTGTGCCACCAACCAGTTTGTCATCGACTTTTTTATTCACCGGCATGGCTTCGCCTGTGACCATGGATTCATCAATGTGACTTTCGCCTTCGATGACCAAGCCATCAACAGGAATTTTCTCACCAGGACGAATCCGTAATTTGTCACCCACTTTGACTTGATCCAGTGGGATATCTTTTTCATGGCCACAGTCGGTGACTTTTCGTGCTGTTTTTGGCGCCAAATCCATTAATAGTTTGATGGCAGTATTGGTTTGGCTGCGAGCCCGCAATTCTAATACTTGACCCAATAATACCAACACCGTGATGACGGCGGCAGCCTCAAAGTAAACGGCTACCACACCGTCGTGTTGTATGCTTGCTGGAAATACGCCAGGAAAGAGCAATGCAATGATGCTGTATGTCCAGGCGACACTCACGCCAAGTCCGATCAGGGTGAACATATTTAAGTGGCCAGTTTTTACTGATTGCACAGCACGCACCAGAAATGGCCAGCCAGCCCAGAACACAACAGGTGTAGCGAGTATAAACTCAGCCCAGTGCCATTGTTGGATACTGGTATTTACTGGAAAAAATGATGGGGCCATTTCCAGTAACATGGCAATTAAAAACACAGGTAATGCTAATAGCCCACCAATAATGAAGCGTTTTAACATGTCTTTGTATTCGCTGTTATCCGGCTCGACTTCAACGGTGGTAGCTTCCAACGCCATACCGCAAATCGGACAGTCACCAGGTTCATCCTGTATGATTTCCGGGTGCATTGGGCAGGTGTACTCGGTTTTCTGGTTAGTTGAAACGGGGTTTTCAGGTTCTAATGCCATACCACATTTCGGGCAACTGCCAGGCCCATCGTTTCGAACACCCTCACACATGGGGCAAATATAGTCGCCTTTGGCATCGGCATGAGTATGCTGGTGTTTATCTGAACTAGGCTGATGATCATGTTTGCCGCTGCAACAGCTTTTTGCATACTCTGTTTCAGGCTTATTAAGATAAAACTCGGGATCCGCCTTAAAATTATTTAAGCAGTGTTGAGAGCAAAAGGCATAATTTTTATGCTTATAGCTGGTTTGGTATTTTGCAGAGGTTTCATCAACCTGCATACCACATACGGGATCAGTCGCCATTGTCTTCTCCTGAAATAATTGTTTTATCAATAGGGTATTGCTGTTTTCTACCCAATTGACAGTAATGGTGATGATTAAACTTATGAGCTTGGTTAGACTATAAAGTACGTACCATAGTACAGAGTCAATATCCTTATGAAAAAAGACAGTTGGACCATCGGCCAGTTCGCCAAACAAGTCAATGTGACGGTGGAAACCGTCCGTTATTATCAACGCAAAGGGTTACTTGATACGCCTGATAGCGCTGGTGGTATTCGTCGATATGGGCAGCATGATTTGCGCCGTCTCAAATTCATACGTAAAGCACAGGAAGCAGGCTTTACTTTACGTGAAATTAAAGAGCTCATAGGGCTTGATTCGACACAAGATCATCACCGCGCATATCAACTAGCCATGCGACGTTTACAAGAGCTGGACGCCAAAATAGCCGACATGCAGCAAGCTCGTGATAGCCTCAAACGTTTAGCTGGTAACTGCGCTGTAGGCGGAGAAAGCAAACCCTGTGCAATACTGGCGGCATTTAATGTCTGATTTATGTTTGCATTACACATCTATTTTCGACGCTCAATAAACTGTAAAACCAGACCATAAATTAACGGTAAAACAAACAGCGCTAATACGGTAACGGAAATCATTCCGCCTACCATAGGCGCAGCAATGCGCTGCATCACATCACTGCCGGTACCATGACTCCATAAAATGGGCAGCAGGCCAGCGGTAATGGCGATAGCGGTCATGGCAACTGGACGGACTCTTTCTGCACTGCCTGAAAACACAGCTTGCCAGATAGCCTCTTTGGTGAGTTTTTGTTGTGGGTTCTGTTTCCTGACTTCATCTATCTTCTGATCGATAAAGGTTAGAACTAACACACCAATCTCAGCGGCAACGCCAGCTAGTGCAATAAAACCGACAGCAACGGCAACAGAGAAGTTAAATCCAAGCCAATACAGCAACCATAAACCGCCAATGCTGGCAAACGGGATCGACAGCATCACAATAAGCGGTGACCGAATATTACGGAAGTTGAGGTATAACAATAAAAAGATAAGTAACAGTGTCAGAGGAATCACCAGCTTAAGTCGCTCTGCGGCACGTTGCATATACTCAAACTGCCCTGACCAACTGAGGGTATAACCCGGTGGCAGCGATACCTTTTCATCAATCAATTGACGTGCTTTCTCTACATAGCCGCCGATATCATCGGATTTTATATCAATATAGACCCAGGCATTGGGCCGTGAGTTTTCTGTCTTGATGACTGGGGCACCCCGTTTCAGACTTAAATCGGCCAGTTGTGATAATGGAATCTGGGCGCCGGTTGGTGCTGATATCAGGGTGCGCTTAAGCTCATTTAAGTTATCACGCATATCCCGTGGATAACGCAAATTGACGGGATATCGCTCCAGGCCTTCAACCGTATAGGTGACATTCATACCACCAATGGCTGTCTGAATGACATCTTGAACATCACCAATATGTAAACCATAACGCGCAATTTCATCTCTGTTGATATTGATATCAACAAAATACCCACCTGTCGCTTTGTCACCAAATGCAGACAAGGTTTCAGGGAGTGTGTTGAGCAGTTGTTCAACTTGCGCCGTTAACGTATTGAGTTCGGTTAAGCTGGGACCACTGATTTTTACACCGACCGGTGTTTTGATGCCTGTCGATAACATATCCAGCCTTGTTTTAATGGGCATTGTCCAGCTATTGGTCAGACCTGGAAACTGAATGGCTTCATCCATTTCATTCATCAGTTGCCGTGTGGTTTTACTAGGGTCTGGCCATTGCTCTCGCGGTTTTAAACGAATAGTCGTTTCGAACATGGATAACGGAGCCGGATCTGTGGCTGTTTCAGCGCGACCAGCTTTACCAAACACCGAAGCCACTTCGGGAAAGGTATGGAGAATCTTATCTGTTTGCTGCACTAACTCCCGAGCTTTAGAGATGGACAGGCCGGGGTAGGTAGTCGGCATATACAAAATATCACCCTCATCGAGCGGTGGCATAAACTCACTGCCTGTTCGCTGTATGGGAATGATACTGACAGCTAACAGCAATATGGTGATGAGCAATACGGGAAAACGATAATGAATACAAAATTTCAGAATAGGCCGATGAATGCCGTGCAATAAACGATTCAACGGGTTTTTGGCTTCAGCAAGAATATTGCCGCGAATCAGTAATCCCATTAAAACAGGTACTAAACTTATTGCCAGAATAGCTGCCGCAGCCATGGCATACGTTTTGGTGAATGCTAAGGGACTGAATAAGCGGCCTTCCTGAGCCTGGAGTGTGAATACCGGCAGAAAAGACACGGTGATAATCATAAGCGAGAAAAATAAAGCCGGTCCCACTTCTTTAGAGGCAGTTGCTATCGCTTGCCAGTGTTCAGATGAAGAGAGCTTTCTGCCTAATTCAGTTGCGGCTTTTTCCAAGTGTTTATGTGCATTTTCAATCATCACAATGGCACCATCAATCATCGCACCTATCGCAATAGCTATGCCGCCAAGCGACATAATATTGGCATTAATCCCTTGCCAGTGCATTACGATAAATGCCATCAATATACCAATGGGTAAAGTAACAATTGCTACCAGTGCAGAACGGGCATGGAATAAGAAAATAATACAAATGAAGCTGACAATAAGCGATTCTTCCAGCAGCTTGTATTTAAGATTATTCACACCACGATGAATCAGATCACTGCGGTCATAGACGGGCTGTATTTCCACACCAGCTGGCAGGCTTTTTTCCAGTTCTTTAAGTTTTACTTTTACGTTATTAATGGTACTCAGTGCATTTTCACCATAACGCATAACGACGATACCGCCTGCAACTTCACCTTCGCCGTTCAGCTCAGCGAGTCCGCGGCGTAAATCAGGGCCGTAGTGAATATTAGCGATATCTGCCAGACGAATTGGCGTGCCATCTTCAGTCACACTGACGGAAATTGAGCGAATATCATCAAGTGACTGGATGTAACCCAATCCACGCACCATGTATTCGGTTTCTGCCATTTCAATTAGCTTACCGCCAACATCACTATTCGAACGCTGAATGGCTGTTTTCACTTTGGATAATGGAATGTGGTAATTGAGCAGGGCATTGGGATCCACTTCGATTTGATATTGTTTGACATAACCACCAATCGAAGCCACTTCAGCCACACCATCTACGGTTTGCAGCGGATAACGTAAATACCAGTCCTGTATGGAGCGTAATTGTGCTAAATCATGACGACCGCTTTTATCAACTAAGGCATATTCATATACCCAGCCAACACCGGTAGCGTCAGGTCCGAGGCTTGGCGATACGTTTTCTGGGAGACGGTTACTGACATAATTCAGGTATTCCAGTACCCGTGACCGGGCCCAATACATATCAGTATTGTCTTCAAAAATAATGTAAACAAATGAGAGACCAAAAAAGGAATAGCCCCGTACAGACTTGGCTTTAGGCACAGCTAACATGGCGGTCGTTAAAGGATAGGTCACTTGATCTTCAACGACTTGTGGTGCTTGTCCCGGATATTGTGTAAAGACAATCACCTGAACATCAGATAGGTCTGGAATGGCGTCCAAAGAGACATTTTTCAGACTCCAGACACCGGAGGCGACCAAAAAACCTGCTGCCAGTAAAACCAGTAGCTTTTCACGTAATGCCAGATCGATGATGGATTTAATCATGGTGATGATGCTCCATCTCTGGCATGTTCATTGACGATGATGTGGGTGCTGGCATGTCCTGTTCGATCATGTTTTGTTGATGATCTTGCATTTCATCATAAGCGGGGGCGTCGATTGCACGCATTTTCTCAGTCGTTTCATTAAGTTTAGACTCAGAATCAATCAAAAACTGACTAGACGTCACCACTTCTTCTCCCACCTTCACGCCATTTAGGATTTGTGTCCTGCCATCGGCACTTAATCCGGTAGTGACCATACGCGGTTCAAACTGGCCCGCTGCTCTCATAATAAATACCTGTTCTTTATCACCTGAGCGAATGATGGCTTCAGTCGGTACCGTAATGGCCTCAGGCTGATTTTTGGTATGAATGGTGACATTGGCAAACATGTCCGGTTTTAATAGCAAATCCGGATTATCAAATGCCATACGCACTTTAATGGTTCTGGTTGCCGCTTCAGCATAGGGATATATATAAGAGAGGGTGCCTTTAAAGGTTTTTCCTGGAATGGCCGTTAATTGCATTTCAACCGTATCGTTCTCACCGACCCAGGGCAGATCTGACTCATAGACCTGTGCGATCACCCAGACTTTACTGAGATCAGCCAGCATATATAACTCTGTTTGTGGTGTGACATATTGACCTTCACGTGCGCCGATATTAATCACTGTCCCTGTGAATGGGGAGTGGATATGAAGCGCCTTGGGTATATTGCCCGTTTTCACCATATCGTGAATCTGATGCTTTGGCACATCCAGCAATGCCAGACGTTCCCGTGCTGAAACGACCATTTGCTCAGCACTGCGACGGATATCATCGAAAGGACTGTTTTCCAGCGTTTTTGCACTGCTAATCGCCAGTAAGTATTCCTGTGAGCTGGTGACCAGTTGTGGCGAATATACACTCAATAACATCGTGTTTTTATTGACTTGAGTACCGGTCTTATCAACAAAAAGCTTTTCAACCCACCCCTCAGTTTTGGGATGAAGTTTAGATATGCGCTCCTCATCATAGGTCACTTTACCGACAGTACGGATAAGGTGCGATAAGCTGGAAAGTTTGGCCGTTGCGGTACGAACACCAATATTCTGTTCGGTGACCGGATCAATTTTAACCGTACCTGCTTTTACTGGTGCAGAGGCCTCGTCTTCATAAACCGGTATATAGTCCATTCCCATGTGGTCTTTAGCTGGAACAGGCGAGGTGACTTCCGGGTTCATTGGATTACGGTAATACAATGGTTTGGCGGGTTTCTGTGTAGCTTCTGCTTTCACAGCTGGTGGGCTGAACAAGTGTTGATATGCCATTAAACCACCGGTACCGATTAATAAACCACTGATTAAACTAATAAATACAGACGTTGTTTTATTCATAAAAAGTGTCCTTACCTACACTGGCCTCGAGATTGGCTAATGCCGTTTTTGCGGTTTTTACACTAAGCCATAATTGTGTTTCGTAGTCATAAAGTGTGATTTGTGCTCGAACCAGATTGAGAAAGTCGACTTTGTTAACCTGATACCCCGATAACATTGACGCTATGGTTTGTCTGGCCTGAGGCAGGATGCCTGTATTTAATAAGCTATATTGCTGACGTGCCTGCTCATATTGCGTCATGTAATTCGCAATCTCTGCCTGAACTTGATTCCAGCTATCCTGATAGGCGAACTGTTGTTGTTTTAATTCACTGTTTTTTTGTGAAATGGCCATTTTTTGTTTTCGATCGGCAAATAACGGCACGCTAATACCGACTTGCAGTGACAGCATGTCACTGCGATCAGAGCCATCCAGATTATTGCCTTGTCTGTGACCATAAGCTGCCGAAACTTTAAAATCAGGTAACACGTTTTTTTCAGCTAAGGCTTTATCTTCTGCTGCTGCAGCAATCAGGTGTTTTTGCTGTTGTAGAAACGGCCTGTTTTGTTTCGCGAGATGGAGAATGTCCGCGATAGGTTTAATATCGGGGAGTGTGGTGTCGATGTTCTGAAAGGCTGGAAGCTGAATGGGCGTATGCGTAGGTCGGCTAAGTAAGGTATTGAGTGTGATAACCAACTGTTCACGTTGACTGTTTAACTCAATCTCACGGTTGAGGAGTTTGGATAATTCCAGTTGAGACAGCAGTACATCCTGCTGCAGACCATGTCCGACACGATATTTTGTTTCAGCAATATCGATAAATTGTTTAAGCAACGTTTTATTGCTGGAAATTACCGACAACGTCTTTTCCAGATAAAACAATTGCCACCAGTAGCTTGTTATAGATTTAATTAGCTGCTGTTTATACTCTGTCGTCATAAACGCGCTGGCACTGGCTCGTTCAGTGGCCGCTTGTTGTTTCAGCGCTAACTTGCCGGGAAATGGAATCTCCTGACTAATACCTAATTGCCATTGTGTCATAGCTTCTTGCGAGGTATTGAGACTATCTGTCGGTAAGTTAACCAGTCCCATGCTGATCATTGGATCCGGCAGGCTGCCAAGTTGTGAGGGAAGGGCAGACATCGCCTCAGCCTGAGCCTGACGCTGGGCAAGTCCCGGGTTGGACTGCTCTGCCAAAGTGATGGCGATATCTAAGGGCAATACAGCCTGTGTCTGTTCGATACTATATGGCGTATCTTCATCCGAATAAGCTGCTGGTATAAGGGAAATTAGTGGCAGTAAAACCAGCCACACAGTAATGGAACTATTCCATCGATTCATAAGCTTCACCAATCATTAATAATGATATAAGCACAGATGTGCTAAGGCCTCATGGTAATGAGGGGGTGGGAGTTATGAACTTATAGGGGGCCTGAACAGGGAGTTGTGTTGCTCTGTCGGCTTTGCTTCAATCTGACTCACGGTGAGTAGAGTTAACAGAGGCTGATTAGTGGATAAAGTGCTCTTTGATGGCAGAGTTACCGTGTTGAAACAGCTATGATGATTGGATTGGCAGTGACCCATATTCATACAATGCTTGCAATCTTTGGATATCGTTTCTGCGCAGTGTTGGTCAGAATCAGAAGATTGAATTGAGTGCGATGAAGAGTGAGCCATATCTGAACGCATTTCTGCTTTTTCTGCGTGCGCTGACCATGATGACAAAGTCATCATCAGCGTCATGCACAGCAGTAGGAAATGTGTCGTTACTTTTTTCACTAGTTTATTCAGTCGCGTTTTGTTTTTCTTTGAATTCTGCTTTTATGGTTTCAAGTACTGGAGGCACTGCATCACATGCTTCGATATTACCACTACACTGACTGCATTCATAGGCTTTCCAGCCAGCGGCGATATATTCATCTTTGTGTGGACTGGTCAAACGGTTTGCAATACCAATGGTGGATTTTGCACGTGTAGAAATAAAACCGTACTCACCCTTACAAAAGCGAAGCTGATCTGGGTTTTTTTTCACATCGTATTTTTGATGAATTTCGATACCTACTTCACGTAAATAATGAAGCTCAGCATATAATTTTTGTAAACTATCTCCGCTAAACTGATAGTTCAAATTACCAGCGAATACAGCAGGGCACATGCATAAAAAAAGCAATGAGCTAGAAATTTTCAATGGTTCACTCCTCAGTATTCAATCATGTCTCTGGCAATGATGAATACGATTTAGTTCAGAGCTTTATATGTTATATGAAAAATACATTCAATAGGGAGGACAAGTTCATGGTGTTTTATGAATTAGGTATTTCCAGCCTCGGCTGTCTTCTGGTGGCTGGCAATGACAATGGTATCTGTTTTGTGGCACTGGCTGACGATCCAGACAGGTTAGTTGAGCACCTGCTGGAAAAATATCCACATGCAAAACAGCAGGAAAACGATACCTTATTAACGGATTATTTAATCCAGATTTTAAACTATATTGAAGCGCCAACAGGCGAGCTGGATTTGCCCATTCAGATGGAAGGTACATCGTTTCAAAAGTCAGTATGGAATACCTTATTGCAAATACCTGCTGGACAAACCAGAACGTATACTGAGCTCGCAATGATGCTTGGTCGGCCTTCGTCAGTGCGAGCCGTTGCCAATGCTTGTGCCGCGAATTCACTGGCATTACTGGTTCCTTGTCATCGTATTGTGAATAAAAACGGCAACCTTTCAGGCTATCGCTGGGGTGTTGAGCGTAAACAGATTTTATTAGGGCGTGAGAGGGCATTATTAAGTGTTTGAACATCTTCAATAATGCGTTTCTTTCCATAGCCATTTTAATAGGTGCTGGTTAAATTTTAACCATTCCTTAAAGCTTGTCATAAAAGAAACACTTACAGATTTACCAGAAAGTTATCCACATGCTTATCCACTGGAATTGTGAGTAAGGTGAATAAGTGATTCCTTTATCGAGTTTACTTCTTTTTGATCTTCCATCTTCAACGATGACTTTGCTATGCGAAAATGGGATTGGTTAAAAAATAACCAAGTCATAAAGCTTGTCATAAAAGAGTCACTTACAGATTTACCAGAAAGTTATGCACATGCTTATCCACTGAAATTGTGAGTAAAAAGAATACGATTATTTCTGGAATACTGATCATGTCTGTTTCATAAACCTAGATATATCAACATTTTTCGGCTGATTTTCTCGTTGGTTAAAATTTAACCACATCATAAAGGTTGCCATAAAAGAAACACTTACAGATTTACTAGAAAGTTATCCACATTATTTTCCACAGAAATTGTGAGTAACTAGCGTAATGACCAGCTATACCTTGAAATTGAGTTTTGCATAACAAATTTGAGGAAAATATCTATATAATTCTTATGGGAATTCGTTAATTAAGTCGTGAAAGTGAGAGTATTAAGTTGTTCGAGCTCAGATACCGTTTATATCTATTGTTGTTGTGGATAATCACATATCCATTTCAAGCAACTGCATTTGATACCGGTATCGATAATTTTCACATCAACGGTTATGGTTCACTTGGTCTTGTCTATAACGATAGTGATGATATTTATTATCGACATTCGATTGAACAAGAAGGCTTCGATAAAGGGTTTGATTGGACGACTGCTTCTAATTTGGGAATGCAGCTGGACTATGCGTTTAACCACAAACTGACATTCACGACGCAGTTCTTATTAGAAAAACGACCAGAAAACTCCCTGAACCGAAGTATTGAGTCAGCTTTTTTTTCCTACCATATAAATGATGCTTTTGAGCTGAATATAGGCCGCATGCCGAATGGCGTTTTTATGTCATCTGAATATAAGAACGTGGGGTTTGCTAACTTATGGGCTCATCATCCAGTTGAGTTCTATGGCCAGATCGCCAGTGATAAATATGATGGTGTTGAGTTAAAACATCACTCCAGGCTAGCTGATGGAATGCTGACCACCTCTATCTGGGGAGGACGTAGTCATTTCCCTTATGCCAGCAGCGATGGTTCAGAAGAGGTTATCTTTGAGCCCAATTATGGTGTAAGCCTGCGTTGGGAAAATCAGACATGGCAATTTCGTGTTTTGTATTCTCAAGCGAAGATTAATGATAAGGCAGATCCTGTAGCGGCACTTGATGAGGCTTTAATACAAGCATCAGAATTTGGCTGGCCTGAAGCGGCTTCACTGGCTGGATTTTCTATCAATGATACCTGGCTTAAATATTTAGCCGCTGGCGTTAGCTATGACAAAGATAACTGGTTGATTCAAAGTGAACTCAGCTTAGTGAAAGCGGAAACCAGCGTTCAAGATAAATATGCTTCCGGATACCTCAGCGTGGGTCATCGTTTCGGTTCAATCACACCGTATATTATCGTCAGTAAATTTAAAACGCTTGGCAGTAGAGAGAAGATAACATCAGCGCCGGCCTTTATTCCCGCTTATCAGCAACTACAAGCTATTACGCAGGCTGCGAGCAATGCTATGTATACCGATCAGGGAAGTATTGGTATTGGTGCGCGTTGGGATGTGTCACAGAGAGTGTCATTAAAAGCGCAGTGGGACAGAACCTGGGTTGAAAAATATGGCGATTTTATTTTCGAGCAGAAAAACCCTATAGATAAGCAACACAGTTTTAATACGTTTAGTCTGACCATGGATTTTATATTCTGATGAAGACGTTATTCGTATCATTCATACTGCTGTTATCATTGATGCCTAGCATGGCTTCTGCCGATGATCTTGTTGTTGTGGCCAATAAAAATAATCCTTTAAATGAATTATCGAAACAACAAATCATTGATATTTTCATGGGAAGAACCACATTCTATGCATCGGGACAGCGCATTATTTTACTTGACCAGAAACTTAACTCGTCTACGAGAAAACTGTTTTATCTCAATCTTGTTAATAAAACACTTAACGAAATCAATTCATACCGAGCCCGATTACTTTTTTCTGGACGAGCGACCTTGCCCAGAGAAGTCAGTGATAAGGAGTTGATTAACTACTTAGAGACAGATACGGATGCTATTGGCTATGTTGAAGCAGATAAAGTGAACGATAAATTAAAAATTCTTGGTTATGTTGACTAAGCTTCGTACCAGTATCGCAACACGTTTAGCCCTAATACTGTTGCTTGCTGGCCTGGTGTCGGCCTTATGTACTGGCTATGTATTTTATAGTTATACCTATTCAAAAGAGTTTGCCCAGAGTCAAAAACAACTGAGGCAACTGGTTCATGCGGTGTCCCAAACTGCTGCTATTGCTGCCTATCTGGATGATCTCACATTGGCTAAAGAGGTAGTTGACGGCATTGCCGCCAGTGATTTAGTGAAAGCCGTGGTACTAAAATCCACCCAGGAAACATTATCAACGCGTGGCATTATGCCTGATGAACCCGTTGAGACTCTGCGGTTTAATTTAGATTCACCCTTTGTTACGGGTGAAACGGTCGGAAAGTTATTGGTTGCCCCAAATATTGACTTAATTCAATTCGATGCTAAAAAAACGGCTATGAATCATGTGACTCTCATCGCTGTGCAGACATTTATTTTAATTACCTTAATCATTTTTTTACTTAACAGACAGCTCATTACAGAAATTAAACGCCTAGCCAGGCGTTTGCATAGTATTCGTATTGGTAGTGACCAACGCCTGGTTCCTACGCCATCACACAAATATGATGAAATTGGTTTATTAACTCATGATATCAACCACTTATTGAGCTCGGTTGAAGACAATATCAACCTTGAAAGAGCGCTACGACAGGAAGTAGAAGAGCTCGAAAACCGTTTCAGAGATATCTTTGAGCAATCCAGTCATGGCATCGCAATTGTGGATATTGATGGCAAAATGAAACTGCATAACCCATCATTCAGAAATATTATTGGTAAGCCAAGTTTTGAAAAAATTTCTCAGCAAGACCCCGTTTCATTCTTCACCGTCTTTGATGAGGAAAAAAGTCGTTTAGAGTCGGCTGCTGCTGAGGTTTTATTAACAGGTGAGTCACGTGCCGTTGATATAAAAATTGAGGACAGTGGTGAGACTCGATGGCTATATTGTCTTATTTCACTTATGACTGATGATGATAAAGCGTCGTCATTTGAGATTGTTTTACAAGATATCTCTGAACGTCGGAATCGTGAAGAAAAACTCAAAGGGCAGGCTGAAGTTGATGCTTTAACCAATCTATATAATCGTGGTGCTGGAGAAAATAAGATAGAACAGCTCATCACATTAGCTGAGACTAAGCGTTTTGCTTATGGCCTGTTTATGATCGATTTGGATGGCTTTAAACCCGTTAATGACCAGTTTGGCCATGAAGCAGGTGACAAAGTGTTGATTGAAGTCGCAAATCGATTATTGAGTTCTGTGCGTGCTGACGATGTGGCGATACGTTGGGGGGGCGATGAATTTGTTATTTTTGCCAGATTAACCACAGACCTATTGGAAGCGAGTCGTATCGCAGAAAAACTGCTGAGTATTTTACGTGAACCAATTGAATGTGAGCTCTATAACACGGTCAATATTAGTGCGAGTATCGGTATCGCGCTTTATCCATTCAATGCCGACAACTTGGAATCACTGCTTAAATATGCTGACCTGGCTATGTATGAAGTGAAGTCACAGCACAAAAATGGTTATAACTATTTTAAACAACCCAGTTTGAAGACCGCTGATACTGATAATGTGATCACTGGATTTTAAAATGCCCGGTGTGAACACCGGGCATAGATAGAATGATTTACTGAATTGGCAAAGAGATTAATTTGCCGGCTTTCATGTCAGGTACCAGTATTGACTGACCATCTGCAGATAGTGCAATGTCAGCTGCAGAGACAAAGTCTTCACTGATGAGCTGAGGTGTCGCTTTAGGCTCAACTAATTGCCAGACTTTACCATTCTGCCAATCACTCACGTAAAGATAACCTTTACTGTCTCTGACCAGACCATCTGCGCCACCAAAGCCCTTGTTTAAGGCCTCGGTTTTGCCTGAACTGATAGATGTGCGGTACAGATCCCCAGTACCAAAGTCGGCGACTAATAGTGTGTCATTACCATCCATCAATAGGCCATTTGGGCGTTTAATCGCCGAGTTGGTATTTAAAATTTCACTTATTTTTCCTGCTTGTGTGATTTGATAGATACCAGCGTTTTCACCTTCATCCGTGCCACTGTCTGAAACATAAATGGTGCCATTACCATCAATTTCCACATCATTCAGGAATACGGGTTTTCCTGGAAGTGCTTTCTTATCAGCGATAACGTTGACCTTGCCATCCATGTCGACTTTCACGACATGATCGACGTCAGCAATATACAGTTCGTTATTCCATAAATCGATGCCTTTTGGATCATTTAAGCCTGTGGCTAAAGTTGACTTTTGACCGTCTTTATCAATAACGGTAACCTTACCATCACCCGCTTTGCCAAACTCACCAATTTCAGTAATAAACACACGTCCATCTGGTGCAGCAATTGCTGATTCAGGCATCACCAAGCCGCTGATCGTTTGACTATTTGAGCGAGACGTAGCGACTTTTGCTGCTTTGTCATCGCCATAGCTGACACGATAAATCACATCATTGTAGTCATCTGAAATCAACAATGAACCATCAGAAAGTTGTAATACATCGGTTGGTCGTCCCCAGGCTTCTCCATTTTGTAACCAACCATCAATAAAGACTTCTTGACCCGTTACCTGATGATTATCATCAAAAGTGACGCGCATTAACTGGTAACCAACAGGGCTGGTTCTATTCCAGGAACCATGCTGAGCAATAATAGCATCGCCTTTATAATCGGCTGGAAACATGTCTCCTGTATAGAATTTAAGGCCCAGACTCGCTGTATGTGCCTGAAACTCTTGCACTGGGAAGGTGACTTTTTGTGGGACTTTTTTGTCTTTCCAATCTGGATGTTGTGCCTTGCCACCAGCATAAAATGGGAAACCGAAATGCATACCCGCTTCAGGAGCCGCATTGAGCTCACCTGGTGGGGTGTCATCACCCATCATATCGACATTATTATCAGTGAAATACAAGTCACCAGTGTCGGGCTGGAAATCCATACCGACTGAATTCCTGATCCCTTTGGCATAAATCTCAGCCTCACTGCCATCAGCATTCATGCGAATAATGCTGGCCTCGATACCTTCAGGGTTACAGATATTACAAGGGGCACCGACCGTCACATACAGTTTGTTATCGGGGCCAAAAGCAATATAACGCCAGCCATGATGGGCTTTATCCGGGAGTTTGTCATAAATGACTTCACGCATTTGTTTGAATGGGAGCGTCAGGTCAAAACCTGGTGCAGCGTAGCGTGCAATACGGTTTTGCTCAGCGACGTAGAGATTACCCTGGTGCATGGCGACGCCATTACCTACTTTTAAATCATCAAGAATATTGACGACTTTTTCCGCTTTGCGATCTTTGTTTTTATCAACAACAGCAAAAACATTATTACCGCGTGTGCCGACAAAGACTGTTCCTGTTGATTGACCCAATGCCATTTGACGAGCACCCTCGACTTCAGCATATACATCAATATGGAATCCTTCTGGCAAGTTGAGTTTGTGCAGATTTGCTTCTGCATCTGCCCGATCTGCCAATACAGCCTGACTCATTAGTCCTACTGTGCTGGCTAATACTAGCTTAGAGATAGTCTTTAATGTCATACATCCTCCTTTAGTCTGTATTTCTTAATGATCAGAACAGCGACACCTGTATTGTTATCATCACTGCACTGTTTTTATGCGGGTATCAGGGTGCTTTTTTCTGATACCTGGAGTACTTATTGTCTAAAAATGGATTACTTTTTACCGACAGTTATTGTTCAGTAAGAAAAGGGTAGTCGATGTAACCATGGGCATCACCACCATAGAATGAGTCACTGTCCGGAGTATTGAGCGGCGATTGCGTGGCAAATCTTTCCACTAAATCCGGGTTCGCTATAAATAGTTTGCCAAATGAAATACAGTCAGCGTCACCACTCTTGATAGCAACATTGGCGGTATCAAACGTATATTCACTGTTGGTCATGTAATGACCTTGGTACCATTCACGACATAAACTCAGATCAAATGCCGGACCTGCCATGCCCGGATTTTCTGATCCCATTTCTGTGATATGTAAATACGCTAAATTGAAAGCGTTTAACGCTTTAATAACGTACTCAAAAGTCTGCTGAGGCTGACTATCTTTCATATCATTGAAGGGCTGAAGAGGTGACAGACGAACCCCAACTCGGTCCGAACCCCAGATTTTGCAAACTTCATCAACGACTTCCAATGTCAGTCTGGCACGGTTCTCAATGCTGCCGCCATAGCCATCTGTACGCTGATTGCTGCCATCACGCAAAAATTGGTCAAGCAGATAACCATTGGCAGAATGTACTTCTACACCATCAAAACCTGCTGTGAGGGCGTTGTAAGCGGCTGTTCGGAAGTCATCAATTGTCTGTTTGATATCATCTGCAGTCATTGCCTCGGGTGTTTCATAGGGCTTCATTCCCTCATAGGTATATACCTCACCGGCAGGTTTGATGGCTGAAGGGGCGAGTGGTTTCATACCGTCGGGTAACATGGAAGAGTGTGAGACCCGGCCACAGTGCCATATTTGCAATACAATTTTTCCACCTTCAGCGTGGACAGCTTCAGTCACTTTTTTCCAGCCTTCTATCTGAGCCTCGCTGTAGATTCCGGGCGTGTTCGGATAGCCAATCCCTTTTGCTGAAATCAATGTTGCTTCGCTAATAATGAGGCCGGCTGATGCACGTTGACGGTAATACTCCACATTCATTTCCGTCGGAGCCAAGCCTTCACCAGCCCGATTACGAGTTAAAGGCGCCATGATGACGCGATTTTTCAAACTGATAGAGCCCAGTTCGATAGGCGATAAAAGTGATTCTGTTTGCTGATTCATTGATGTCATAGTGAATCCTTAGAGTTAGAGTGTAATAACAATTTTGCCTAATTGATTATTGGCTTCCAGATAGCTGTGTGCTGCCACGATATCGTCAAAATCAAATGTCTTTGCTATGACTGGGCTCAGCTGGGAATGTTTTAACCAGTCAAAGATTTTTTCTTTGGCTTTAGCTAAACGCTCTGGTGCACTGGTAAACTCAAATAAGGTGTAGCCACGAATCGTGAGGCCTTTCTGTAATGCCGTGAATAATGGATAAGGCGTGGGGTCTGCGCTCAGTGCACCATATTGAAAAATCATGGCTAGTGGGGCGCAAGCTTCAGCTAACGTACTTAGCATAGGGCCAGCTACCGGATCGAATACGATATTCACACCACGACCTTCAGTGATGGCCATGACGGCATCAACCACATCATCCTGTTCACTGATAATCACGTGCTCGGCACCAAGCTGGTGAAGTTGTTCGACTTTATCAGCCGTTCGAGTCATGGCGATTGGCGTAGCACCCATCAAGTTACATAACTGTATCGCTGCGAGTCCGACACTGCTGGATGCAGCAGGGATTAAGACAAAATCATCGGCTTTCATTTTGGCAATATCAATCAGGGCACCATATGCTGTTAGATACTGCATCCATACTGATGTCGCTTGTTCCCAACTTAAATTTTCAGGATGTGGGGTGACAGCCGTGATCGGCATATTTGTCAGCTCTGCATAGCTTCCATATTGATTCATAGAGAAATTGGGAATAGTACTGACCGCATCGCCCACTTTGATGTGTTTAATATTTTCGCCAACCGCTTTGACTGTGCCAGCACATTCATAGCCTATGCGTGCAGGGAATGTCGGTGCTTCGAGATATTGGCCACGGCGGAACATAGCTTCAGCACGGTTAAGACCAATAGCATGGACTTTAATCTGCACTTCGTCTGCCGCGGGAGCAGGCACAGATTCATCAATAATAGATAAAACAGATGGCTCACCGGCCTCAGAAAATTGAATAGTTTTTGTCATAAGGCGCTCCTTATATTTATAGGCTTGCTTGTAGAATGTGTTGGCTTTTTTCCAGATCGATATCGTTGTGTTCACCAAGCTGTGTAAGACCATGCTGCTCGAGCTGTTGGACCATCGCTGGAATTGCATCGGCACTGATCTGATAATCAGTCAGATGCGTTTTTACCCCCATTCGTTCAAAAAAATCGCGGGTTTTTGTGATGGCAAGATTAATTCGGTCATCATCGCTACCATCTTCCAAGCCCCATACCCGCTGTGCATATTGCAGTAATTTGTCGGATTTTTTTGCACGCTGTTCGTGAAGCACACTAGGTAATAAAATCGCCAATGTCTGAGCATGGTCCAAGCCATGCAGAGCGGTAATTTCATGACCGATCATATGCGTTGCCCAATCCTGCGGCACACCAGCTCCAATCAAGCCGTTTAAAGCTAAGGTAGCCGTCCACATAAAATTAGCTTGAAGGTCATAGTCATCGGGTGTTTCAAGCAAACTAGGTCCAATCTCAATCAGTGTTTGCAATAAACCTTCAGCGAAACGATCCTGTACGGCCGCATTTACCGGATACGTCAGATATTGCTCCATGATGTGCGTAAAGGCATCGACGACACCATTGGCGAGTTGTCTAGGGGGGAGGGTATAGGCCTTAGTAGGATCCAATATTGAAAATGTCGGATACACCAGCGGGCTGCTAAAGGCCAGTTTCTCGTGAGTTTCATAACGTGTAATCACAGAGTTGGCATTCATTTCTGAACCCGTAGCAGGTAAGGTCAGTACGGAGCCAAATGGTAAGGCTTTATCAATATTTGTGGCATGATTCACCAGAATTTCCTGCCATGCATCGCCCTCACACTGAACAGCAGCAGCGACAAACTTGGTTCCATCTATGACTGAGCCACCACCCACAGCTAATAAATAGTTCAATTCATGCTGACGAATTTGCTCAACTGCACGCATGAGTGTGCTGTAACTGGGATTGGCTTCAATGCCGCCAAACTCCTCCACATGGCGTCCATTCAGTGCCATTAGAACCTCATCTAATGTGCCATTTTTACGTGCACTTTGCCCGCCAAATAAAACTAAAACTCTTGCATCTTCGGGGACTAGATTGGCCAGTTCAGCGATCTGGCCCTGTCCGAAAACAATGCGTGTTGGATTATAAAAGTTGAAATTATTCATCTGTCATACCTCTGAGTGTCTTTAATAGACCAGTCGTCTATGATTTGGGTAAATATAATTATGATGATCAGTTATGATTTCTGAGCCCGAGCTTACTTAGTGTGGCACTCATTGCTAACTCAAGCGCAGACGGGGTGTGATTAACTTTTGTCATCAGGGTGGCACCTATCCATAAATAATAGAGCTCTTCTGTGACTGTTTGAGCATCTGCAGTTAATTTAATTTCATCATTATCTTTGGCTGCTTGCACACACATGGCAAGGTGCTCAATGACTTGTTGAGTACCTTTTTTTAATGTGAGTCGCATACTCTCAGATAAGTCAGTTACCTCTCCACTTAATTTCACTACCAGACATCTGTCCATGCTGGTGTCATTACACTGATTGGATTTCCACTGCTCGAAGTAGGCAATGAGACGTTCAACAGCAGGGCGTTTATCAGCCTTTAATTGGCTATCCAGTCCAGCGATGTATTGTTCAAAATAATGCTCAAGTAAGGCCGTTCCAAAGTGTTCCTTTGACTCAAAGTAGTGATAAAAAGACCCCTTGGGCACATTGGCCGCTTTTAATATTTCATTCAAGCCTACAGCAGTAAAGCCTTTACCAAGAATGATTTGCTGAGCAGTACTGAGGATCTGATGTCTGGTATCCGTTGAGCGTGATTTGTTTGTCTGTGTCATATGGTTATGATTTCATAGATTAGACCAGTCGTCTAGTTTTTGTTTTGTCTGCTATATAGTTTGGAAAACAAATAATGGAACAAGCCTTGCTTTAGCTTTGTCAGAGTTGAAAGTGGTCATGTTTAACACGTAAATTACCTAATCAGGTGCTTAACCACTCTCGTTTCATCAAAACATGCACTGTTTTGAGTCAACAAAACGCAAAGGAGCAAGATGGTGTCCATCTGGCAACAAGCGATCAATCATGCGCAGCAATTGCGCCGACAAATACACAGCCAACCTGAGCTAGGTTGGCATGAGGTAGAAACAGCACGCTTAATTAGGGAGCAGCTGGATTTGCTTCGTATACCCTGGGAACCTTGTGCAGAATTTGGCACCTTGGCCAGACTGAACCCACATAGCAAAAATAAACCACATATCGCTCTTCGCGCGGACATGGATGCACTTCCCATTGTTGAGAGAACGCAACATGCCTGGGTTTCCCAACATGAAGGTTGTATGCATGCATGTGGGCATGATGGTCATACTGCGACGCTATTGGCGAGTGCGGCTTGGTTAAAGTCAGTTGAAGATCAACTTCCAGCTCCAGTCACCCTTTTGTTTCAACCTGCGGAAGAGGGTGGTCATGGTGCCAAGAAGATGATTGAAGATGGCGCCTTGAATGACATAGATGAAATATATGGCTGGCATAATTGGCCAGCAATGCCTTTTGGTAAGCTCATTTGTCCAGACGGTATCGTGATGTGTGGTAATGGCACGTTTGACATTACTCTGACTGGTCAGGGAGGACATGCGAGTCAGCCAGAATTATGTTGTGATCCGGTGCTGGCTGCCAGTGCCGTTACCATGGCGTTACAACAAATTGTTAGCCGTCATTTATCTCCACAACAAGCTGCTGTGGTGAACGTTTCCTCTATAGAAGCACCCAGTGCAGCAACGGTGATACCCGACAAAGCTGTATTAGGTGGAAGTATCCGTGTACCTGATCAAAAAACTCGCGATGTCATCAATCGTTTAATTGTCGAGATAAGTCAACAAACTGCTGCCAGTTATGGTGTGAGTTGTGAGGTGAATATTTATCCCCGTTATGAAGCGACTATCAATCATGGCTTGCAAGCTCAGAATGTGCGAGAGCACTGGTTGGCTGAATACGGCCAGGCCGGAATGGAAACGGAGACACTTGTGCCCATCATGGCGTCTGAAGACTTCAGTTATTACTTAAACGAAATCCCCGGTGCCTTTGCTCTTGTGGGGGCGGATGATGGTCCAGCACATCAATCAGTCTGTCATAGCCCTTTTTATGATTTCAATGACCAGCTCATTCCTTTGGTCACTCGTCTCTATGCGCGTTTGGTCGGTGCGCCCTTGCCAGAATAACTGACTACATCGTTCGCTGATTATCAGTGGATATCACAAACCAGGAGGTAGTAAATGAGTATATTTGAACAACGTGAGTCCAATATCCGTGCATATTGTCGTGTCTATCCTGTTGTTTTTGATAAAGCCAGTAATGCAAGGCAAATCGATGAAGAGGGTAAGGAATACATTGATTTTTTTGCTGGTGCCGGTGTACTGAATTTTGGCCATAACAATGAGCGTATGACCTCTGCCGTGGTGGACTATATTCAGTCTGGTGGTGTGACTCACGCACTAGATATGCAGACCACCGCGAAGCGAGAGTTCATGGAAAAGTTTGAAGACACGATTCTCAAACCGAGAGGCATGACGCACAAAATGCAGTTTGTGGGTCCCACGGGAACAAATGCGGTTGAAGCGGCTATGAAGCTCGCTAGACGCGTGACCTCAAGACAGGAAATAGTGGCCTTCACCCGTGGATTTCATGGTATGACTCTCGGTTCTTTAGCGGCTACCGCGAACCGTTATTTTCGCGGCGCTGCGGGTGTGCCCTTAAATCACGTTTCCCACTATCCATTTGGCTGTGAAAAAACATGTCAGGGTTGTGAGTCAGGTTGCGGTATGTCGGTCTTGGATCATTTACGTTCGCTGTATCTCGATACTTCGAGTGGTGTGACGCCACCGGCAGCATTTTTACTTGAAACGATTCAGGCTGAAGGTGGTGTTAATGTGGCCTCGGAAGAGTGGCTACTGGCATTAGCTAAACTGGCGCGAGAAGTCGGATCGTTACTCATTATTGATGACATACAGGTAGGTATGGGCCGAACTGGCTCCTTTTTCAGTTTTGATGGTATCGATATTGACCCCGATATTATCTGTATGGCGAAAGGGCTCGGTGGGATGGGAACACCGATGGCAATGAACCTGATTAAGCCAGAAGTCGATGAGTACTGGGCGCCGGGTGAACATACTGGGACATTCCGTGGACAGAGTTTGTCTTTTGTAGCCGGTAAAGAAGCTCTGACCTATTTTGATAACGATGATCTGATGCAGCAAGTCAGGCAAAAAGCCGAAACAATGTATCAGACACTGGCACCGTTAGAAGAGAGGTTTGAACAGATACAGGTTCGCGGTAAAGGCATGATTATCGGTTTAGATGTGACAACTGGTGAGCGTGCAAAAGCGATTGTAGATGAATGCTTTAAAGCTGGTTTGCTGATTGCCAGTTGTGGTACAGGTGGACGTGTGGTTAAGCTGATTCCACCCTTGACGATTCCTGAAGATGATCTTCAAGCCGGATTAGAAGTGCTGGTGAATACCACACAAAAAGTCATGGAGGAGGCAGCATGAGACAACGCGATGATATGACCTTTCCCTTTGAGGAATATGAACGCCGTCTGAGTGAGTTACGGGTCAGAATTGCTCAACGTCATTTAGATGCAGTGGTGATTACCGATCCGGAAAATATCATGTATATGACGGATTATCAGACCACAGGGTACTCTTTCTTTCAAGCTCTGGTCGTACCTTTAGAGCAGGAGCCCTTCATGATCACCCGGGCGATGGAGGAGTCAAATATTATTGCCAGAACCTGGGTGGAACGAACACGACCTTACCCTGATACGGGTGATGCCATTCAGATGCTGGT
>NZ_DBNG01000007.1:75309-75991 GCF_002299105.1 Methylophaga sp. UBA678
GGGTGATGCCATTCAGATGCTGGTGGATGCCTTACGCGAATTTGGGTTATCAGATAAACGCATTGGATATGAGCGTAATAGTTACTTTTTCCCCGCTTATCAACAAGACTTTATTCACACCACGCTGACCGAAGGCAAACTACTGGATTGTTTTGGCATTGTGGAGCAAGGTCGCATTCGAAAATCAGCCGCTGAAATTGAATTGATGCATCGTGCCGCCAAAGCGACAGAAGCAGGTATGAAAGCTGGCCTTGAAGCTGCCCGGGCTGGTGTCACTGAAAATGACATTGGCGCTGCCATTAGTTCTGCCATGTTCAAAGCAGGTGGAGAACCGCCTGCAGTCATGCCCTATGTCACATCGGGGCCTAGGACCATGATAGGCCATGCAACCTGGGAGGGGAGAACAGTCAAACCTGGAGAGCATGTGTTTCTGGAAGTCGGCGGCTGTTACCGTCGTTATCATACGGCCATGATGCGCACCGCGGTATTGGGCGAGTTATCTGACTCTATGTACAAAGCTCAGGAAACCATGAAAAAAGCCTTGAGTGCAGTACATGAAACGGTTCAGCCGGGGATGACCGTGTCGGATGTCGACAATATGGTCCGTAATATTATTTCTGATAATGATATTGGTGCTCGTCTAGTGACACGTTCAGGTTATTCGATTGGTATTGCTTTTCCT
>NZ_DBNG01000007.1:76313-76450 GCF_002299105.1 Methylophaga sp. UBA678
TTGCTTTTCCTCCTAGCTGGGATGAAGGCTATATCTGTAGTCTGAAACAAGGTGAGTCAGCCATTTTGGAAGAAGGAATGACTTTCCATATCATCCCCTGGATGTGGGGTGTCGATGGCGATAAAACCTGCGGTATT
>NZ_DBNG01000007.1:76753-108599 GCF_002299105.1 Methylophaga sp. UBA678
ACCTGCGGTATTTCAGACACCATTTATGTGACTGAAGATGGCTGTAAATCCTTTTTTACCATGGATCGTGATTTCACGGTAAAGCCTGATCAAGCAGATAAAAAGTTAGTGGATATCAATGAGGCCCGTCAGACTGAGTCTGATGACAAGTCAAAACCGAAAGCTAAACAATCGAAATGAGGTGGAGATGTTAACAGCAACGAATCCATACACTGGACAAGACATTCATAACTACGATTCGCTGAATGAAGAAGGCGTCAATATCACCATTGCTAAAGCCGTCAATGCATTTGATTCGTGGCGAACCATGCCTATCAAACAACGAGCAGAAGTATTGAGATCGGTCGCCGCATCACTGAGACAAAATAAGCCATTACTCAGTAAACTCATGGCGGAAGAAATGGGTAAGCCTGTCAAAGAAGGTGGGCCTGAAGTAGAAAAAGCCGCATGGTGTGCAGAATTTTATGCAGAGCATGCAGAAGCCTACCTGAGTGATGAAGTGTTACCCTCTGATGCGACTGAGAGTTATGTCTGTTACCAGCCGCTAGGTACCTTGCTGGGTATCCTGCCGTGGAACGCACCACTTTGGTTGGCCTTTCGTTATCTCGCCCCGGCTTTAATGGCGGGTAATACCTGTGTCATGAAACATGACCCGAATGTACCTGGCTGTGCTCAGGCGATCGAGCAGGTATTTAAAGAAGCCGGTGCGCCTGTAGGGATTATGGTCAACTTACCGGTGGAGACAGCATTGGTCGAAAAAGCGATTCGTCACCCAGATATTGCGGCGGTTTCGTTTACCGGATCAGCTGGAGCTGGTGCCAAGGTCGCCTCCATGGCAGCATCAGAAATTAAACCTTCAGTGCTCGAGTTGGGGGGGAGCGATCCTCTGATCGTGCTGGCGGATGCGAACCTGGATGAGGCTGCCGACGTGGCAACGCTTTCTCGTATTATTAACGCTGGGCAGTCATGTATTGCAGCAAAGCGCATTATTATTGAAGCCCCTGTTTACGACGACTTTATTGATAAATTAAAAACACGTCTGGAAAAATTAAGCATGGGCGACCCATTGGAAGAAACTACCGATATTGGGCCGATAGCACGTGCTGATTTAAGGGATAACCTGCATCGCCAGGTCACTGAGACTATTCAGGCGGGGGCGCGATGTCTATTAGGTGGTGAGCTGCCCGAAGGCAAAGGTTTCGCATATCCGGTGACTTTTTTAGCTGATGTCACGGCAGATATGACCGCATTTAAGGAGGAGACATTTGGCCCCGTGATGTGTGCCATTAAGGCTGAATCAGCTGAACAAGTGCTTGTATTAGCAAATGATACTGAGTTTGGATTGGGGGCGGGTGTCTGGACCAATAATGCTGAAATGGCGAAGGACTTTGCGATGAAAATTAATGCCGGTCAAGTGGCCATCAATGGGATTGTGAAGACAGATCCTCGCTTACCTAGTGGTGGTATTAAAAAGTCAGGTTATGGCCGCGAGTTAGGACCGCATGGCATAAAAGAGTTTGTGAATGCCAAACAAGTGTGGATTAAGTAGTTCGTTTTTGGTGCTGGCGCTTGAATTTGCGTCGGTACCATAACCACCCTCCTGCAATACTCAAAATAGCCGTAAATAAACCACTAGCAAACACCAAAATTCGTCCAGTGAGCCCGAAGGCCTCACCACTGTGTAAAGGGAATAACCAAAAAGCGCTTTTCTGTCTGACCGTCATGTCATTATAGTTTTGTTCTGCTAACACTTCATTGGTTTGTGGATTCAGCCATAACACAAAACTACCAGATGTTTGGCGAGGGTCATTCTCTGCGTTTAAGCGGATTTCAACGCTTGGATTCTGCTCCGTTGGCGGAATAATCCGTTGCCATTGTTTATCAGGCCAGTGTTGTTTTGCACTGATCAGCCACTTTTCAGCTTGGACAGGTTCATCTGCGAGCCAGGCTACATTTGGTGATGCTTTGTCAGGACGGTTTAAAAGCCACTTTGTTTGATCAGGAAATATCAGGCTGATACCGCTCACGATGAGGGTAATAAAAATCGGTAGAGACATTAGCCCTAGCGCAATATGAGTTCGTCGAAAGCGGCCAACAGTTGAGGTGGCCTTTTGGGTGCGTGCCAGCAACCAGTTCCAGGCTTTTTTACTACGAGGCCAGCCATAATAAACACCAACAATGACGTTGATTAACATCAATATGGCTAAAAAGCCCAGCACCAGCTCCATCGATTCACCCAATAAAAAGGTGAAGTGGAAAAGGTAAATCATTGATGTGAAATAACTGCCCCATTCACGCACTGATACCACATCTGCTGTGTAGGGATGAATCATCACTTCGATAGTTTTGCCATGCAGTGGTGACTGCGATTTCATTTCCACAAAGGCGGTATACATGGCCTTATCGTTACGTGGTGCTCGCAGTGAGTTGATATGCGCGATATCGGGCACGGCATGGAGGGCTGCATACAAAATGTCTGAGAGTGGTGCAGGAGGAGCATTGAGCTGGCCGGAAAGGACGAGTTGCGGATTTAACCATTCATCAATAGCATGATCGAAAACAATGATAGACCCACTAATACTCTGTAGTAAAAGTGGAATAATAAGAATTAAACCACTGATTCGGTGAAACTCGATCCAGAATTTTCGCATGGAGAGGTTGAGGTCTTTGGTTTGTTATCGGCTAGGTATAAAAAGAATGGATGCGTGATTGCCATCAAGAGCGAATCAGCATGTTAGTGTAATTGATATTGAATATCAAATAGGATTTATTATTGTCTATTGTGGGCTAAAGTCACATCTTAGTCATTTTCATGTGATGTCTGGACATGAATGCCTTCATGATCAACTTCCACGCTAAAAGTGATAGGGCGACAACATACCTCACAGTCTTCGATATATTCCTGTGAGTCGACAGAGCCATCGATGATGACTGAAATCATTTCACCACAGTAAGGGCATGACACAGTGTGTTCTTGTAACGCGTAAACCATATTTATCTCCATCATCATTTAAATGAATGACTGAGATTTCGACTGGGAGTTCCTAATCAGGAAATGCGTTAATTGGGGTAGGCAAACAAGTGACGTTTATCACCTAAACCTATTCCTGTTGCGATAATACGAAACCCCAGATCCTTATAAAACTTAAGTAAAGCTGGGTAATGATCGACGGCATCTAATTGCACCGATGTATCACCGGCTTTATCGAGACAAAATTGCATGAGTTGTTTGCCATATCCAGAGCCTTGAACCAAAGGAGAAACAGCTAATTGTGTGATATAAATATCTGCCAAAGGCGCTTCAGGCCAACACTCATGATAGTAACTGGCTTTTTCTGTGCCCATCGCGATACAACCAAGAATCTGTTCATCTTTTTCCAATACATAGACCTGCTTGGTCATCATATTCTCTTTGACTGAATCTGCATCGTAGACACCAAGCCAGTGTGCCATACCCTGTTGATGCATATGTTCAGCACAGCGATTTAATAAATCGGTGATGCTAATGATGTCTGCTTGTTGTGCTTGCCTGATACATGCGGAATTCATAAAAAACTCGTGAGAATGCTGCCAGCGAGACACCATACAACAATAACAACAGGCGATAAACGATAAATATGTAACAAGATAAAGCCAGTTGTCGCAATCATGATGTCTGCAAACGATAGAACAAGATGTTGCCAGATTGGCTGATAGAGCGCAGCCGCTAATAACCCGACCATCGCCGCGTTTATCCCAGACAGTGCTTTTTGTATCACGCTATTATTTTGCAATGACTGCCATAAGGGGAGAAGTGCTAACAGTAATAAAAAGCCTGGCAGAAATAAGGCACATAAAGAGAG
Organism: Methylophaga sp. UBA678; assembly: GCF_002299105.1. Classification (NCBI taxonomy): domain Bacteria; kingdom Pseudomonadati; phylum Pseudomonadota; class Gammaproteobacteria; order Thiotrichales; family Piscirickettsiaceae; genus Methylophaga; species Methylophaga sp. UBA678. The sequence continues at coordinate 80,596 of NZ_DBNG01000007.1, forward strand.
TAGCGCGCCAAGTACACCACCATTTCCACCTGGTAACAGTGCCCCTAAGTAAGCGGAAAGTGTGAATAATGGGCCCGGTATAGCCTGAGCAGCACCATATCCAGATAAAAATTGTTCAGAAGTTATTAAGTTTGTATCGACAATTCTGTTTTCCAGTAGCGGAAGCACAACATGCCCTCCACCAAAAACAGTGGCACCCGTCTGGTAAAAAATCGTCATGACATGAAACAAGGGATTATCGATAGCAAGAACGGGCGCTAAAAAGAGTAGAGCAAAAACGACTAACAGTACGACAGACGTTTTTTTGCCATAAGACAAATTGAATGAAAATGTCTGCTTATTTTCAGTCGAAGAAAGGAGAAAAATACCAGCTATACCACCAATTAGCATCACAAAAAACTGACTGTAGCTAGAGGGTAGGGTCAATAAAAATATCAGACTGAGTAGGGCGATGAGTTTGGTGTTAAGGTCAGGGCAGAGCTGGCGAGTCATTTTCCATACCGCATCAGCCACAACCGGCAATGCAACGAGCTGCAAGCCATGTAGTGCCGCTTCTCTATACGGAAATGATGCTGATGATATCGACAAAGCAAACAGCACCAGAAGCAGGGCTGATGGCAAAGTGAAAGCAATAAATGCAATCACCGCGCCCAACATACCACCACGATATAAACCAATAGCAAATCCCAGCTGGCTACTTGCCGGGCCAGGCAAAGCCTGGCTTATGGCGAGCAACTGTGAGAACTCTGGGTCAGATAACTACTGTCTTTTCTCGACAAACTGTGTTCTGAAATAGGCAATATGAGCAACAGGACCGCCAAATGCAGTCAAACCCAATATAAAAAAAGCCTTAAAAATAGTTAACTGGTTGGCTAGCTGCACTAGTGTTATCTCATACTTCCATTGGGCCAGACTTTACCAAATTTTTTGTACTAAAATCCGCTGATGATTTGTTATCAGAGTGTGAGCGTGTCATTTTAGTCCATACTTTCTCATGGGCGTAGAAGGCAAACGTATTGATAGCCGGTTCAATTAAGGCCATCGTGCCTCCGACCAAGACACTACCTGTCATGACGTAGCCAACAGTAAATGCCACAGTGAAATGTACAACAGCAAAACTCATTGTTTTTTTCATCACTATTCCCCTTTGTTGAGAATAATTATTATTTACGTTTTGGCGAATGTACAATGATTTAAATCAATCAAGTGAATAGATAAAATCGATGATTAACTAATCGGTATTTCCGATTATTTATATGGAAATAAACTGTTTCACATTTCCTGTACAGTCATTATGATGTAGTAATATGTAATTCATATGAACGAATCAGCGTTCGTAGTGACTATATATGTCCATTTAATAATAAGGAGGCTCATTAATGAGTAAAATTGATATCGGTATCAATAAGCAGGATAGACAAGATATTGCGGATGGCTTAAAAAGCTTATTGGCAGACTCTTACACTCTTTATTTACAAACCCACAACTTTCATTGGAATGTCACCGGTCCTCAATTCCGGGAATTACATTTGATGTTTGAAGAACACTACATCGAACTGGCGGCCGCGGTGGATGACATTGCTGAACGCATTCGCACATTAGATGTGGCAGCGCCTGGTACATACAAATCATTTGCTGAGCTAAGCTCGATCAAAGAAGTTGAAGGTGTACCAGAAGCAAAAGAAATGGTTAATTTACTGACCCATGGTCATGAACAAGTGGTTAAAACTTGTCGTAAAGCACTTAAACTTGCACAAGAAGCGGATGACGAGTCCTCTGCAGCATTAGTCTCTGATCGCATGCGAGTCCATGAAAAAACGGCTTGGATGTTACGTGCGTTAGGTCAATAAATAGCCTCAAGATGAAGAAAAGGGAGCCTAGGCTCCCTTTTTTATTGCTTACTTTTGATGAGTTGTTTCAACTCATCTAACTGTCTGGATAAATCCTGAATAGTGGGTTCACCAGCATGCTCTTGTTGCCATTGTTCAGCATTTTCTTTCTCCATCACATTCACAACAATGCCAATTAACATGTTCAAAAAAGCAAAAGCATTTAAAAAGATAAAGCTGATGTAGAAGGCCCAGCTAAATGGATAGAACTCCATTGTTTCATACATGACATCTGTCCAGTCTTCAAAGGTCATCACTCGAAATAATGTCAGCATCGAAACTGCGATATCACCCCATAAAGTTTCATTCACACTAGCAAAGAAAGTAGTGCCAACTGCAGCGTAGATATATACGATAATAAACATCAGCAGCGCCACATAACCAAGTTGTGGCAAGGCCCTTAGCAATGAGTTTAAGAGTGTTCGCAACTCTGGAATGACCGATACCATCCTCAAAACACGAAAGATCCTTACCAAACGGCCTACCAGAGCCAGTTCACTATCCTCTATGGGAATCAAGCTGATCACAACAATAATGGTGTCGAATATATTCCAACCACTTTTGAAAAAATTCAGCTTGTTGGTTTCAGCAAAAAAGCGAATGCTGATTTCGATAAGAAAGAAGATGGTAATGCCATAATCCAGCCAGACAATGACGGTGAGCAGTTGACTGGGGATATTGTAAGTTTTTGCCCCTATCATTAATGCTGAAAAAAGAATGACAGCAACAACAATCGTTTCAAAGATCTTGTTCTGTTTTATGTTAAGAAAAATAGCCGCAAAACGATGGGTTCTTTGGGTAAGGGCTGAGGCCATTTTTACTCCTGTTTAAATATAAATCTTGGCTAGCTGCGGAATAATAGCGATTGGAAAAATTTATGCAAGTTAGCATGTTATGTGTGCGGTAGATATGCTATGTTCAGTTGACGCTATCCATGGAGAATGCATATGAAGACTTTACGAGATATCATTGGGATAAGCCATGAACCTTCAGCATTAAGTGAGTCTGCGCTCATACTGATTGATTGTCAGAATACCTACAGGGAAGGGGTATTGAAGTTGGATAATGTTGAACCAGCGCTTCAGCAAGTAAAAAAATTACTCGAGCTTGCACGTGAACATGGTGTTCCTGTTTTTCATATCCAGCATGATGGTGGAAAAGGTTCACCGTATGATTTGAATAGCCGCTTGGGTGCTATTGCCGATGAAGTGGCGCCGATTGATGGCGAATATGTCATTGAAAAAAGTTTTCCCAATGCATTTATTCAGACATCATTGGATGAAGCACTCAGAAAACGAAGCATAGAAAATATTATCCTTGCTGGCTTCATGACACATATGTGTGTGAACTCGACTGCTCATGGCGGTTTTAATCGTGGTTACAATGTGACGATTGTGGCAGATGCCACAGCCACGCGACCTCTGTGTTTGAATAACGGGAAGCAGCTCTCTGCTGAGCAGGTCCAAGAAGTCACCATTGCAGCTACTCGTGACTTGTACGCAGCAATTGTCGATACGGTTGACGATTTGGCCATTGAAGCTCGGCCCGACTAGGGTTTACTTGTCAGCCTGTTTCTCTGGCCACTGCTGTGGAACGCGTTGGATTTGACTAATATCGTAACCGGCGTTCTCGATCAGTTTTAGCATGTGCTGATAATCCGCCTCTGGGATGGTCGGCGTTCTGGCCATAATCCAGACATAATCCCGCTTATTGCGTGCGACGATAGTCTGAGAGTAATCTTCAGTCAGGTACATGATTCGGTAATCTGCTTTTATTGGCCAGATAAACTGCATTCCCCAGATAGCGTTAGTTTGTTCATCCGTGACGAACCCTTTGGGGTGATAGGTTTTTAATTCACCATCAAAACTGTCCTCGTAAAACGTGAATGTGGTCTGAATTGTGCCGTCATCATTCAACTCATAAGATTCGATGGCATTATGTGCCCCTTTTTCAATAAAGGTGGGGATATTGGCGATTACGTACCAATCACCCATAAACCGGTCTATGTCGACATAAGAGACGGGTTCGATAGGTGGATGACTTTTTTGGCAACCGCTCAATAACATCATCATGACAATAATTCCTGTAATACTTAGACGCATATCTTCACCTTTTTTAGCGAACATCATTGATTGTGTATCGTGAATTTGCCGTGAAGCACGTATTTGATTCAAATGCACTTTTTAAGTGCGCATTTGTGAACCAAAAGTTTGGTGAATGGCAAACAGATGCTGGCACAAACACTGACTAGTTAGCCTGCTAAGCTCGGTATAATGGAGTAACATGAGAAGATAACTTGCAATGTTTTATGATTAACACACCGATGGCTGAAAAATTGCTTATGTCTGTGATTTACTGATGACTTCTACAGAAGGAAGAACGGAATGACACATAAAATAACTCAAGGTACAGTGCTGTGCAGCTAACTTCTCATTCAGATTATGCGCTGAGACTTCTGATGTATTTAGCGATTCACAGTCAGGAAAAACCGGCTACGGTCAAAGATGCATCTGAACGGTATGGTATTTCAACAAATCATCTGGCAAAAGTGGCGCAACGATTGGTGCAAGAAAAACTTATTATCAGCCAGCGTGGCAGGGGCGGTGGTCTGAAATTAGCTTTGCCAGCAGAAGAAATAAATATTGGATTGCTTCTGCGAAAGATTGAAAATCCGGAATTATTGGAATGCTTTGGTACCAACTGTCAGTGTCCAATTGAGTCGGTTTGTGTACTTTTTAGTGCGCTAAGAAAAGCGCAAAAAGCATTTTTTGCAGTCTTGGATGAGTATACACTGGCCGATGTGGTAAAAAATAAACATAAACTCCAACAAAGCCTATCATTGCCAACGGCAGTGTAAATGCACTACTAATGCGTATATAGTGAGAGAGTCATAGGGAGTGGTGTACTCTGTTCCTTTGTCGTTTCAATAGTCAGCAGGTAGTGTATGTCGCATGTAAATACTATTGGTATGGTGCTTTATCTTTGCTTGGCAATTTTTGGCGGTTTTTTATCCGGGCTTTTCAGCCGTTATGTATACCTTGCTGCACGTAGGGATTTACCTATGTGGGCTGCTGTTCTCTCCAGCGTTGTTTTTTATATTCCTGTTTTCTGGGCCATCATCAGTTTATTCAAACAAGATGACCTAGACGTCTTTTATATTCTTTTGCTAATCAGTTTTGCTCTGGGCGTGAGACATCATAGAAAAATGAGGACTGTGAATGACAAGGATGAACATGATTATCCTTTCGACCTAGACTAAAAAATTGGAAATAATGTGAAAGCTTGAATACTATTGACCATTTATTTTTGGTGTCTTCTCTTTGAAAAATCGTAAGCGTCTTTACACACTCATTATTAGCATCATCGTTTTAATGGGCTTTTTAGCAACAAGTTTAATTGGTTACTTTGTTGCCAGAAGTTCGATCTCACAACGCCTGCAACAAGAGATGCTTCCGCTGACCAGTGATAATATCTATTCAGAAATTCAGCGAGATCTGCTTCATCCACTGGTGATTTCTTCTTTGATGGCCAATGATGTTTTTGTATTCGATTGGGTCAATGAAGGTGAGCTTGAACCAGAAAAAATGCAAAGTTACCTTAGCCAGATTCAAGAGAAATACAACACTATTACGGCATTTTTTGTTTCCAGTAAAACGCAGAATTATTACCATCCAACTGGCATCTTGAAGAAAGTATCTGAAGACGTTGAGGCTGATGCCTGGTATTACAAAGCAAAAAACGCCAATCAACCTTATCTCATCAATATTGACCGAGATACGGCTGAGCCAAATCGTCTGAGTATCTTTGTCAATTATCGCGTTCTTGATAAGAAAGGAAAGTTTATTGGGGTGATAGGTGTTGGATTATCTTTACTGGTTGTGGAAGAGCTTATTGAAAATTATCAACAGCGTTACGGTCGAGAAATCTATTTTATAGACCGACAAGGTCAAGTTATGCTGCAAAGCAGCAAGTACAGTAAGGAACTTCATATTCAGAATAAAGAAGGTCTGGATAAGGTATTTACACGTATTCTCACGACGCCCAGTTCATCATTTTCTTTTAACACGGTGAATGGCAGTACCATTTATCTCAATAGCCGTTTAGTGCCCGAATTTGACTGGTATCTGATTGTCGAGCAGGTTAACGACCCGAGTACAGAAAAAGTCGAAAACGCGTTGATTCTAAACCTTATGGTGTCATTTGCCATAAGTCTTATTGTGCTTTTTATTTTGCATTTAGCGTCAAGAGGATATCAGGGTCGTCTTGAAACCATGGCCACCAAGGATAAGCTTACAGGTGCAATCAATAGGCAAGTATTTGATTCATTCTTTACACAGGCTGTTGCCAGGGGTAAAAGACACCAGGAAGCTTTATCACTCGTACTGATTGACATTGACCACTTCAAACAAGTTAATGACAATCATGGTCACCAGTATGGTGACTATGTACTTACCGCAGTGGCTGGCATTATGCGCCAACAGGTTCGTGAAGAAGATGTGGTATGTCGTTGGGGTGGCGAAGAATTCGTTTTAATGTTGCAAGATTGTAATCAAAATCAAGCCATTAAACTCGCAAACAACATTCGCGAAGCGATTGCCCAGCATGTATTTGAATACAATGGTAAAAAACGTCAAATTACAGTGAGTGCTGGGGTAGCAGAGTATCAACAGCAGGAAACAATGAGTCAGTTAATTGCCCGGGCAGATGTTTCACTTTACCAAGCGAAAAATAATGGTCGAAATTGTGTTCGCTGAGAGATGAGTTGAATATGTTAAACAAACATCGATTGTCATTATCACTGCTTTGTGTTTGTTTAATTTTGGCTTGCTTTCCTGTTGCAACGTCGACTGATCATCAGCTTAAAAAAATGATGACGGTCACCTTGTCAGTCTATGCTTTGGCAAGAGGCTTAAATGGTGTCATCTCTGTTGCTCAGGGAACTGAAGTTTCTATAGAACCCATGGGCGTCGGGCTGACATTAGCACCGGGACAAATACTCGATCCTTTAAATGACCTAATAGAACAATTCTCAAGTGTGTTATTAGCTGCCTCAGCTTCACTCGGCATTCAGCAAATTATCTTATTTTTATCTGATCAAGCATTTTTGAGAATAGCGATTGCAGTATTAGCACTGATAGCGGCGGCGAGTTATTTTTTAGCTAAAACATCACAGCAACTCACACCTGTTTTTCTTAAAACAGTATTGTTTTTATCTATTCTCAGGTTATTGATACCTATATCAGTGATGGCTAGTGCAACGGTGCATGAGCTATTGGCATCTCAGAGGGAAGAAGCTGTTATTGTCTTGGAACAGACCCAGAATGAAGTGGAAACATTGAGTGAGCAACAACAAGAAAAATCAAAAGGCTGGTTTAACAGTCTGAAAGGGCAGTTAGATATAGAAGCAAAACTTCAGCAAGTCAGAGAGCAGGCAGATCGTGCAGTTAAAGCAGCTGTCTATCTGCTTGCTGAGTTTGTTTTATTAATGTTATTTATTCCTTTATTAACGCTGTGGCTTTTATTCAAATTTACTGTCCATGTGTATCAAATAAAGCTTTAGGTCATTTTCTCAGTAGTTTCTTCACGTTGATTGAGATCATTGGTGAGTTGATTCAGGGTGCTTAATAAGTCAAAAAACTCTGTTGATGACAAATTAGTTTTACATGCCACTTTATTTTGAACTTCAGCGATATGAGGTTCCAATTGTCTCGCTTTGTTCGTTAGGAAAAGGCGAACAACCCTTTCATCTTCATCTGTGCGAACTTTCTCAACCAGCTCAGCAGCCTGAAGCCGTTTAATGATGGGAGATAATGTACCTGAGTCTAACTTCAGTTGTTTCATCACATCTTTAATGGCGACACCATCTTTTTCCCACAAAACAACTAAAACCAGATATTGGGGGTAGGTGAGATCATATTCATTTAACAGACTGCGATAAAATCGTGTGATGCTGTTCGTAGCACTATATAAAGCAAAGCACAGTTGATTATCGAGTCTCAAGTTATCAAAGTTTGACATGCGTTGATTCCTTAAAAAATTTGCTTATTAACATTGCCACGATGCAATAAGGCTTAGTCGCCGTTGATTGATTCGCTTAAGTCTATAACAACTCAAGATTGCTCATTATAGAGAGTAATCAAAGCAACGCAAATCGGATTTATTCTCAGTTGTTTATATGAAATGACAATTTTCTGGATAAAAAAAGATATACCATATCTCAGACTCATTATATCAGTCTGAGTTTCGGTAAATTGAGACGAATTTGTGATTTTATTGCATCGACATTTGGACGAAAAACCAGTGGAAAGACTTCTTGCTGTGAATCAGCTGCGATAAAGGGCTTTATTTCATACCCCTCAAAGAAGAGTTCAGCCCTAGCCTGACAGATATTTCTCACACCCTCATTAAAAGCGAGATTGTCTCTTGCTAGCATTTCTGCATTTGCCAGTGTCCAGTCGAGAGTTAACCATTGTTGATAGCAACTTTCTGCCAGTCTTTGAGCAGGGGACGATGTTTTTGTATTACTTTTACAGGATGGCTGGGTTTCACAAGCGAAAGTCTGATTTAGAGCGATAACGGCGGTGACAAGAATGGGAGCAATGAACGGTGTATATTTCATAAAAAACTCCCAATAATAAAGTGAGACTGGTATTAACCAAGTGACTAAATAATAACATTAAATGCTTGTGCGCAAGCATTTAATGTTAAGGATATCCTGGCAGTTATTGATTAATAATTTTAACTTCTCGTTGTGGGAAGGGAATGTCGATATCGTTTTGTTTCAAAGTATCCCAAATCATCAACAACAGATCCGCGCCCACCCTGTTGGGGCCATCATCAATTCCTTGCATCCAGAATTCGACCAGAATATCTATACCAGAGTCAGCAAAGCCTTTTATTTCAGCATCAGGTCTCTCTTCAAGAGGTATATCATCGCCACTAATCACTTGTGGATGACTTGCTACAGTCTCTCTTACTAGTTCAAATAGCTGGTGTAAATCAGTTTTATAGGCAACCTGAAACTCTAATGAGTAGCGCTGTTTAGTATTTTTGTGCGTCCAATTGGTAAAGCTGGTCGTAATAAACTGTTCGTTAGGCACCATGATGTCTTTACCATCATAAGTTTCTAATGTCGTTGAACGCATATTGAGTTCGCGAATGGTGCCACAACGACCATCTTCCATCTCAACAAAGTCACCCACACTAAGAGAACGGTCTAATAGAAGAATAATGCCGGAGATAAAATTGGATGCAATGGCCTGAAGACCAAAGCCCAGACCAACACCAAGCGCACCACCAAACACAGCCAACGCCGTCAAATTAATGCCCATGATTTGCAGCAAAAGTAGAAAGACGACAAAGAAGAGCCCTACTTGAAATAACTTCGCAAACACTTCTCTTGTGCCGATATCCAGATCATGCTGATTACGAATGATTTGCTGACCGGCACTATTGGAAAGTCGACCTAACCAAAATAAAACTGAACCGAAAATGAGGACTCTGGCAACGCCATAAGCAGAGATTTTAAAGTTGCCGATCTGCAGAGAGATTGTTTCTAGGTAAGCGACTACTTCATCTAGCCAGCCAAACACGTGCAAAACAGCAATAGGCAAAATGAACCATAAAGCGAGTTTTCTAAAAAGTTGTTTTTCAACGAAACGGGTGATAATCGTGTAGAGCATGAATATAACCGCAAGGCTTAAGCTGAGTTTAACAAGCCAGGCTTGACCAATCACAGCTTGGCTGATGTCGACTGCTACAGACATAGATAACACCAGCATCAGCGGCAGAATGAGTTCTCTCAGCCTGAATATACCTTGACGGATTTGAAGAATAGGACCTTCCGTTGGCTTCTCTCTGAGAAGAGGGGAGAGATTGCGAAGAAATCGATTCACTGACAAGCCAATGAGCAGTGCCAGTATGATTAATCCAATTTGTGAATAAAATTTTGGACTACTCAACCAATGCATTAATTGACTCAGAAATTGTTCGATCAGACTCTGATAGTGTTCGATATCCATGGGGTGCCTTTCAGTTTATCTCGGACACAATGTATTTGACTGATTTTCATATGGCAACTATTTAGACCCTGAACTTTATTAGATTCCGTCAGTCAGCAAGTGGAAACCATCAACAGGGATAAAATATGAATGCAGGATTTGGTTTAAAACATCGGGTTGTGTTTATCACTGGCGCTAATAGGGGGATAGGTAGAGTTATCGCAGAGACACTACTCGATTATGGAGTTGAAAAAGTTTACCTTGCGGTAAGAGATTTGAGTTCGGTAGATGATTTTGAAATGCGTTATGCTGATCGCGTCACACCTATATTTCTCGATCTTAATCAACCTAATTCCATTTATGCTGCAGCGGCAAACGCACAGGATGTGGATGTTGTTATCAACAATGCAGGTATTCTAAATAAAGCCGCTATTTTAGACCCGGCCGCCATTGAGTCCTTACAGAATGAATTTGATATCAATGTATTTGGCTTGTTGAGAATGGCACAAGCATTTGCTCCGTTATTAAAGAACAACGGTGGTGGTGCATTTGTTCAACTCAACTCAATTGCATCACTAAGAAGTGTGCCAGCTTTTGCGACATACGCGGCATCTAAAGCCGCCGCATACTCTCTAACTCAAGCCATTAGGCACGAGCTGGGTCAGCAAGGAACGGTTGTTTTGAGTGTTCATCCGGGACCTGTCGATACGGATATGGCGAAATCGATAGGGGTGAGTGACGCAGCCCCCCCCAGTGTTGTCGCACAGGCGATTATTAAGGCATTAGAGCTGGGCGAGCCCCATGTATTTCCTGATAGCCGAGCCCAACAGATTGGTCGTGAATATAAACATTTTGCCAAACAGGTTGTGGAATAGAACAGCAGGCAAAAAAAAAGCCCCGAATAACGGGGCTTTTTTTCTTTTCTGTAAAAATAATGTCTTACAGAGCAGTAATGTTTTCTGCTTGAGGGCCTTTAGCACCTTGAGTTACTGTGAACTCAACACGTTGACCTTCATTCAGGGTTCTGAAACCGTCACCTTTGATTTGGCTGAAGTGAGCAAAAACGTCTGGGCCAGACTCTTGTTCAATAAAACCAAAACCTTTAGCTTCGTTAAACCATTTAACAGTACCAGTAGTTGTAGACATAAATAATCCTAATTTCTTAATAAATAATTGAAGTCCCAAATTGAGACTTTTTGGTATAGCTGGAAGTGTGCAGAGTACTTATTAACAAACAGGACGAGCTACTGATGGTAATGCTTCGAAATGAAAAATAAATATTCAGATCAACTTTCAAGCTATGTTCAATGTATAGACAATACAGAGCCGTGTCAAAAATATTTTTGCCTGTCAAGATAAGAAGCCTCAACAACTGATCTCGACCTATCTCAGAAAACACGAATCCCTGCTGGTCACTGATAGTTTATGCCGTTTTATTGTGACAAAATGATGAAATGATCGATGTCATTTTTGCAGAAGGATTTTTCTGTAAAAAAAGTGCTCTTAGTTTGGGTAGCTAGCTTCATCATCAACTCATCGTCATACTGAGTAACACGGCTATTTGTAGATATGACTTATCTCTTTATTGGGTGGTAACTTAAAAGTAATGGAAACGTTTTTTTCCAGGCACATCAAAAAGCATCCACCATCAGCATGGCTGGCACTATCACTATGGCTGTTGATCAGTACATGGCTGTGTTATCTGTTATTCACTACTGTTCATAACAAGGTGAATCAGCGGTTTAATTATGAAGCTAGTTACGTTGCTCAGGCCATATCGGAGCGGATGCGTGATTATGAGTTGGCACTTCGTAGTGGCAAAGGATTATTTGATGCCAGTACTCAAGTGACCCGCACAGATTGGCGTCATTTTGTCGATACGATTCAATTGCAGAGAGACTTTCCTGGCATACAGGCGATTGGTTACGCCGAGATGATTCCTTCTCAATCCCTTACTCAACATATCCAATCCATCCGGGAAGAAGGGTTTCCTGATTACACTCTCGAGCCCACAGGTAAACGCGAACAGTATAGTTCGATTGTGTTCATAGAACCTTTTGATTGGCGTAACCAACGTGCTTTTGGGTTTGATATGTTTTCAGAGCCTGTTCGAAGGCAGGCGATGATTTTAGCCAGAGATACTAAACAAGCAGTAGCGACTGGCCCGGTTATCCTTGAACAGGAGACAAATGAAGAAAAGCAGCATGGGTTCTTAATGTATGTGCCTGTGTATCAACATAATAAGGCCACCGGTTCTGTTGTTGAACGTAGAGATGCAATCCAGGGCTTTGTTTATGCCGCGTTCAGGATGAAGGATTTCATGCAGGGTATTTTAGGCCGAGGACAACAAACGTTAAATTTTGAGATTTATGATTTCAGTGATGACGCATACACGTTGTTATACAAAAATGCTGACACTGAACACGCTTTTTATCATGAAAAAGAAAATGAAAAAGCGTTCTCACACATGTTTGAGCTGAATGTTGGAGAGAGAAACTGGCGCTTGTTCGTTTATAGTCATGATGAGCTCATGACCTTATCAGAACGCTATCAACCTATATTGATAGCGATTATCTGTACGCTTGTTGGTGTAGCTATATTTAGTTTCATTTCATTTTTGGCAAGGCAAGGGGCTGGGGCGACAAAACAAGCCTCAGAAGCTCATGCCAGCCGTAATTTGTCTGAACAGCGACTGCTTATGGTGACTCATATCGCCAAGATAGGCGTCATGGAGTGGGACCTTTATTCAGACAAAGTTTATATGGACGAGCAGCTACTCTCTATTTATGAAATCGAAAACAACACATTTGAGGGCTCATACAAGCAATGGATGCAAATGGTTCATGAATTGGATCGCGACCGCATATCTATGGAATTAGAACAAGCATCCCAATTTGAGGAGCATTTTGAGCTGACATTTCGCATTCCTACCCAATATGACATACGTTATCTGCATGGCAATTTTTTTGTGGAGCGTGACGCGATTGATAATCCTTCAAAAATCATTGGTTTTATAGTCGATAAGACCGTTGGACAAGAGGCACATACACAGTTACGTCAAGAAGCCAAACGATTGGAAACAGTGCTATCGAGTGCGAAATTGGGGAGCTGGCAGTGGAATATCGAAACGGGAGAGGCCGTCTATAACCAGAATTGGGCAGAAATGATAGGCTATGATTTAACTGAGCTATTGCCGATGACAATGGACACCTGGAAGGAGCATTGTCACCCTGATGATGTACTCAACGTCGAAAAACAATTAGAAAGGCATTTGAAAGGTGAGACAGACTTTTTTGAATGTACGATAAGGATGTTGCATCGAAACGGAAAAGTAGTACATGTGCTGACTAAAGGTCGGATCATCACCCACACCCAAGCAGGGCAGCCATTGCTGATGTTTGGCATACATCAGCAAATTTCCTGACCTGTCCGATAACATGATTTTAGTTCATTACAAGCTATATCTAACCTGCTTAAGCCCAACTTTGTCATAGTGAACCTATTGAATAAAAAGGTCATTTCTCTTCTTAGCCTGGTTTTGTTGATGACGGCATGTGATAAGTTCAACGAGCCAGATTCTATGATGGATGAATACTTAGTCCGTCTGGCCAGAGTGTTAGATCAACCTGTCTCAACTTCTAAGTTACCTGCCTTAACAAAACTGCCTGATAAAAAGCAACGAATGCTCGACGTGCCCCAGATAGACGTGAATATGCTGGAGTTTTTATCTTTATATGGTTGTGAATTACAGGTTGTGGTTGCTGAGCGAAATTCTATTTTGGGGCGTGTCATGCTGCCCATAAATCGACTTCGCTATGAAATGAAGTTTATTCATTCGGCCAAGCTTTGTTTAAATACACTTGATGATGAGCAAACTCGAGATATTCTCAAACAGGCCATAGCACAGAAAAGTGTAACGCTTCCTCTGGTTTTTTGGAACGCAGTTTGGTCGACAGAAGAAATAACGGAATTGATGACATATTCAAAAGGATATTTACCGACTGACACTAGCTCAAACCACTCAACGACAACAGGGTTACAAAAACTTCTGAAGATAAAACAACAGATAGATAATCAGCATCTCGATACAGATTTACAACAATTAGGCAAAATACAGCAACAATGGCTATACAGCCATCATGCTGGCAAATTGTTAAAAAGTGCTCAGTTGTTAACAGCGAGATTAAATGATGCAACTCAGATCATAGAAGCAAGACTTGCCGGGAAAGCGCTGTGCTATCAACAGCGCGTGACACCTCAAGCTGAAATCGTACGTCACTTTTTCTTCAATATTTATATTGGGAAAGTGCAACCTTATTTGGCGGCAGTCACTCAGCAGAGCGATGAGATTTTTCCGCTATTGAACAGACTTGCACAGGTAAAAGGGCACAACACAGTGTCGGATGATTTTAATGCCTACCGGCAGGAAAATTTAGATCCTGACACAACTACCGGCATCTGGCAGCAGTTACATCAAGCCCTAGAGCGTCACACTCAGTCTTGGCAACGTTTGTTAGAGCAATGTGGAATGCGACCTGGGGTTGAGTCAAAGTGACGTTGCCATCACAGTATTTTTTCCTGAATGTTTAGCGGCGTAGAGTAGTTTATCCGCTTGATTCAATGCCACCAGAATATTTGTTTCTTTATCATCAACTTGATGAACACCAATACTGACAGTGATCTTTATGGACTGGCCTTGGGTGAAATAAAAAATCTCTGACACTTTTTTGCGAATGCGTTCTGCTAGATGAGTCGCCTGTTTTAAGCCCGTTTCAGGAAGCAATATGGCAAATTCTTCTCCACCAATACGACCAAAAATGTCATAGGGGCGTTTCGTTGCCTGAATGCAATGGCTGAATAGTTTGAGTACCTCATCGCCCACTTCATGACCGAAAGCATCATTGATGTCTTTAAAATCATCAATGTCCATCATAAGCAGACAAACAATGTGACCGCTTCTGTGACTGCGTTTCAGTTCTTTATTACTCTCATTGATGAAGGCTCTTCTATTCCATATACCTGTCAAATCATCAGTATTAGCAAGATATTGCAAATTATTTGATAGAACTTCTAGCTGCTGATTTTTTTCAAGTAATTCTAAATTTGACTCTACAATATTTTTGATTTGCAACATGAGCTGTTGCTGTTTCTCTGAATAAGAAACGGCTTTTGTGTTCAGAATACAAATAGTGCCAAACGCATCCCCATTAGGCCAGCGAACAGGGAAGCCAAGATAATTAATCAAACCCATTTCAATCTCAGGTGCGTTTGCCCATTTTTCATCTAACAATGCGTTTGGGATCAGTATGGGATTATCATCTTTTATAACCGACTCACAATAGCTACCGGCACCGTTTTCAACCATTTCACCGATATGGAATGGATTACCTTGAGCGTCATTTTTGACATATACGCTAAAGTGAGTCGTTTCGTAGCGCATAATCAAAGCGATGGGGACGTCCATGATGACGGATAAGATATCCATGATAGTTTGCCACTGTTCCAATAAATCAGGACAGATATATGGATGCTCAGATTGTTTATTTTTCACATTCGATCCTTGTGTAATAACTAAAGATTACATCAAGTTAGCATTCAACGCATAGTTAAATATTGTTAATAAATAAAAATCAGTCTCATTTACACTTCGTTTACTTTAATTTACAATTAATTCAAGCTAAATAGGATAAAAAATGAGAATAAAATCAACTTGTATGATGTTGGCATTGGCCATGGGGGGGATTCAGAATGCATTAGCAGATGAAGTGCAAACGTCAGCTAACACTGCTCTAGAATTGGACACCTTATCTGTAACTGCGAGTGCTGATGCTTCAGCTGAGGGACTCTCACCTGCGTTTGCTGGAGGCCAGGTGGCTGAAGGAGGCCGAGCCGGCATTTTGGGTACAAAAGATAACTTAGATACCCCATTCAGTATTACCAGTTACACCAATGAGTTTATACAGGACAGGCAAGCGCAGAGTGTTGGGGATGTATTACGAAATGATCCGACGGTCAGAGTTGCAAGAGGGTTCGGAAACTTTCAGGAATCTTATTTCATACGCGGATTCATTTTAAACTCCGATGATGTGGCATATAACGGTTTATATTCATTATTACCACGTCAGTATATTGCTACAGAGCTATTTGAGCGCGTAGAAGTTCTTCGTGGCGCAACAGCTTTCCTAACTGGCGCTAATCCAAACGGAGGTGGCATAGGGGGAGCGATTAACCTTTTGCCTAAACGAGCTCCAAACTATGACTTAAATCGAATCACGCTGGGCGCATCAGTAAATGATGAGCGTAATGGAGCAGCTGATATTGCTCGTCGTTTTGGTGAATATGATGAGTTTGGGATCAGGGTCAATGCAGCACATCATAATGGCGGTACATCTATTGATGACGAACAAGCTGAACTGAACTTATTTAATATCGGTTTGGATTACCAAGGTGAGCGATTAAGACTCTCTGCTGATATGGGGTATCAAAATCATCAGTTGGCACAAACAAGAACAAATTTACGTTTGATGAACGCAGTTAGTAACGTTCCATCGACGCCCAATGCAAGTGAGAATTGGGCTCAACCATGGTCTTACTCAAATGAAAAAGATTACTTTGGTACATTCAGAGGTGAATATGATTTTACTGAAAATATAACTGCTTGGGCTGCTTATGGGATGAGACATGGGGAAGAAGAAAATTCTCTCAGTAATCTAAATATTACAAACGGTATTACCGGAAATGGCACATTGAGCAGATTTGATAATGGCCGCATAGATCGTATTCAAACGGGCGAAGTCGGTATTAAAGGCAAGTTCAATACTGGGGTTATCAAACATGAATTGGTTGCAGCATACTCATACTTTGAGTCAGAGAAAAAGAATGCATTCCGGTTTGTGTCTATTCCTGGTGGCAGCAATTTATACAATCCAACTTATTATACTAAGCCTGCGTTAGCTGATTTATACAGTCCGAGATTAGGTAGTCGAGTGAGGCTGAACAGCTTTGCACTTGGGGACACATTATCTTTTATGGATGATAGGTTACTGCTCACTTTAGGTGCTCGTCATCAAACATTAAAAACAGAAGATTATGATTATAACGGCCAGACTGGACTGATTGGAAAGTATGATGATAGTGAAATTACACCTGCAATAGGCGCCGTATATAAGCTAACTGAAGAATTCGCTATATATGCCAATTATATTGAAAGCTTGACTAAAGGGGATACGGCTGACAGTACAACGCAAACTAATTCTGGTTCGAATGTTACTGTAGTGAATGCAGGAGAATCTTTTGCCCCTTACGTTTCAGAGCAAAAAGAAATTGGCCTGAAATATGAAACAAATAGCTTTGGAGCTGGGCTAGCATATTTCACAACATCAAAACCTCGTTCTTTTATGGATAAAAGTAATCCTGATAGGCCCGTTTTTAGACAATCAGGTGAAGATGAGCATCAGGGTGTTGAGCTAACCTTATATGGTAAAGCGACTGATGACTTGAAGTTACTTGGTGGGGTGACATGGCTGGATGCGAAGCAAAAAGATACAGGTGATAGTAGCATTGATGACAACCGAGTAATTGGAGTTGCCAAGTGGCAGGCGACTGTTGGGGCTGAGTGGGAGGTTCCGTCAGTGAATGGGCTGGCATTAGATGGACGAGTTAACTACACAGGTTCTCGTTATGCAGATGATGCTAATACACTCAAAGTTGATGGCTGGACAACAATCGATATTGGGGCGAAATATCTAATTCAACTGGATAATCAAGATCTGACTCTGAGAGCACGTGTTGATAATCTATTTGATAGAGACTATTGGGCTTCAGTTGGCGGCTATCCAGGTAATGGATATCTTGTACTCGGCGCACCAAGAACCGTTTCAATCAGTGCCACAGTTGATTTTTATTAATTGAATCTAACCTGAGCGCCTGCAGAATAACAGGCGCTCATCTTAATCACGCTTTCCTGATCTTCATCAATTTATTCGTTATTCCTCTTTATGGTAGTCAGCAATAAGAGTAGGCTGATTGAAACTATCATTTTTATCAAATGTCAGCTTGAGTAAGTCAAACCATTGTCATCTTACTTAGCTAGTCTGCACTGATACATAAAGCAAGGAGTACTCTATGAACAGCACTTTGTCTGCTACACCTCTTGATGCCAACGATCTGACAAACATTGATGCTTACTGGCGAGCCTGTAACTACCTTGCCGCAGGCATGATTTATCTGCAAGACAACCCTCTACTGCGTGAACCACTTAAAGCTGAACATATTAAGAATCGACTATTGGGACACTGGGGTGCCAGTCCGGCTTTGAGCTTTTCTTATATCCATTTGAACAGATTGATTAATAAATACGATCTGGATGCGATTTTTCTAGCAGGCCCTGGTCATGGGGCACCTGGTGTATTAGCGCCCGTGTATTTGGAAGGCACTTACTCAGAGATTTATCCGAATAAAAGTGAAGACATTGACGGTCTGAAACACTTTTTTAAATCATTCTCTTTTCCTGGTGGAATAGGTAGCCACTGCACACCGGAAACACCGGGCTCGATCCACGAAGGCGGAGAGCTGGGGTATAGCGTTTCTCATGCGTTTGGTGCGGCTTATGATAATCCGGATTTAGTTGTGGCAGTCATGGTCGGGGACGGTGAGTCTGAAACAGGCCCGCTTGCGACGTCATGGCACTCAAATAAATTTCTTAATCCTAAGACGGATGGCGCTGTTTTACCTATCCTGAATTTAAACGGCTACAAAATAAATAATCCGACCATTTTGTCTCGTATTTCACATGAAGAAATTGAGCAGTTATTTCGTGGCTATGGCTGGACGCCACATTTTGTCGAAGGTGATGATCCTGAACTTATGCATCAAACCATGGCAAAAGTGATGGAAGAGTGCATTGTCGACATTCGTGAAACACAGCAACGTATCAGAGAGTCTGGCAGCGATGAAAGACCGCGTTGGCCGATGATCATTCTACGTACCCCCAAAGGCTGGACAGGGCCAAAAGAAGTGGATGGTCATAGGGTCGAAGGTTTCTGGCGCGCGCATCAAGTGCCATTAGGTGGTGTCAAAGACAATCCGGAACACCTTGCTCAATTAGAAAACTGGCTCAAAAGTTACCGACCAGAGCAACTATTTAATGAAGATGGTCAGCTTCTGCCAGAGCTAAAAGCACTGGCGCCAAAAGGTAACAAAAGAATGAGTGCCAGCCTACATGCCAATGGTGGATTGCTTAGAAAATCACTGAAAATGCCTGATTTTCGTGATTATGCGGTATCTATCGATAAGCCGGGGCAGAGTCTGGTAGAAAACACCCGACCATTAGGTCAGTTTCTGCGTGACATCATGAAGAAAAATAACAGCAACTTCAGAGTCTTTGGTCCCGATGAAAACAGCTCTAATAAGCTCGATAATATTTATGAAGTCAGTAAAAAAACATGGATGGGTGAGTTATTACCCGAAGATCAGGATGGTGGCGAACTGGCACGAGATGGTCGCGTTATGGAAATGTTATCCGAACATACGCTGGAAGGTTGGCTTGAAGGGTATTTATTAACGGGTCGACACGGTTTTTTTGCCAGTTATGAAGCCTTCATTCATGTGATTGATTCCATGTTTAATCAACATGCTAAATGGTTGGATATCTGTAATAACATCGCGTGGCGTGCACCGATATCTTCGCTTAACTTACTGATTACATCCACTGTCTGGCGTCAAGATCATAATGGTTTTACCCACCAAGATCCGGGCTTTTTAGATTTAGTCCTCAATAAGAGTCCAAAAGTCTGCCGTATTTACCTGCCACCAGATGTGAATACTTTGTTATCTGTTGCCGACCATTGTTTGAAGGCCAAAAATTATGTGAATGTGATCGTGGCCGACAAACAAAAACATTTCCAATATCTTGATGCGGATGAAGCTGTTAAACATTGCACAAAAGGCGTGGGAATATGGGAGTGGGCAAGTTCAGATGAAGGTGTTGAACCAGATGCTGTGGTGGTGGGGTGTGGTGATATTCCCACCCAGGAAGCACTGGCCGCCATCGATCTTATTCATCAGTATTTTGATGATTTGAAGATTCGTTTTATTAATGTTGTCGACTTATTCAAACTCATCTCGGACAGTGAACATCCTCATGGTTTGAGTGATAAAGACTTTGACAGCCTGTTTACAAAAGATAAACCGGTGATCTTTAATTTCCATGGTTATCCATGGTTAATTCATCGCTTGATTTACCGTCGGACCAATCATACCAATTTTCATGTTCATGGTTATAACGAAAAGGGCAATATCAATACGCCACTGGAGTTAGCGATCCGTAATCAGATTGATCGATTTACTATCGCTATGGACATTATTGATCGCGTAGATCGTTTACAAGGTATTGGTGCTCATGCAAAACAACAATTACGTGATCATCAAATAAGCTGTAGTTTATATGCCTATGAATACGGTATCGATAAGCCTGAGTTTGGTGATTGGAAGTGGGGCGATATCTCAACCATAAAAGAGTAATCTCATGACAACGCAATCTGTCATATTAGTACTTAACAGTGGTAGTTCGTCTGTTAAATATAAATTACTTCAGCTCAAGGATGAGGCTGTTTTATTAGAAGGCAGTATCCAGGGGATTGGTGAGTCATCCGCAAAACATCATGTTTGTGTGGATAAACGTTTTTCAGACATCGTCAAACAGTCAGAGTCTACTGTTGCAATAAAAAATCATCAGGCTGCTTTTCACGTGATTGCAGATGATATGCAGTGTTTCTTTAACGGGGCATCGGGGATACAGTTAGATGTGATAGGCCATAGGGTTGTTCATGGTGGTGCTCGATTCTTTGCTCCCGTTGAGTTGAACAAAGATGTCCTCACGACTATTGAGTCATACCAGCATCTGGCACCACAGCATTTACCAGGTAATATTGCAGGCATAAAAACCTGCCAGGAATTATTTTCTCAGGTCAGACAATTTGCCGTTTTTGATACCGATTTTCACCAGACCATTCCGGAGCATGTCTATCGGTATGCAGTGCCTGATGACTGGTATCAAAACCATGATGTCCGCCGCTATGGGTTTCATGGCTTATCTCATCAATATGTAGCCCAGCAGGCCGCTGTTTATCTGGAAAAACCTCTGAATGAACTCAATTTAATTACCTTGCACCTGGGTAATGGTGCAAGCGCTTGTGCGATTAAAAACGGCCAGAGTTTTGATACTTCGATGGGCTTTACGCCATTACAGGGCCTTATGATGGGAAATCGCAGTGGCGACTTGGATGCGGCTGTACCTCTATACATTCAGGAGCAGACAGGTATTTCAGCAGAACAGCTGGAGCATCAGCTTAATTTTGAATCCGGTTTGGTGGCGATTACCGGCACACATAATATGGCTGAGATTCAGCATCGAGCTGAGCAGGGTGATAAAGAAGCGAGCTTAGCGATTCAAATGTATGTGCACCAGCTTCGACGTTATATTGGCGCCTACATGATTAGTCTGGGACGAGTCGACGCCATCATATTTACTGGCGGCATTGGTGAAAATGCAGCCATGATTCGTGCTTTGGCCTGTGATGAATTAGGCCGATATGGCGTTGTTATCAATGCTGAAAACAATCAGAAGTTAAAAGAGACAGTATCAGCCGTTCATCATCTGAGGAGTGATGTACCTATCTTGGTGATAAAAACGGATGAAGAAAAACAGATCGCACGGAATATTGCCATACAGCTAAATCTAAACAAATAAAAAGGCACCCGGTGGATGCCTTTTTCAGAAAAACTAGTCGTAACTATAGTGTTTACGTAATGTTTTTGTGACTTTCCAGAAGCTTTTTAATCCCGCTGGAAATTCAACATAATCACCAGCAACAACGGTAACAGGTGCTTCACCATCTGGTGTCACAACGATTTCGCCTTCTAAGATATAGGCTTTTTCAGTTTCGTCGAAGTCCAATCTGAATTCAGTCACAGGACAGTCCCAGATTTCCCAACCCGCAACACCTAACTCTTGCAAACGTGCTTCACTTGGGTTTTTTTCAATTATAATTTCAGGCATAGTGATCTCTAAAATATCAATGTAGATAGCTCAATCTCACAATTGAGTAAGCCGTTATTGCCATGATGGCAGGCGAATAATAACAGAAAGCAACTAACAAGAAGGATTCTTGTCGCACTCATTAATAGATTGATACAACTGTTCTTAATGAAAAGAGCGGTGTTCAGGAGGCGTGAAATGGATGCAAAAGTGATATCACTCCTAGCGAATAAGCCAGATACGCTGAATGGGCGATTAGAAGTGTTGCATGAGTGTTTGCGACAGAGTTTGCCTCAAATAACGCAGTCATCCTGCATGCTTTATGATGAGAAAACAGATTCACTGAAGAAATTTCTGAGTAGTCATCATTTCGCTAGCCACGGCAAGGATGAAAGTCTCTACCTCAAATCTAACCAAGCCTTGTTTACCTTATGCCAACAAGAAGAAGGTAAGCTTGTCTCATTCGCCACGGATGATCCCATCTGGCAACATTTTCAACAAGATTCACAAAGTTTAGCCGCGTTTATTATTCCCATTAAACAAGCACAACGCTTTATTGGGTTTGTTTGTTTTGAGATTGAACATCTACCCCAACCTTTGAGCGACGCAGAAAAAATTACGTTAAGTTTGTATGCTCAATTCATATCCATGATGATTAATGAAGAATTATCACTGGTTAATACCTTGTTAGCGACAGTCAGAGCAGCTAGAGATTTCACTGATTTCAGAGATTTTGAAACCGGATTACATCTTGATCGTATGGCATGTTACGCCAGAATTATTGCTACTGATTTGGCAAAAAAACATCGCTTGAGTGATGAGTTTATAGAACATGTGTACATATTTGCTCGACTGCATGATATTGGCAAGATCGGTATTTCTGACACCATACTCAATAAACCAGGTCGATTGGATGATGCAGAGCGCAGCATTATGAAAACCCATGTGGAAAAGGGGATTGTGATGCTCGAGCAAGTGCTGAATGACTATAACCTGGTAGATATGCGGGATACAGATATGATGCGAAATATCGTAGCCTGTCATCATGAATACATTGACGGCTCAGGTTACCCCAAAGGTTTAAAAGGGGAGCAGATTCCACTTGAGGCCAGAATTGCAACTGTAGCTGATATTTTTGATGCGTTGACCTGCCAACGCCCCTACAAAAAGCCGTGGCCTTTAGATGATGCCATTGCTGAACTGGAAAAAATGCAACAGGCGAATAAACTGGATGCTGAGTGTGTGGCTGCTGTCAGGCGCAACAAAGCAGAATTTGAAAAAGTAATGAAAGCACTATCTGATGATAAAAAGCCGTTATAACTTGAGAAAACACGCTCAGGTTATAACGACTAACTGGATTTAAAATGTCAGCGTAGCGGCCATTTCGTTATTAATTTTAACCAGGCAAATCAAATCTTTTTTCATCTTCCATTTACAGTCTGAAGTGACGGTCATACCGTCATACTCACCACTGAAATGACCCTCATCGTAGTTATACGATAACTGTCCATTTACCACCACACTGCCATTGATTAACACTTGGTGTTCAAAGCTGATTTGATCAAAGCGACCATACACTTCAACTTGCTGCTCTGCGCCAGCTGGACGGTAGTATTGTTTAGGCGATGCTGACGTGCAGCCAAGCAATGTGGCAACAAGTGTAGCGATGATAATTTTTTTCATAAGTGGTCCCAGTAAAAAGTGAATAAGCTCATTAATAGTACAAAAAACCGGTTTGAACGCCTACCTTTCACATCAAGTTTAATAAGATCGTCAATGTGACTAATGAAATAAGCGTAGAGAGCATAATAGTCTGAGCCGTAATAAATGCATCACGCTGGTAATATTCGGCCAGCATAAAAGGCCCGGTACCTGTCGGTAACGCAGCCAATAATATTGCCATCATGGCTAAGGTATTATTCATATCAAACACCCATAAAGCCAACACAGCGACAAGCAGTGGTTGAGCGATAAGCTTGGTAAACGTTAATACCCAAGCAATCTGTTTTGCTCGCATATCCACACTATCAGCTTGGTTTACATTACTGGCTAAAAATAACCCTAAACTCACTAATGCACATGGGCTGGCGGAGTCTGAGAGCAGATGAAGAAATGTTTCAATGCTGTTGGGCAGCGTCAACCCAGAAGCCGCGACCAACACGCCGGCAATCGGAGAGACAACTAATGGATTACGGAAGACCGCAGAAAAAACATGTTTCATTCTATGGTGGAGCGCTTTTTCAGCTTGCAACCCCGTTTCTATTAACATGATGGCAATGGAAAATAAGATACACACCACAATAATGGATGCGATAGTCGTGGGCACTTGACTGGATGAACCAAATACTAAAAATAACAATGGAAAACCGACGTAACCTGTATTGGAGTAAGCCGCTGCCACACCATCAACACTGGCGTCAGCTAAATGACTACCCTGATTTAACCGCCACAATAGAATAAAAACAAAAATAACCCCAGTACCAAGCAGATAAACATAAATAAAAGCAGGCTTAAATAAAGCTTGCCAATGGCTATGTGCCATAATGTCGAACAATAAGGCAGGCAGGGCTAGCCAGACGACGTAACGGTTTAATTCGCTAGCCGCTGTGGGTCCGAGCACGCCGGTTTTTCTAGCGATAAAACCGGCCGCAATCAACCCGAAAATCGGTAACAAAATTGAAAGTGTAGTAAGCATCAGATAGATGAGTTTTTGTTGCAATACTAAATGATATCAAGATGATCGTTAGGCGCCTAATCACTATGGGTCAGAAACAATAAAAAGGCAGATATGCTGAATAAAATCAAACGCATTTTTATCAAATGGCTTCTTTATGCCATGCTGGGATGGTTACTGTTGAGCCTGCTTATTGTCCTGCCGTTTCGCTGGTTGAACCCACCCGTCAGTATGGTGATGCTGGAACGTTGGCTGACGCATGATGATTACAGTATTCAACAAACCTGGTTAAGCTGGGATGAGATGCCCAAAAAAGCTGCTTTAGCAGTTATTACCTCTGAGGATCAGCGTTTCCCGATACATCAAGGCTTTGACGTCGATGCCATTATGAAAGCTTTGAATGAAGCTGAAGAGGGTGGCCGCTTACGTGGAGCCAGTACCATTAGCCAGCAAGTCGCTAAAAATATGTTCTTATGGACGGGCAGAAGTTGGCTGAGGAAAGGCCTTGAGGTCTGGTTTACTTCATTGATCGAAGTAACCTGGGGCAAACAACGCATTCTTGAAGTGTATATGAATATTGCAGAGTGGGGACCCGGCGTCTTTGGTATTGAGGCCGCCAGTCAGCATCACTTTGGCAAACGCGCCTCGCAACTGACGGATATGCAGGCGGCTTTATTAGCCTCTACCTTACCAAGTCCGTTGAAATATGATCCGGCAAGACCTGCACAACATCTCATTGATAGAGCCCGTTGGAACTTAGCCCAACAACGTAAATTAGGTGGTACAAACTGGTTAGCCCCGATATCAGAATAAAAAAAACCGCCAGTA
The DNA here is from genome assembly GCF_002299105.1 of Methylophaga sp. UBA678. Lineage (NCBI taxonomy): Bacteria > Pseudomonadati > Pseudomonadota > Gammaproteobacteria > Thiotrichales > Piscirickettsiaceae > Methylophaga > Methylophaga sp. UBA678. The sequence goes on from NZ_DBNG01000007.1 coordinate 106,024, forward strand.
CTAGAAGGGGTACTGGCGGTACCGAGGACGAGAGAGTTATTTAAGCCAGACTTTCCAGCCTTTCTCTGCCATACACTCAATAAAGCCAACGGTAACTTGGCTAAAATTACCGTTGATTGGGTGCTCTTTACTCAAGCCATCTTGACAGGCTTGACCATCATTAAGTAATTGATCGGGGCCTGCACCCGCTTTCCACCAGGAGCTAACACCAACAGGCTGTAGTGGATCGGCTGGAAGTGGTGCGGGTTCAATGTCAGTTTCAGTCGTTTTCTCAGCGATAAATTGATCGGGCGAACTCTTTGTATAACTTCCATGAATCACCGCTTTATTAGCGGGACTGCCGGTTTTGGCTGCTGCTTCATTGGCCTTGTTGTCGAGATCCAGCACTATCCAGCCATGTTCTTTTAAGCACTTTTTAGTCTGCGCCTCTGTATTGGTGCTGGCAGCACACACATCTTTTTCCTGTTGGAAATCACGAGCGGATGCGCCGCGTTTATAACTGAATTCACCACAGGCAGTGAGAGTCAGACTCATTATGCCGAGTGATGTGACGGCTAGCGCCTTATTAAATTTTCGTTTTTGAAACATCCGTCTTCCCTTGATGACTCTTGAACATGGCTACAGGTTACCTGAACAAGTGGGATCTGTTTCTACGCAATTTCACGTATTCAAGCTTCTGACCCAGCTCACTAGTATTGCTCCTGACGCGAACATCACGTTTGCGACTTTTTCTTTTCTCGGATGGCTAACAGGGGCAATTAGAATGAAAATGAAACTCAACTCTCTCACCTACGCAGTGGCGCTTGCCAGTTCTGCATTGATGGCACCAAGCGTGTCACAGGCAGCTGGCACCATCACGTTTGGTGAAGATCAATATGTCAGCGTCGGTTTTGGTATGCGTGGTAGCTATACCAATGCTGAAGACGGTGCAAATGACGGTGGTCGCTCAAATGACTTCAACTTAGACAGTGCCAGACTCTATTTCTCAGGTGCGTTAAATAAATACATCAAGGGTATGTTTAACACTGAAATGAACAGCGATGAGTCAATGAAAGTCATTGATGCTGCCGGTATTTTCCAATTGACTCCTGATTTCGCCATCTGGACAGGTCGGTTCTTATCACCAAGTAGCCGTGCCAATATGGCGGGTCCTTACTACACCTCAGGTGATGGTTACTGGCAAAACATTGCAGCACGTTATGGCTGGAATGGCGGCACGATTGGTCGTGATGAAGGTGTAGCAGTAGTGGGTACAACGTTAGACCAACGTCTTGCTTATTCATTTGGTGCTTTCGAAGCGGATAAGATTTTTTTCTACAGTGGTTTAGCTAACGAATCTACCTCAAACCCTAATCAAAGCGATGAATTGATGTATGCCGGACGTTTGCAATATAGCTTCTGGGACAAAGAGCCGGGCTATTACGGAACAGGCAACTACTTGGGCGCTAAAGATATTTTCACCATTGGTGTATTTGGCCGCTCAAAAGAAGATGGTGCTGCTTCAACAACGGATGTCGGCGACTATAGCCAATATGGTGCTGACTTATTAATTGAGAAAAAACTCGGTGCGGGTGCCATCTCATTCGAAGCAGCTTATTACGACTATGACACTGACGATGTTTTTGAGTCTGAGCAGGGCGAAGCATACGCGCTTGGTGCTGGATTTATCTTCAACGAAAAAGTCGGTTGGGGGCAGTTTATGCCAATCGTTCATTATCAAAATTTTGATGCTGACAACGGCATTGAAACAGAACGTACAGACTTTGGCGTGAACTACATCATAGACGGTTACAACGCTCAAATCACAGCCATTTACAGAAATCTTGAAGTCACGAATCAATCTGATGATGACGCTTTTGTCATCAGTACCCAACTTCAGTTCTAGTAGAAGGAGGAACTAAATGAAAACGATAGTAAAACTCGATTTAGATAAAAAACCATGGGAGCAGGACGGTCAAATCCATAACCGTTGGCATCCAGATATACCGATGATCGCCATGGTCAAGCCCGGTGATGAATTCCGTGTTGAATGTATGGATTGGACTGGCGGTCAGATTGGCAATAATGACAGTGCGGATGACATCCGTGATGTCGATTTAACACAGGTTCACTATTTAAGTGGCCCGATTGGTGTTGAAGGTGCCGAACCTGGCGATTTGATGGTGGTAGACATTTTGGATGTCGGCACCTTTGAAGATCAGCAATGGGGTTTTAATGGTTTATTCGCTAAAGAAAACGGTGGTGGTTTTTTAACTGACCACTTCCCTGATGCCAGTAAGTCTATCTGGGACTTCCACGGTATTTACACGACATCACGTCACATTCCAAACGTGCAGTTTGCCGGCATTATGCATCCTGGTTTAATTGGTTGCTTACCATCAAAAGAAATGCTGGAAGAATGGAATCAGCGTGAAGCTGACTTAATTGCGACTGATCCTGACCGTGTACCTATGCTTGCATGTCCTCCTGAAGAAAAATCAGCGGTAATGGGGCGATTAAAAGGTGATGAAGCGGCGGCTGCGGCTAAAACAGGTGCACGTACGGTGCCACCACGTGAGCACGGTGGTAACTGTGAT
>NZ_DBNG01000007.1:108895-160993 GCF_002299105.1 Methylophaga sp. UBA678
TGAGCACGGTGGTAACTGTGATATCAAAAACCTGACTAAAGGTTCACGTATTTATTTCCCTGTGTATGTGAAAGACGGTGGTCTTTCAATGGGTGACCTTCACTTCTCTCAAGGTGATGGTGAAATCACTTTCTGTGGTGCGATTGAGATGGCGGGTTACTTAGATATCCGTGTCAACTTAATCAAAGGCGGCGTTAAGAAATACGGCATCAAAAACCCACTGTTCAAACCAAGTGTGGTTGAGCCTAAGTACCGTGATTACCTGATTTTCGAAGGTATCTCAGTTGATGAACAAGGTAAACAACATTACCTGGACGTTAATGTGGCCTACAAACAAGCTTGTTTGAACGCCATTGAGTACATGAAGAAGTTTGGTTACAGCGGTCAGCAGGCCGTCTCCATTCTTGGTACAGCACCGGTTGAAGGTCATATCAGCGGTATTGTTGATGTACCAAATGCTTGTGCGACCTTGTGGTTACCCACCGAGATATTTGACTTCGACATCATGCCTAATCCAGACGGCCCGTTAGAGCTGGTGACCCCAGGCATTGATACTGCAAAAACATCTTAATTGACTAGAGGAAGAGTGCGATGCCTGTTTATGACTACCGATGTGCGCAATGTGGCGAATTTTCAGCACTACGCAAAATGAGCGAATCCAGCTTGCCCTGCACTTGTGAAAACTGTGGTGAGTTAGCGCCACGTATCATCACGGCCCCAAATCTGGCCCTGATGGATGGTGGCAGAAAGAAAGCGTTTGAGCGTAACGAAAAATCGGCACACGACCCCAGACAGGCTCGACGTTCCAGCTGTGGTTGTTCTGGCACGCACACTTGCTCGACATCAAACAAAGACACGTCATCTTCTAACGAAAATAAACAAGGAAACGGCCTATTGATGCAAACGAAGAAAACTGCAAGACCTTGGATGCTCGGTCACTGAGTAACCAAACATTGTTTTAAAACTGGAGATTAATCAATGAAACATTTTAGTCGAAGAAAATTCTTAGGTAAAACAGGCGCTTTGCTTGGCGCAATGATAGCCGCTGGCTTCATTAGTACATCAGCAATGGCAGAAGACTACCCAACAGCTGAAGTGAATACTACAGGTTTGGCTGTAACGGATGACACCGTGAAAGTGGGTATCCTGCATTCATTGACTGGCACCATGGCCATCAGTGAGACCGGTGCTCAGGAAGCAGAAAAACTGGCTATCAAACAAATCAATGAGTCTGGCGGTATCTTAGGTCGTCAAATCGAAATAATTCAGGAAGATGGCGCGAGTGACTGGCCAACCTTTGCTGAAAAGTCACGTAAATTATTGGTGAACGATAATGTAGCTGCTGTTTTCGGTTGCTGGACTTCTGCATCACGTAAAGCGGCGCTGCCTGTATTCGAACAGCAAAATGGTTTGCTTTACTACCCAACGTTCTATGAAGGTTTGGAACAATCACATAATGTGATTTACACCGGTCAAGAAGCGACTCAACAAATCCTGGCTGGTCTGGATTGGGTTGCGAAAGAAAAAGGTGCAAAAACGTATTATTTGATTGGCTCTGACTATATCTGGCCACGTACATCAATGAAAATTGCCCGTAAACATATCGAAAATGTTTTAGGAGGCAAAGTCGTAGGTGAAGAATACAAACCATTAGGTGACACTCAGTTTGGTTCAGTCATCAACAAAATCCGTCTGAAAAAACCTGACGTTATTTTCGCCGCTGTTGTAGGTGGTTCTAACGTTGCCTGGTTCAAGCAGTTAAATGCGGCTGGTATTACTGGTGCGAAACAAACATTGGTCACTATCTCGGTTACTGAAGACGAAGTCTTGGGTATTGGTGGTGAAAACCTGGTCGGTTTCTACTCAGTGATGAAGTATTTCCAAAGTCTGGATAATGACAATAACAAAGAATTCGTCAAAGCATTTAAAGAAATGCATGGTGATGACAGTGTTATTGGTGACGTAACTCAAGCCGCTTACCTTGGCCCTTGGTTATGGAAAGCCGCCGTCGAAAAAGCAGGCAGCTTTGATGTTGATAAAGTGGTTGCCGCTTCAGAAGAAGGTGACATTGAGTTAACAACTGCACCTGAAGGTTATGTGAAGCTTCATCCTAACCACCATCTGTGGAGCTACACTCGCGTAGCTGAATGGCAAAAAGACGGTCAAGCGAAAGTGATTTATCAATCACCTGAATTGATCGAACCAAATCCATTCCCAGAAGGTTATCAATAGACCGCAGTATCAAGATGGGCAGGCTGCATAAGCAGCTTGCCCTCTTTCAACCACGTTTCAATCACTCTTTTTAGATCACCTTCGGAGTAGCGTTATGGGCGATTATTCAATACAAGAATTGACATCAATTCTGGCCATGCAAGGGTTTGCAGGTTTGAGTTTATTCAGTGTGCTGCTGTTAATGGCACTGGGCCTTGCAATTATTTTCGGACAGATGGGCGTCATTAACATGGCCCATGGCGAGTTTATGGCAATCGGTGCGTATACCACCTATATGTTGTCAGTCATGACAGAAACTTATTTTCCTGAGTTTCTGAGTTATTACTTTTTCTTTGCCATCATTGCCTCATTCATCGTTGCAGGTGTGGTGGGCTATTTTATTGAATGGCTGCTGATCAGGCATCTCTATAAACGTCCTCTGGATACACTGTTAGCGACGTGGGGATTGAGTTTGATCATGCAACAGATTTTCCGTTCTCTGTTTGGCGCACGTGAAGTTAGTCCGACATTACCAGATTGGTTAATGGGCTCTTATATGCCGACAGATACGATTTTTATACCCATTAACGGTATGTTCGTTTTGGGATTAACCACCCTGGTTACCATTGGTGTGTTTATCCTGATGTATCGTTCTTCTTGGGGATTAAATGTGCGTGCAACCACACAAAACCGCGTGATGAGTGGTGCCGTCGGTATTAATACAACACGCGTTGATCGCATGACCTTTGCTTTAGGTTGCGGTATTGCCGGTGTGGCAGGCGCGGCTTTTACAACCATCGCCTCAACAGGCCCAACCTCAGGTTCTTTGTACATCGTAGATACCTTCATGGTCGTTGTCTTTGGTGGTGCTGCCAGCTTATTCGGCACGATCGCTTCCGCCTTCAGTATCGCTCAGGCTCAATCTATTCTTGAGTTCTTTATCAGCGGTTCCATGGCAAAAGTACTGACCTTGCTGACACTGGTCATCATTCTGATGATGCGTCCAGAAGGTTTGTTCTCTAGTAAAGTTCGTAAATAAGGCGAGGGGGTCATAATGAATTTCTTTGTAGAACGTTTTCTGGGTGGTAAGAATGGGGCTATTGGCTTAGCCATCCTTGCTACCTTAATTCTGATTATCCTGCCTTTATCATTGGATTTATTCCGCTTGAATCTGGTAGGTAAATATCTGACGTATGCGTTTGCCGCTGTTAGTCTGGTATTGCTGTGGGGATATGGTGGTATTTTAAGTCTAGGTCAGGGGGTGTTTTTTGGACTGGGCGGTTATGCCATGGCCATGTTCCTTAAACTTGAGGCTTCAGACCCTGAAAGTACGGCTATCCAATCAACACCAGGTATTCCGGACTTTATGGACTGGAATCAGTTAACGGAACTGCCATGGTTCTGGGTGCCATTTGAGCATTTCTGGGTCGCTTTACTGGCTATTATCATCGTGCCATCGGTATTTGCTTTCATCATTGGTTACTCCATGTTTAAGCGCCGTGTGGGTGGTGTTTACTTCGCTATCATCACACAGGTTATTGCGGTTATATTGACGGTACTGATTGTAGGACAACAAGGTTATACCGGCGGTATCAATGGTATTACTGACCTGAAAACATTGAATGGCTGGGATATCCGTTTAGATTCATCTAAGTATATTCTTTACTTCATTAATGCCTTTTTATTACTGGCGGTCATTTGCATAAGCCGCTTTATTTTGACCAGTAAATTTGGTCGCCTGTTATTGGCCATGAAAGATAAAGAAGACCGTGTACGTTTTTCAGGTTACGACGTATCAAACTTCAAAATCTTTATTTTCTGTGTATCTGCTGTGATTGCCGCTATCGGTGGCGCAATGTTCACCCTGCAAGTTGGCTTTATGTCACCATCCTTTGTGGGTATCGTGCCTTCAATCGAGATGGTCATCTTCGCCGCAGTGGGTGGTCGTATGTCATTGATTGGTGTGGTTTACGGCACCTTGTTAGTGAATGTGGGTAAAACCACATTTTCAGAAACCTTCCCTGAGCTTTGGTTATTCCTGATGGGCGGATTGTTTATCGCTGTGGTGATGTTCTTCCCGAATGGTTTAGCTGGCATCTATGAAAAATATGCGAGCAAAATTGGTTTCCTCAAACGCTTGCAAAGTAATGGTGACAAAGCGGCAGGAAAAACGGCGCTTGAACAAAAAGCTGAATTGGAAGGAGCTAAATAATGAGTACCTCTACTGATTTTCTGTTAGCGATTGAAGATTTGACCGTCTCATTTGATGGCTTCAAAGCAGTCGATACATTAAATATGTATATCGATAAGAATGAACTGCGTGTGATTATCGGCCCGAATGGGGCCGGTAAAACCACCTTGCTTGATTTGATTTGTGGTAAGACAAAAGCGAGTTCAGGATCGATTAAATTCAAAAATCATGAACTGACCAAACAGGCAGAGCATGAAATCGTCAGAACGGGAGTTGGGCGTAAATTCCAAACGCCTTCCATTTACGAAAACCTGACTGTCTATCAAAACCTGGAAGTATCTTATCCAGAAGGCAGAGGCGTCTTTGGGAGTTTGTTCTTTCAATCAACCGATAAAGTACGCGATACCGTTTTACAAATAGCAGAAGAAATTCAATTGTTAGGTGAATTGGATACGGAAGCCGCTGTGTTGAGTCATGGACAAAAGCAGTGGTTAGAAATCGGTATGTTACTTATGCAGGATCCAGAGCTACTTATGCTGGATGAGCCTGTGGCGGGTATGAGTGCGAAGGAGCGTGACGAAACAGCTGAGTTGCTTAACCGAATTTGTCAAAATCGGTCAGTCATCGTGATTGAGCATGATATGGAATTTGTGAAAAAAATCGCACGAAAAGTTACGGTATTACATCAAGGGAAAATTCTGGCTGAAGGCGCGATGGACAATGTACAAAATGATGAAAAAGTCATTGAAGTCTATCTGGGCCACTAATCAGGTATTGAGGAGATAAAAACATGTTCGAAGTTGAAAACCTGCAAGTCAGTTATGGCCAGAGTGAAGTCATTCATGAAATCAGTTTCAAGGCTGAAAAGAATGAAACCTTGGCGATTATGGGCCGAAATGGCATGGGTAAAACGACCTTATTCAAATCCTTGATGGGGATTTTGCCTAGTCAGTCGACAAAAGTGAATCTGGAAGGGCAAGATCTCAGTGGTATGGAAAGTTACAAACGTGTGGCGAATGGTCTTGCCTATGTGCCCCAAGGTCGAATGATTTTCCCTAATCTGACCGTTCAGGAAAATATTGAAACAGGTCTACAGGTATCAAAGCAGAAGTCGATACCGGAAGATATTTTTTCATTGTTTCCTGTGCTGCATGAAATGCGTCATCGTAAAGGCGGTAATCTATCGGGTGGTCAGCAGCAGCAATTAGCGATAGCGCGTGCGTTGGTGACTAATCCTAAAGTATTGTTATTGGATGAACCGACGGAAGGTATTCAGCCGTCTATCATTAAGGATATCGCCCGCGTTTTAAATGAAATTCGTCAAATGCGTGAGATCACTATTGTGGTATCTGAGCAGGTTTTAAGCTTTACTATGGATATCGCTGATCGCATCATGGTGATCGAAAAAGGTAATTTAATTCATGAAGATCTGCGTGAAAATGTGGATGCAGCTAAGATTAAACAATACCTGACAGTGTAACCGGCAGCCCCCATTCCCAAATGTTTTTTGCATAGGGAGTGGGGGTGTCATGTTATCTTTTATCGCATGAAACCAGGACAGAATGCGTGACGCAATTGATAGACAGAACCCAAGTAAATACTGCAATGACAGGCTGGGATGCTCGTCTTCAATTAAGTTTTATCGAACGAAATGGTAAGACGATTCTGGCAAAAAAGGCCCACTCTGGTCCTTTAACTATTCAAAAATGTCTCTATCCCGAAGGTCCTAATCCGGCACATGCATTAGTTATTCATCCTCCAGGTGGTGTTGCGGGTGGTGACCGTCTACAGCTTCTGTTTGAGCTGGCAACTTCTGCAAAGAGTTTGATCACGACGCCTGGTGCGACCAAGTGGTATAAGTCGGCTGGCCGACAAGCCAGTCAAACCGTGACTATTGAGCAGCACGATGACAGTCTTCTCGAGTGGTTTCCTCAGGAAAATATTGTGTTTGATGGTGCTGATGTCACGCTGAAAACACAGGTCGAATTGAGCCAAAATGCGCATTTTGCGGGATGGGATATCAGTTGTCTTGGACGGCAGGCTAGTGGCGAACAGTGGCAACAAGGGCGTTATCAACAAGTGTTGCAGATAAAGCGTGACGATCGCTTGATATGGCAAGAGAACGCGGTATTTAAGCCGGACAATCTTATGCTGACATCGCTAGCTGGATTACGCGGTTTTCCCGTGTTTGGTAGTTTTGTGGTTACCGCCGGTCATGTCCCGGATAGTGTGATGGAGCAATGCCGACACGTCACACTCAACTCTGTAGCGCAGTATGGGGTTTCCGCACTCCCTGAAGTCTTTACAGCACGCTATATCGGCAATTGTGCACAAGAAGCACGACAGTATTTTGAACAATTATGGTCTTATCTGCGGCCATGGTATGCAAACTCACACGCTGTACGCCCACGTATTTGGGCAACCTGATTAATTATAGGATGTGACAATGGATTTAACGCCAAGAGAAAAAGATAAGTTACTGATTTTTACAGCTGCATTATTAGCAGAACGTCGTAAAGACCGTGGTGTGAAATTAAATTATCCGGAAGCGGTGGCTTATATCACCGCAGCGATTATGGAAGGGGCCAGGGACGGACGAAGTGTCAGTGACCTGATGAGTTATGGTACGACTTTACTGACACGTGAAGATGTAATGGATGGCATTGCGGAAATGGTCACCGAAATACAAGTGGAAGCCACGTTCCCTGATGGCACTAAGTTAATTACTGTACACGACCCCATAGTGTGAGGTGACAAAGATGATTCCAGGTGAAATGCGTTTTGCAAATGGTGATATTGAGCTGAATGTTCAGCGTGAGACCAAACTCATTGATGTTTCCAATTCAGGTGATCGTCCAGTCCAGGTCGGTTCGCACTATCATTTTTATGAAGTCAATGATGCCTTGTTGTTTGACCGCGATCAGGCCTATGGCTTTCGTCTGAATATAACAGCTGGCACGGCTGTTCGGTTTGAACCAGGCCAAATGCGTAGTGTTGAGCTGGTTAAACTGGCAGGTGCCCAAACAGTATACGGGTTTGCGGGTAAAGTCATGGGAGCCTTGTCATGAGCGTTAAAATTTCTCGTCAGGCCTATGCTGAAATGTTCGGTCCAACGGTGGGTGACAAAATTCGTCTTGCCGATACCGAGCTGTGGATCGAGGTTGAAAAAGATCTCACTACCTACGGCGAAGAAGTGAAATTCGGTGGTGGTAAAGTGATTCGTGATGGCATGGGGCAATCACAACTGTCTGCAGCCGAAGTGGCTGACACGGTCATTACTAATGCACTGATTATCGATGCTGTAACTGGCATTATCAAAGCAGATGTAGGGTTAAAAGATGGCCATATCTGGCAAATTGGTAAAGCGGGTAATCCAGATATTCAACCGAACGTGACTATTCCTATTGGTGCCGGTACTGAGGTTATTGCCGGTGAAGGTATGATTCTCACGGCAGGTGGCATTGACAGTCATATTCATTGGATCTGTCCACAACAAATTGAAGAAGCACTCACCTCAGGTGTCACCACGATGTTAGGTGGCGGCACCGGACCAGCCACAGGCACGTTTGCCACAACCTGCACGCCAGGACCTTGGCATATTCATCGAATGCTGGAAGCGGCCGAAGCGTTTCCAATGAATATGGGCTTTTTCGGTAAAGGTAATGTCTCTTTACCTGAACCAGCGCGTGAACAAGTCGAAGCTGGCGTGATTGGTCTGAAGTTGCATGAGGACTGGGGTACGACGCCAGCCGCCATTGATAACTGTTTAAGTGTGGCAGAAGAAATGGATGTCCAGGTAGCGATTCATAGTGACACCTTGAACGAGTCAGGTTTTGTTGAAACGACGTTAGCGGCATTTAAAGATCGCACTATCCATACGTTTCATACTGAGGGTGCCGGTGGTGGTCATGCACCGGATATCATTAAAGCCATCAGTTCACAAAATGTCTTACCGTCATCCACAAATCCCACCCGACCTTTCACGGTGAATACGTTGGATGAGCATTTGGATATGTTGATGGTATGTCATCATCTTGACCCTGCGATTGCTGAAGATGTGGCGTTTGCTGAGTCGAGAATTCGCCGTGAAACTATTGCTGCTGAAGATATTCTCCATGACACCGGCGCCTTTGCGATGATGTCATCTGATTCACAGGCGATGGGGCGGGTTGGTGAAGTGATCATGCGTACCTGGCAAACAGCCCATAAAATGAAAGTCCAGCGTGGCAGCTTGCCTGAAGATACCAAAGATGGCGCTGAGAATACTGATAACTTTCGCGTCAAACGTTATATCGCTAAGTACACCATCAATCCGGCCATTACTCACGGTATTTCCCATATTGTTGGCTCAATAGAACCGGGCAAGTTTGCTGATCTCGTTTTATGGCGACCTGCTTTTTTTGGGGTAAAACCGACTTTGATCTTAAAAGGTGGCAGTATTGCCTCAGCCGTTATGGGCGATCCCAATGCCTCTATTCCGACACCGCAACCTGTTCATTATCGCCCCATGTTTGCCAGTTTTGGTAAAGGCCTGAAAAGCTCATTGACCTTTGTCTCTCAGGCCGCGATGGATAATCCTGAGGTGAAAAAACTGAATTTATCCAAACCACTTGTTGCCGTGAAGAACTGCCGTCAAGTGACCAAAAAAGATATGGTGCTAAACGATGCCACACCGGAAATCAGTGTCGATCCTGAAACGTATCAAGTGCTGGCTGATGGTGAATTACTGATTTGTGATCCGGCTACGGAACTCCCTATGGCACAACGCTATTTCCTTTTTTAGAGTAAGACTATGCTTGAAATACACACAAAATTAAGCAATAACGGCATCAGCGAGTTTGATGACATGGTATCGATGAGTTTTGATTTACGTCAAAAAAGTCGTATCCGGGTCAATCTGGCTTCAGGTCGTGAGGCGGCGATATTTATGCCACGTGGAGAAATCTTACGCGGCGGTGATATTTTGCAGGCGGATGATGGCTCTATTATTCAGGTACAAGCGGCTGATCAAAAAGTCATGATTGTCACCACCCATTCTGCACATGATTTGATGCGGGCAGCCTATCATTTAGGTAATCGCCATGTGCCATTAGAAATTGGTGATGGCTGGCTGAAGCTGGAAAGTGATTATGTGTTAAAAGACATGTTGTTAGGTTTACATGTGACTGTGGAAGAGACTGACGCGCCGTTTGAACCCGAGGCCGGCGCTTATGGCGGTGGACATCACCATCATCATGACGATGATCACGACCATGATCATCATTCACATCATCACCATCATTAACCATGAAAACCACAGCCGCATTTTCACGCTTATTACAACTGGCCAGCCCAGCTTTACCTATTGGTGCCTACAGTTATTCTCAAGGCTTTGAATGGGCCATTGAATCGGGCGATGTGACGGATAAACCAACCGCACAGCGTTGGATATCTGATGTATTGCTGACCTATTATGCGCAATTTGAATTGCCAGTGATGAAACGTTTGTTTGAGGCATGGCAAAACATGGATGAATCAGCCATTCAACATTGGGATAGCTTCTATAAGGCGGGTCGAGACAGTGCTGAAACCTGGCTTGAATCCAGACAAATGGGCTATTCCTTATTACGTCTGCAACAGGATTTAGATGCCTGGCCGCAAGCAAAATTAGAGGTGATCACTGTCATTGATGAGCCCAGTTTTCCTACTGTGTATGCGGGCACGGCGGTGAACTGGCAAATATCATTGGCGGAAACGTTGCATGTTTATGCCTGGTCATGGATTGAAAATCAGGTCAGTGCGGCAATGAAAACGATTCCATTAGGACAAGTGGCAGGTCAACAAATTTTGGTTGCCGTTAGTGAAAATATTACGGCCGTCATTGAACAGGCTATGCAATGTGCTGATGATGAAATGAGTAATTTCTGTCCTGCATTGAGCATAGCCAGCTGTCGGCATGAAACACAATATTCGAGATTATTCCGTTCTTAAAGTGAGGTATAAATGAAAGAACCATTACGGGTGGGGATCGGCGGGCCAGTCGGCTCAGGTAAAACGGCATTAACATTAGCTTTATGTAAACGTCTGCGTGATACCTATAATATTGCCGTTGTCACTAATGATATTTATACCAAAGAAGATGCACAGTTCCTAACCCGAAATGAAGCCCTGTCAGCAGACCGGATTATTGGTGTGGAAACCGGTGGTTGTCCGCATACAGCGATCCGTGAAGATGCGTCGATGAATCTGGAAGCCGTGGCACAGTTGAGTAAACGTTTCGAGCCATTAGATATCGTCTTTATTGAAAGCGGTGGTGATAATTTAGCCGCCACATTTAGTCCAGAGCTTTCCGACTTGACCTTATATGTCATTGACGTATCAGCCGGTGAAAAAATACCGCGTAAAGGTGGCCCAGGTATTACCAAATCTGATTTGCTGATTATTAATAAAACAGACTTGGCGCCACTGGTAGGTGCTTCCTTAGACGTGATGGATGAAGATGCCAAACGTATGCGTGGGGAACGTCCGTTCTTTTTTACCAACCTGAAAGATGAGCAAGGTCTGGATGACATTATCCTGTTTATTGAAAAACAAGGCTTAATGCTGCACTAATTTTTAGATGAGGAATTGATAATGAAAAAAAGCCTTTTAATTTTAATGGCATTAGTCGGATTTCCGTTGACGGCGATGGCACACCCAGGCCATGACGCAGTCGGGTTTATGAGTGGGTTTTTGCATCCGTTAACCGGTTTGGATCATTTATTAGTGATGTTGGCAATCGGGTTCTGGGCAGCACGTGCACCCACTGAAAATCGCTTTCAAATACCGACCTTATTTATCATCTTTTTATTGATCGGCCTGACTATGGGGGCCTTCATGACTGCGTCTAGTATGGTTGAGCTAGGTATAGCTGTGAGTGTGCTGGCAATGGGGCTCATTCTCTTCTTGAGTGCCAGAATCAGTGCGTTATGGCAACTGATGCTGACAAGCATGTTTGGTCTGATGCATGGTTTTGTACATGGTCAAGAATTAATTCTGGCCGAACATGGCTTTATGGCGATTCTGGGATTAACACTGACAACAGCCGGTTTGCTGGCTGTGGGGTTCTTGTTGGGCCGTCAGAAAGATCGTATAGGCCAGTATCTACAAAGCCTGCTAATATCTGTATTAGCCGTGGCAGGCGCCTTTTTCCTAATAGCTTAAAACACGCCTGTTGATATTGACCATAAAAATGTCCTGACATTGTCAGGACGTTTTTTTACCTACGTAGAATTACGTAGATAAAATGACTATGAGCATCAGTTAAGATGTTGAATCGTTTGTTGTACCAAGTTGCTGTTTGTTTAACGGACAGGCAAAAGCATCTTCCCAACGTCAGGATATGAATTTGACACCGAATGATGCCATCACTCCTTCTGCTGAGAATGAAGCACCACAACGTATTGTTAAAATACGACGTGATTACAATACCTGGGTAGCTAACGAGACTCTGGAAGATTATGCCTTAAGGTTTACGCCAAATTCGTTCCGAAAATGGCCCATTTTTCGTGTCTCAAATACCGCGTTGGGTGCGATATCGTTTCTGGTTCTAGAAGCTATCGGCGGTACTATTGCCGTCAACTATGGCTTTACCAATGCCTTTTGGGCAATCTTAACCGTTAGTTTAATTATTTTCTTAACCAGCTTGCCGATCAGTCATTACGCCGCTAAATATGGTCTGGATATGGACTTGCTGACGCGCGGCGCTGGTTTTGGGTATATCGGTTCGACGATTTCATCTTTTGTCTATGCCACCTTCACCTTCATCTTATTTGCACTCGAAGCGGTGATCATGGCCTATGCCTTGAGTTTGTATTTCACCATCCCACTCTATGTCAGTTATCTCATCTGTGCTGTGGTCGTGATCCCCCTTGTCACACATGGCGTCACTTTAATCAGTCGTATCCAAATGCTCACTCAGCCTTTATGGCTGTTTATGATGATTTTGCCGTTGGTATTTATCTTTATAAAGCAACCTGACGCCTTTTCTGGTTTGATGAACTTTGCCGGTGAATCCGGCTATGACAGTGACTTTAATATTTACATGTTTGGTACCGCTGTCGCTATTGGTATGGCATTAATTCCACAAGTCGGGGAGCAGGTCGACTTCTTGCGGTTTATGCCGGAACGGACAAAAAAAAATTCCTTCCAATGGCATCTGGGTGTGTTAATGGCAGGCCCAGGCTGGATTTCAATGGGCATGGCCAAAATGTTTATTGGCGCCTTATTGGCCTATCTCGCCCTCATGGCAGGGATGAGTATCGAAGAAGCCATTAATCCCACCCATATGTACTACGTGGGGTTTAGCTATGTGTTTGCTAATACCGATGTGTTATTGGCGGTCACCGTCTTTTTTGTGGTGCTGTCACAAATTAAAATTAATATTACCAATGCCTATGCCGGCTCTTTGGCTTGGTCAAATTTCTTTGCCCGCCTGACACATAGTCACCCCGGTCGGGTTGTCTGGCTATTATTCAATGTACTGATAGCTACTATGCTCATGTTGCTTGATGTGTTTCAGGCGCTCGAGCAAATTCTGGGGTTGTATTCCAATATAGCAATTTCGTGGATTACAGCAGTGGTAGCCGATCTGGTGATTAATAAACCTTTAGGATTGAGTCCCAAGGGCGTTGAATTCCGTCGAGCCTATTTATACGACATTAATCCTGTTGGTGTAGGGGCGATGGGTATAGCATCACTGATCTCCGTCACTGCCTTTTTGGGTGTGTTTGGTTTAGAGGCGCAGGCATTTTCATCCTTTATTGCTATGTTCACGGCTTTAGTCGCATCACCTTTAATTGCTTGGTATACCAAGGGTAAATACTATCTTGCCCGCCAACCTTTTACCTTTCACCCGAGTAAAACCAAGGAAACATGCAGTATTTGTGGGCGTGACTATGAAATACAAGATGTGGCCTATTGCCCAGCCTATCAGGGGCCAATCTGTTCTTTATGCTGCTGTTTGGATGCCCGATGTAATGATGCTTGTAAACCACACGGGCGGTTGACCTCACAGTGGGAAAACATCATCAGCAAAGTGTTACCACAAGCCTTATCAGGCAATATTCATAGTGGTGTTGGACATTATCTATTGCTGATGTCTCTGACAGTGTTGATTTTGGCATCTATTTTCGGCCTTATCTATGTGCATATTTCTTTGACAGTGACCGAGTATTCAGCACATATCATGCCGGCCATACAACTTGGCTTTATCAAAGCCTTTTCAGCACTCGTCCTGGTAAGTGGCATTATTGTTTGGTGGCTGGTATTGACCTCACAAAGTCGAAATGTCGCTCAACAGGAATCGAACAATCAAAATAATTTACTGCAGCGTGAAATCATTCTGCATAAACAGACAGATGCTGAATTACAACAAGCGCGAGTGGTAGCAGAGCAGGCGAATCAGGCGAAGAGCCGTTATATTACCGGCATTAGTCATGAGTTACGCACACCACTCAATAGCATTCTTGGTTATGCTCAGTTACTGGATAATAATGACGATATCGTTGGCAATAATAAACATGCCACTAAAGTGATTTTACGCAGTGGTGAACACTTATTGTCATTAATTGAGGGCACCTTGGATATTGCCCGAATTGAAAGTGGTAAGTTGCAGTTTGATATTAAATCCTTACGCTTTCCCGAATATATTCAGCAAATCGTCAGTATGTTTGAAATTCAGGCTAAGAATAAAGGCTTACGATTTCATTACAGCATACCTGATGACTTACCTCCGGTTGTGCGAGCCGACCATAAACGCCTCAGCCAGATTCTGATTAATATCATTGGTAATGCCGTCAAATATACTCGCGAAGGCGGTATCGATATTCACTTCAGTTATGCTCGTGAATTCTTATCCATTGAGGTGGCAGATACAGGGCCCGGGATTGATGAAAAAGACATTGAAAATATTTTTCAGCCCTTTGTCAGAGGCAATACCGCAACGGGGGTTGGTGGCACTGGTCTGGGCCTGACCATTTGTAAATTACTGACCCAATTGATGGGCGGTGTATTGGATTTGGAAAGCAAAGTGGGTGAGGGGACCACCTTTTACATTCGCTTATTTTTACCTACTGTGCGTCTTGATGAAGCATTACCTTCGCTGGCAATGCGTATGCCTGTTGGTTACAAAGGGCCACGTCGTAAATTACTGGTTGTTGATAATGAACCCATCGACAGAGAGTTGTTGATGAATGTATTGACGCCATTAGGCTTTGAAGTCAAAGAGGCCGCGTCAGGCCCCGAGTGTTTACGTATCTACCCTGATTTTAAACCCGATATCATTTTCATGGATCTGGCCATGCCTGAAATGGATGGTTGGGAAACCTGTCATCTGATTCGAAATGTACATCAGTCTGATGTACATATCTGTATTATTTCTGCCAATGCGTTTGACCGGAACCTGGAAAATTCATCGGGTATCTTACCGAGTGATTTTGTCCTTAAACCTGTCAATTTGATGGAGCTGATTAATTGGATTGGTGAGAGGCTCCATTTAGAATGGATTCAGGCCGACGAAACAGTGCCTGAAACAGATGAATCTATTGATAGTGAGCAGATAATCCCTGAAACACATGTATTAGAATCACTGCTTGAAATGCTGGATTTGGGCTACATTATGGGGGTGAGAGAAATCATTGATGAGCTCGAATCACAAGGGATGGCGAGTCAAACGTTTATTAATGAAATGCGTCAAATGGCAGAATCATTTCAATTGGAGAATATGAAACAATTTATTAAAGAGAAACTGCAAAATGACTGAAGCGAATCAAAATGCTGTGGTGCTAGTGGTCGATGATGCGCCTGAAACATTAGCACTTTTACATGCTTCTCTTGTCGAGTCGGGTTACACCGTACTGGTGGCAAATAATGGCAATGATGCGATTCGTATTTGTAATGAAGCCTATCCGGATATTGTGTTACTAGATGCGGTGATGCCTGAGCTGGGTGGATTTGATGTGTGTCGTCGCTTGAAACAGGATATTAATACACGTCATATACCAGTAATCTTTATGACTGGATTAACAGAGTCGGAAGATGTGGTTGCCGGATTTTCTGCCGGCGGTATTGATTACGTCACCAAACCATTAAGCCCGATAGAAGTCATTGTCCGCTTAAATACCCATCTCAAAAATTCAAGAATGATGAGTCATACCCAAGGTGCGCTGGATGCTTTTGGCCAAGCGGCAATTGCGGTACTGCCCGGCACCGATAAAATCATCTGGCAAACCCCACTCGCTCGTGATTTGGTCGATAAATACCTCAATGATAAAAGTGATGAAGGTAAACATGCTGAACAACTTCAACAATGGATTCAGCAACTAAGTGAGGGGGGCAAAAAGCGTTTAAGACCACTGATGATTAATCATCCTACCGGACGCTTAATTTTTACGCCGGCAGATATCCGTAATGAGGAACAATGGCTTATTTTGTTACGTGAAGAGTCTGAAGCGGCGCAGGTTGAAGCTCTAAAAGCGGTGTTTAATCTGACCAAACGTGAAGCAGAAGTGTTGCATTGGGTCATATTGGGTAAAACCGATAAAAGTATTGGTGAAATCTTGGGTACCAGCCCTCGTACAGTGAATAAACATATGGAACATGTGTTTGTGAAGCTCGGTGTTGAAACCCGAACCGCTGCAGCGTCACTGGCCGTGTCGAAACTGCATACATTAAGTGGTCACGGTGTTGATGCATAAATAAGACAGGCTAAAAAAACGCTAATTTTCAGCGAGAGAAAAATCGACGCATACTGTGCACTCACGTGCGAATGAGACAAATAAATATCTCATGCTACTGGCTTATCATCTCGTCTGACAGTTTGTCGCTCATGGTCAACATACCACGACCATTGTAGCTCGCTCTGGCACTGGTACCTGAAGTCCCTTTCCGGCTATACACATAAAACTCATCTGCATAGGTGATTAACCATGTTTTCTTCTGTGCAACAGAGGTAACAGAGCCACTTTTATAGAGCATGTACTTACCGACAATCGAGTCAGGAAGAACTGGTTTTTTGGATAAGTTATTTTGTGCTAGCGCTGGCTGATTAAGCACAATACTAAAGAAGACAAAGCCAATGATCTGTCACGTGTTTATGTTATTAAGTCCTTTTTATTCATAACCTTAGATGCCGTAACGTAATTATTGCTTAGCGTCACTATTGAGGCTTTTCTATGTAGACCTATTCTAAAACAGGATAGAGATTCACATTGATGTAGGTCAGTCAGGTGCTTTATTGAGACGGTTTACGCGAACATTCATTCGCTTGATCCAGGTCATAACACGTTGTTGATGATAGTGATACTGTCATAACTCATAGCTAAGCTTAGAACAACTTATGTGAGGAGCGTCGATATGTCTGGCAACATGAAAGCAGCCGCCTTTATTGAAAAAGGACGAATTGAAATCGTTGAAAAGCCGATACCAGATATTGGTGATAACGATGCTTTGATACGTATAACCACCACCACAATTTGTGGTACGGACGTCCATATTCTTAAAGGTGAATATCCAGTTGAACAAGGCTTAACGATTGGCCATGAACCGGTCGGCACAATCGAAAAGCTGGGCAAAAATGTACAAGGTTATGAAGAAGGGCAGCGCGTAATTGCAGGGGCAATATGTCCAAGCTTTTATTCTTATGCCTGCCAGGATGGCCTGCCAGCACAGGATGGTGGATGTTCTCATCATGGTTATAAGCCCATGGGCGGTTGGCGGTTTGGCAATACGATAGATGGTGCACAGGCTGAGTTTTTAGTCGTACCGGATGCTCAAGCCAATCTGGCTCCAGTACCAAATGGCTTGAGTGACGAACAAGTATTAATGTGCCCCGACATTATGTCTACCGGTTTTGCTGGGGCTGAATCAGCCAATATTAAGATTGGTGATATTGTGGCCATATTTGCTCAAGGGCCGATTGGCTTATGTGCGACAGCTGGCGCCAGATTAAAAGGGGCCAGTCTGATTATTGCCATTGATGGCATTGATGAACGTCTGGCCTATGCTAGACAGTTAGGTGCAGATATCACACTCGATTACCGTCAAGTGGATGTTATCCAGGAAATCATGAAAATCACGGGTGGTCGTGGTGTGGATGCGGTGATTGAAGCATTGGGAACACAGCAAACCTTTGAGTCGGCGTTACGGGTTTTAAAACCTGGTGGCACATTATCTAGCTTAGGTGTGTATTCAAGCGACTTAACTATTCCACTTGATGCCTTTAGTGCCGGTCTTGGGGATCACAAAATTATCACCAGTTTATGTCCGGGGGGCAAAGAACGTATGCGTCGCTTAATGAGTGTCATTGAGTCCAGTCGAGTCAATCTGCAGGACATGGTGACACATCGTTATAAATTGGACGATATCGTTGAAGCTTATGATTTATTTTCACATCAACGTGATGGGGTGTTGAAGGTCGCTATCACTATGTAAATTTTTATGTCTTTGAACACAGTTTTTACTACCCAAATCAATCGTTTCGGCGTAGAGTACGCCAACACTTTTTGAGGGGTACAACATGACACAATTTGCCACAGCATCGATTGAATCGCTAGCGATTGGACGCTCATTTGTATTGCCCGATTTAGAGCATTTTCTCAAAGAGAATTATCGCTTCATACGCATGCACGATGCCATGCAACTGGAACTCGACTCCGGTGAGGCCTTTCTGTTCGATTATGGCGTTGTCGTTTTCTGGGGTGTGACTGAAAATACCAAACAATCCTTGCTGACTAAAATTCAAACATTTGTTTTAGATAGCAAAACAGTGCCAGACTTTGAACAGTATGCGTTTGATAGCCATACCGATACCATCAAAATGCATGCTGATAAAATCAGCTTTGCCAATCAGGACAGCATGGAGAGGTTAGCGGTGTCTCATGCCTTAGCACAATCCGTGAAGCTGGCCGAATTTGAACGACTGGCACAGGAAGTGATTCAGGCTCATGCTCATATTCCTGTCTCATTAGCCAAAACAGGAAAAGTGGCCATGAGCAGAAAAGCTATAGCGAAATCGCGGGGCGTGTTGTTTGGTGCACGTGGTGATATTTTGCTGAACTATAGTCTGCTGGATACGCCTGAGTTTTTTTGGGATTATCCTGAGCTTGAACCTTTGTATACCATCGTTTCACGCTATCTGGATGTGGTGGCACGGATTAATGTGTTGAATAAGAAGCTGGAAAGTATTCATGAGCTTTTGGATATGCTGGCTAATGAACAGAACCACAAACATTCTTCTACGCTGGAATGGATTATCATTATCCTGATTGCACTGGAAATTGTCTTATTTCTGCATTAAAAAAGAACCAGATCATGATGATCTGGTTCTTTTTTGTGTGGTCTTACACTTTGAAACGGCCCATCAAGTTCATCATGTTTTCTGAGAAATTGGTGATTTTTTTCGAAATCTCATCACCTGTTTTAGACACTTGTTGAGCTGATTCAGTCTGCTGGTTCAAACCATGCAGGTTTTTACTGATATCTTCAGCTACAGCCGTTTGCTCTTCTGTAGCAGCAGCTGTTTGAATCGCCATATCGTTTACTCGTCGTGATGATGCTCTGATTTCATCAAACACGGAAGAGGCTTCCTGGAACGTATTGGCTGTTTTATCGACGTCGGTTTTACCCTGAGTAATCGCCGTTGAAGATTGACTGACAGAGCTTTGTAGTTGACTGATAATCTGGCTGATATCATCTGTGCTCTGCTGCGTTCTGGTAGCTAATGAACGAACTTCATCAGCAACGACGGCAAAACCGCGACCATGATCTCCTGCACGGGCGGCTTCAATAGCAGCATTCAGTGCCAATAGATTGGTCTGTTCTGCCACTGAACTGATGACTTCCAGCACCGAGAGAATACTGGTGGAGTTTTGCTCCAACTGCTCTGAACAGTTGAGAACGGTATCCATATCTTTAATCAGTTCTGAGATACATTTATTGGATTCTTCAACAACATGTATGCCTTTTGCGGCGAGTTGTGAAGTTTGATCAGCTTCTGAGGCTGAGTTGGTGGCCACATTCGACATTTCTTTATTCGCCAATGTCATTTCATGTACGGCACTGACAATCGACTCAGTTGATAAATTTAAGGTTTCATTGATACTTTTTGTTTTATTTGACGAATCAGCTAATTGCACTGTCAGAGAGCTGAGCCCTTTAACATTATCTAAGGTTGATTTAATTAAGTCCTGTAACTTCTCAACAAATCGGTTGAAGGATTGGGCCAGCTCACCAAACTCATCTTTTGAATTGACATCAAGTCTGGCTGTAAGGTCGCCATCACCAGAGGCAATCATATCAATGCGTTTGATAAGATCGTTGATATCCGAAGTGAGTTTTTTCGGCACGGTGTAACTGAAGTAGAGCGCGACAATAATAATCGCTAACACAACGATGATGGTTATGCTCATACTGCGTTTTAACTCGCTTTTCAGCTGAGCATCTAAAGCGTCAAATTTATTGAGTAAGACCTCACCCTTATTATCTAAAATAGAGCGTAGGCTTTGGAATGTTTCTTCTTCTTGCTGAGCGAGCTGACGTTCGTTAGATGAATTGGTGTCATTCACCATTTTTTCAGCCGCTATCATCCATTGATTGTAGGCTGCTTCAAATGCGTCTCTACCTGCCGCCACATCGGGATAAATTTGCACATAGCTCAGAAACTGTTCGTAGCGTTCATACGCCTGTTTGGCATTTTCCTGCCATACCGCGACCTCTTCATCACGATTACCACGATTGGCCATCACATTTATCGCAGCGATTTTAGCCTGATGTAAGTCTCTATCTGCATTTAATATCTTTTCATTGGCAGGCATGAATAATTCAGTTTGTAGTTCAATGGCGTGGTTTTGTTTCGCCATCATCCATAAAAATAGGGCAATCACGACAATAATCGTGAGTCCCATAACCACCACGGGTATAGAGCTTTTTGTTCTGATGCTTTGCAGGTTTATATTCATTGTTTTTTTACCTAATTTCTGTCCGAGCTATAAAGACTATCGGCTCAGTTTTGTGTAGGTTTAATCTAAGTTAAAGAAAACTTGATAGCCCATAAAATATTGCCATTCTGAGATAAGTTCTTCCCCATATATTTTTAGAATATAAAGCTGTTTTTTATGACGTTTTTAGTAAAGGATCCATTGATGATTAATGCTTATGCTGCAATGAACCCCGGTGAGAAGCTCACTCCATATACCTTCGAGCCAGGTGCATTAGGCGAGAACGAAGTTGAAATTACGGTGAAGTATTGTGGTATTTGTCACAGCGATATCAGCATGATTGATAATGATTGGGGTATGTCTTCCTATCCATTAGTAGCTGGACATGAAGTGGTGGGGGTTATTAATCAAATCGGTAAAGAGGTTACCCAGTTTCACGTTGGTCAAGTCGTGGGCTTAGGTTGGTATGCGGATTACTGTGAGTCTTGTGAGCAGTGTCATAACGGCGATGAAAACCTGTGTTCTGACCTCACTGGCACCATTGTCAGCCATCATGGTGGCTTTGCAGATAAAGTCAGAGCTAATGCGAATAGTGTCATTGCATTACCTGAAAACATAGATCTGGAATCAGTCGGACCATTATTGTGTGGTGGTGTTACCGTCTTTAATCCACTGGTTCAATTTGATATCAAACCGACAGATAAAGTGGCTGTTATAGGGATCGGCGGGCTGGGTCATATTGCCTTGCAGTTTCTCAATGCCTGGGGTTGTGAAGTTACCGCGTTCACCAGCAAGAATAAATTGCAGGAAGCACTGGATATGGGCGCACATTTCAGTGTGGATTCACGTGATGACACAGCAATGGCTTTACTACCCAGAAAATTCGATATGATTTTATCGACAGTGAATGTGAAATTAGACTGGAATTTATATCTCAGTAAATTAAAACCCAAAGGTCGGCTACATTTTGTGGGTGCCACACTCGAACCATTGGATTTGAGAGTGTTTAATCTCACTGAAGCGCAGCGTAGTGTTTCAGGCTCGGATACTGGCAGTATGCAAACCAGCAATATGATGCTGGAATTTGCCCAACGACATGGTGTGAAACCGGTCATTGAGCGTTATCCGTTTGAACAAATCAATGAAGCCATCGACAAGCTTCGGAAAGGCGATGTGCGTTATCGGATTGTATTGGAATATTAACTCAGTCGCATGATTCATCGCTGTTGCAACAAGCCTGTTCAGCATGTTTTTGAACAGGCTTATTTTATTAAGTAACTCAAGCCGTAAAAAACGCTTGTGGCTTGTTCTGGCATCAGCCTAAAATGGCGCACAAATTATCATCAACGGAGTTAACAACATGTCAGAACCAGTATGGTTTAAAACCGCAGAAGCCACCGTTTTCGCTAGTGAAGATCAAGGTACCGATGCGATGCCTGAAATTTTGATTGGTAGCGTCAAAGGACCAGCAGGTCATGCCTTTGCTAATTTAATGGGGCAAACAGAAGGGCACACGCGCATGTTTGCGATTCGTGCGACCAATCAACAAGTTAAACCAGCGACCATGATTGTGCCGAAAGTCACTATCAAATCCAGTGCATATGTTGAGCTGTTTGGTGGCCCGGTTCAATCAGCGGTAGCCGATGCGGTGTTAGATAGCGTGATTGAAGGTGTGATTCCTAAAGAGCATGCAGAAGAGTTATGTATTGTCGCCATGATCTGGATTGCACCTGATGCTGCAGCCAATCCAGATGTAGATCGTAAAGATTTATACCGCACCAACTATGAAGCGATGAAGTTAGCGATTAAACGTGCGATGTCAGGTTCACCGACAATTGATGAACTGATTGCTAACCGCAACAGCATTCATCATGAAATGTATGACCCAGAAACGGGTGAGTCTCAGTGGTAAGCACCCGAGTCCATAATAAGAAAGCCAGAGTTATGTCTGGCTTTTTTGTTTTCATCACCGTTCCTTTTTATTGACCAGAAATTCGACGACCAAAGCTAATCGCATAGGCTGACGGCCGGGCAAGCAAAATAGGGTCATCACTGGCTTCAATACCCTCGGTCAGAGCGAGAGGATTAAACATGGTTTGTTTAGCGAACTGCTCACCATTAGGATCAACAATATCCAGGCTTATCGTTCCTAATTTAATGATTTGGCGAGTTTCCGGCCAAACTATAGTCGGATCATTCAAGACATCGCCTTTATCCGCTATCTGTAGTCCTAGTGTGAATTCTACCTGACTTTGTTGCAGACGTTTGGGTAATTCTTCAAACAGATAATCTTTGCCAGCCGCAGCGCGTTGTTCATCAGTGAGATACTCTGGACCATTCACAGGAATAATTTGATAACGACCATATCTAACATCACCTTCTTTATTAGTAAATTTAAACGCGTTCACGCCATAAAATGGTTGCGTTGCAAAACTCACTGGGGCGGGTTTTGGTGTTTCAACAAATGTTTTAGCGTCAGGGTGGCTGGCTAGAAATTGCGTGATGGGTTTAGGTGAGGAGGCATCAGGTCCAGAAGTAGCTACTGCATTTAATAGACCTAAAAAGTCTTCGGGGGTGGCAGCGGGGAAGCGATTAACGGAGATACTGACGATGTCGGTATACGTGTCATCCGGAAGATGAAAGCGTATGGCAATCCCTTTTGGAAATGAGCCGGGATTATTATCAGCAATATCGGGAATGCCGGTGGTATTTGAAAAACGAACTGTCACAGGTGTGGCAGAAGCTTCAAAATGGACTGCCTTAGACACCGTTGCAGCATCAGAACCAGGGGTGAATTCACCTGAGACAACAATGCCTTTCGCATGATTTTTTCGAATACCTGGGTGTGGTCCCGCAATGCTGCTTAAGGTATCGACCAACTGTTCAACGACAGGCTTGTTAGATTCGCTGTCAGCCATCGCTGAGGACAAAGAAAACAAAGCCAAACTGGATAACAAGGCACACTGTTTTAGAACGTTTGATGATAATGCCATGACGTGATCCTCTGAATTCGTTAAGTGAAAAAATGGATAAAGTGAACATTCTTTGATTGGCTTATTCAAGAAAAATTCGAATAAGCGTAGATATCGCGTACGTATAAGTCATAGAATAGAGAACAGACAACCATGGATTTACGCCTGTGACACAAAAACGTCAAGATCTCAATATCGGTTTATTTAAAGAAAGTATTTATCAATCCATTGTTAATTCAAGTTTTGATGCCATTGTTTGTAAAACCCTAGATGGCATTGTGTTGAATTGGAATCCGGCAGCGGAAAAGATTTTCGGTTACAGCGCTGATGAAATGATCGGTGAAAGTATGCTCAAAATTTTTCCAGATAATAAAAAACAAGAAGAGGCGGATATTCTGGAAAAAATACGTCGAGGCGAAGTGGTTAACCATTTTCAGACGGTTCGTAAGCATAAATCTGGTCGCCTGATAGATGTATCAGTGACTATCTCACCTGTTTATGATGCCGATGGTCATATTGTTGCAGCATCAAAAATTGCCCGCGATATTACAGAGCAAGTTAAGGCTATCCGTTTAAGTCAAGAATACCAGGCGATTATTGAGTCATCTGAAGATGCCATATTCAGCTTGTCACTGGATGGTACAGTAACAAGCTGGAATGCCGGTGCTGAGCATATTTTCGGTTTTAGTACAGGTGAAATTCTTGGACAACCAGTTTCAGCACTCTATGATGAAGAGAATCCGCAATCTGATGATATTCTCAAAGCCATTAATAACGGTGAAAGTCTGGAGCACTACAAAACGACTAGAAAAAATAAAGATGGCTTCGTGATGAATACGTCGGAAACCGTTTCACCCTTGCAAGATCAGAATGGCAAGCTCATCGGCGGTTCCATTATTGCCAGAAATATCACACATGATATGGCAGCACAGCAGCTTATCTGGAAACAAGCCAATTACGATAATCTCACAGGGCTGGCCAACAGAGATTTATTTTTAAAATCACTCACACATGAAATGGAAATGGTTCAAGACTCCATCTCACGTGACAACCTAGTGTTGTTATTCCTCGACTTGGATAATTTCAAAGACTTCAATGATAATTATGGCCATGACTTTGGTGACGAAGTATTGCGCCATGCTGCGGATGTACTGACAAAAACATGTCGTAATGCGGATCTCATTGCTCGCTATGCAGGCGATGAGTTTATTATTCTGCTGTCTGGTGAGTTTCCCAAAAATGATTTGAAACGCTTTGTTGACAGATTAATCAGTAAACTCAATGTGCCTTATCCTATTAATGGTATGGATTGCCGATTGTCTGCCAGTATAGGCATTGTGCAGTATCCTTCTGATGCTTCGACAGCATCAGACTTACTCAAAAAAGCAGATAAGGCTATGTATGCGGCTAAAGCGGCTGGACGCAATCAGTATTGTTACTATGCAGATGGTACCTCTACGAATGCAGTAATTTGATCACATTAGGTTACACACACTATATGGTGTCTCAAGCGCAGTACTTCGACTTCAGTCTAGACAAAGTTCTAGACGACACAAGGCCGCAATACCATTTCTAACGGTGCCTTGACTGGCATCATCACCATTCACATTTCATCTTAAGGACTTTAATGAAACAAAAACATCTTATCCTTGGCAGCCTGGTCGGGCTGGCTGTTGTGTCAGGTTATTTTTTTGCGGATTATAAAAAACATGAAGTAATCAAAGAACGCATTGATATGGAACTGATGCAGTTTGATGGCACAAGCACCATTAAATACGGCACGCTGGACACATCACTTTTTTCTAATGCGGTAACATTAAAGAATGTCAGTATCGATACATCGGGTCTTTCAGGTATGACTCAAACACCCACACCTAAAATGATCAGTATTGAGTCGGTGACGGTGGATAGCAAAGCAGGGTTAAGCTCGCTGAACAATTCTCAGTTACCTCCTCATCTTGAAGTTACCTTACACCGCATAGCCACAGAAGTTGATTTTAAACTGCTAGGTCAGCAAAGTTACAAACCCGTTGAAAAAGCATTTTATCAAGTGGTGGATCAGGTTACTGAAGGTAAACCCACCACCGATTTTTACCTGGAATATGATTATGAACCAGCCAAAGAGAATACGCTTTCATTTATCGATATCACGCTGAAATCGGAACTGAATAAAGTGGCAAAGCTGGAAGTCAAAGCGGAAATAGAGAATATGCCACTGGATCCCGTGGTATTGATGTT
Source organism: Methylophaga sp. UBA678 (assembly GCF_002299105.1). Lineage (NCBI taxonomy): Bacteria > Pseudomonadati > Pseudomonadota > Gammaproteobacteria > Thiotrichales > Piscirickettsiaceae > Methylophaga > Methylophaga sp. UBA678. The sequence goes on from NZ_DBNG01000007.1 coordinate 134,461, forward strand.
GGGTGGTATGCAAAGAGCACTTATTCATCATTTCCAGCTTGAAATTAAAGAACAAGACAATACCTTTGATCTGATGATGAAAAACACCGCCAAGCAGATGAATGTCACTGAAAAGGCGTATCAAGCCCAGCTGACGGAGCAGCTTAAGAAAAGAGCTGAGACCTCTCGTCAACCTGCAGAGCAAATGTTTTATGAGGCTATGGAGGACTTTGTGGAAGACCCTCATAAGTTCAAGATAGACATGACGCCTAAACAGCCTATGACTTTAATCGATATCCAAAAGCTTGCCGCGTTTGCTAAAGATAGCGATGAGCTTGAAGAGCAACTCAAGCTGAAAATTAAAGGTAAATAAGCTTTCTCCACCAACAACGCAGTGAATAGGGCTACGGTGTTGGTGGGTTTTTCTTATCTGAGTGAATCAATCTATTTTTGATCTCAGGGTGGAGAGCTGACATATAGTTCTCTATCGTTTGAGTGTAGGTATTATTTAAACCTATATCTTCAAGTGTCTCATCATGTGTCAGATCTAATTGCAGTAGTTCAGCTTGACTACCGACCTGATGAAGTGTGTTTACAAAACGCGCAGAACTGTCACAGGCGTATTCACGTTGAAGAGAACAGACAACAAACATCGGGATTTCATTACCATTCACATAATTAATCGGGGATGCCTGCTGCCAGTAATGTTCTTGTTTACCAAAGGCCTTATCATAGAATTCCACATGTTTTTGCTGCATTAGAGTGACTAAATCCAAAGCCTGGCTATCAATAATAAAACTGGCTAACCAAGGCCTTATATTGACCTCTTGCATCAGTGTTTGATGACTGGTTAATAAAGCGAGCAAATGCGCACCTGCGGAGTGACCCAGTATCATCATTTTGTCAGCATCACCTTGCCACTGCTCGGCCTGGGTTTGTATGGTGTAAATGGCAGCGGCAATATCTTTAGCCTGTGTGATGGGATCCACTTCCGGAACCAAACGGTAATTAGCCGAAACAAGAATAAATCCTTTCTTTACCCAGCGATTCACTTTGTTTTTGATTAAGCCTGTGCTGCGTTTATCACCAAATTGCCAGGCACCACCGTGGATTAATAACAGAATAGGGGCATCTTTCGCATTTGCGGGTAGATAGACATCCATGGTCTGTAAGGGCGAACTACCATAGGCCAGATCACGTATCATCTTGATATTGTCTTCAGCAGCCAGCACCGGTTTAATCATCAAAAATAGGCAAACAGTCAGGACTATCTTGAATGTCATCATCTCATCCTTTGGTTAGGTGTCAGCTAAGCTATTTCATCTGAACGTGAGTTTACGTTATCCTATCAGTCATGATGAACATCAAATGTTTTCTATACAGCTTGATTCTGATGATGGTGCTGCAAACTGGCATTGTCGCGGCTGATGTACATCATATTATTTTTGATGAGCAAGATAATCACAGTCTCATCGATCCTATCGCTGATGATAGTCCAGACTCCATCCATATGGATACCGATCAACATCAATGTGGCCACAGTCATTGTGTTCATTTTGTTGCTGTACCGCATGTGGTGAGCTTACCGCTGTCTTTATTTAAAGACACTTTTTTTCAGTCCATACCAATACACACCTGCGTCGGGTTCTGTCAGCTCGATGTACCGCCCACCGAAAGCCTGATTCTGATTTAACACCTTCGCTCGTCACGTATTCGTGATGAAAGAGTATTTATTTCAGGACTTCTATCATGAAACTCATTTGTTTAGATGGGCAAACGCTATTACTGCGTGTCTGCCTTTATTGTGCTTTCAGTCTGTTTACTGTGTCTTTTCAGGCCTATGCCTCTACAAACATTACATTGACATTAGCTGAAGCTATTAAAAAAACGTTAAATCAAAATCCATCACTCAACGTCTTTCCTCTCCGTGAACAAGGCCTGCAGGCTGAACGTGAAACTGCTCAGCTATCACCAGCCTATCGCGTAGGGGCTGAACTGGAGAACGTGGCTGGTACAGGTCAGCTAAGTGGCACGAAATCAGCTGAACTCACGGTGTCTTTATCTTCTGTGCTGGAGCTAGGTGGGAAAAAACAAGCCAGGGTTGATGTGGTTGATCAAAAGCTGGCATTGACGCAAATAAAAAAACAGATTACTTCGCTTGATTTACTCAGTACGGTCACCAAAAACTATATTCAGTTATTGATTGATAAACAGCGAATACAGCTTGCTAAGGAAGAAGTCTCTCTTGCTCAAGCCACGGCTGATGAAGTCAATAAACGTGTCAGGGCTGCGATTGCGCCTAAAGCTGATTATGCCCGTGCAGTGGCCGCCGTTGAGCAGGCCAGATTAAATGTCTCACGTGTCGAACAGCGAATGCATGCCCATAAAATGGCTCTGGCTAATCTATGGGGTGAGATGCAGCCACAATTCAATAACGTAGCTGGATCACTGTTTGATTACGGGAGTAGTAGATCGTTTGAGTCACTGTTCGAACGGGTCAAAAATAATCCGTCGCTGGCATTTTTTGCTGCTGAAACACGTTTAAAAGAATCTGAAATTCGTCTGGCAAAAACCCAACAGCAGGCCGATATCGATTGGTCTGTGGGTATTCGGCGCAGTGCTGATATTGATGAATCTGCCTTGGTAGCAGGGTTTTCTGTGCCGTTATTTGCAGAAAAACGTGCTGAGTCAGCGGTGAAATCAGCATTGGCAGCAAGAAATGAAATAACGTTTCGCCAACAAGACTTTCTGCTGCGTATACATACACAACTGTATCAGGCATACACAGCACGAGAGCAGGCAGTTACCTCGGCCACAACCTTGCGGCAATCCATCATCCCACAGTTGACCGACGCCTTAACTCAAACCAAAACAGCTTATCAGCGTGGCCTATATAGCTACCTTGATTTCCTGACAGCAAGACAAGAGCTGCTTAATGCCAAGCGTGCTCTGATAGAGGCGTCAGCTGATGCCTTACTGCTGGCGGCAGAAATTGAACAGCTGACAGCAGAACCGTTATTAATCGAACAAAATAATGTGGGTATAAGTAATGATTAAGCGATATCAAACCCTTCCTTACTTTTTAATGTTAATCGTGTTTTTTATGTGGGCGTTGTTATCTGTAAAGACCGCTTTTGCCGATGAAGATAAGCATGAACATGAACACGCTGGTCATCATGATGAAGAAGTCAGTCATATTGACGAGGACATGGCTTCATTAAATGCCATCTCGACAGCCATTGTCAGTGGTGGTGATATTAGTAAAACACTCACCCTATACGGTATCGTGACCCTGTCTCCTGAGCATACCAGCCATGTGACGGCCCGATTCGCCGGACGAATAACGCGTGTGTATGTTGAGTATGGCGATACGGTGAAAAAAGGGCAGGTATTAGCCACCGTCGAATCGAATAGCAGCTTGCAGACCTACAATGTCACCGCGCCATTATCAGGCAGCGTGATAGCCAAACATGCCAATGCCGGTGAAGTCGTCTCTGAGCAGACGTTGTTTACGATTACGGATACATCGACCTTATGGGCCGAACTCAAGATGTTTCCTTCCCAGGCGAGTCAGGTTAAAGCAAAGCAAATAGTGGTTTTACAGAGTGATGATATGCAAACCCATTCTGTTATTTCCCAGCTTCTGCCAAATACTGATGGTGAGCCATTTAGAATCGCCAGAGTGAAATTCAAAAATCCTGATGATGACTGGTTTCCTGGTTTGCTGGTGGGTGGGCAGGTCCTTATTGATAAACGCGAAGTTAAAGTCCGTGTCCCATTATCTGCCTTGCAGCAATATGAAAACAAAACAGTCGTTTTCATCAAGGAGAGTGACGCTTATACACCACAGCCAGTTGCGCTGGGTATTCAGGACGCACAGTACGCAGAAGTGCTGTCAGGCCTCAATGCCGGTCAGCAAATAGTGACTGAAAACAGTTATCTGATAAAAGCCGATCTTGAAAAAGACGGCGCTGAGCACAGCCACTAAACTCAAGGAGACGTTATGATTACTTCACTATTACGTTTCTCCATTGAGCGACGTGGTCTTATCTTGTCATTCATTATCTTACTGATAGCCGCCGGTGCCTGGAGCTATCAGCATTTACCGATTGATGCGGTACCGGATATCACTAATGTACAGGTACAGATTAATACCAAAGCTGAGGGATATTCGCCGCTAGAAACTGAGCAGCGTATTACCTATCCGGTTGAACGTGCTTTGGCAGGTATTCCTCAATTGTCGTACACACGATCGATTTCTCGTTATGGTTTATCTCAGGTCACCGTCGTATTCAAAGAAGGCACGGATTTATATTTTGCCCGTAATCTGCTGAACAACCGCCTAGCTAGCATCAAAAATGAACTACCTGATGAGCTGGAACCAGAAATGGGGCCGATTGCTTCCGGACTCGGTGAGATTTTTGTTTATACCGTTTCGGCCGATCCAGAAGCCCGACAGGAAAATGGACAGCCGTATGATTTGACCGCATTACGTGAAATACAGGACTGGATAATCCAACCCCGTCTAACACGTGTGCCTGGGATTACCGAGGTCAATACGGTAGGCGGCTATGCCAAGCAGTATCACATCCAGCCTGAACCACAAAAAATGCTGGAGTTTGGTATTAGTTTTGGCGACATCCAGCAGGCATTAAAGGCAAATAATAGTAATCGTGGTGCTGGTTATATCGAGCGTTACGGGCAGCAATTGCTGGTGCGTTCTCCTGGCCAGTTAAAAACCATCGACGATATTCAACAGGTCGTGGTGAAGCAGATGACAGGCACACCCATCAAGATCATGGATATCGCTGATGTTGCCATTGGTAAAACCCTGAGAACCGGTGCCGCCACCCAGAATGGTCAGGAAACGGTCATGGGCACGGCAATGATGTTGATAGGGGAGAACTCACGTGAGGTTGCCAAACGGGTTGCTGCGGAGTTAAGTAAGATTCAGGCGACCTTACCTGACGGCGTTATTGCTGAAGCGGTCTATGACAGAACCACCTTGGTGGATAAAGCCATTGCTACTGTGCAGAAAAACTTGCTGGAAGGCGCATTATTAGTCGTTGTAGTGTTGTTTTTATTACTGGGTAATATTCGCGCTGCATTAATCACTGCAGCTGTGATACCACTTGCCATGTTGGCAACCATCACCGGCATGGTTCAGGCCGGAATTTCAGCAAACCTGATGAGTCTTGGCGCATTGGATTTTGGTCTGATTGTCGATGGTGCCGTGATCATCGTGGAAAACAGTGTACGGCGTTTATCACTGGCTCAGTCTGGACGCGCTACAGCATTACCATTGAATGAACGGCTAGCTGTGGTATTTGATGCCACCAATGAGGTGATTCGGCCCAGCCTGTTTGGGGTATTGATTATTACCTTGGTGTACATCCCCTTATTCACCTTGACTGGGGTGGAGGGCAAGATGTTTGAACCGATGGCATCAACAGTGGTGCTGGCCTTACTGGCAGCAATGGTAATGTCACTGACTATCGTACCTGCAGCCGTGGCTGTGTTGATGAAAGGCAAAGTCAAAGAGAGCGAAAGTCTGATTATTTCAGCCACTAAGTCGATTTATAGACCAGTATTGATATGGAGTCTGAAGTTACGTTGGTTGGTGGTGTTTGCTGCGCTCGTTTTGGTGGTCTTTTCACTGACACTAGCATCGAAAATGGGCACAGAGTTTATTCCTCAGCTCAATGAAGGGGATATTGCCTTACATGCCTTACGCACTACGGGGACCAGTCTGCAGCAATCGATAGAGATGCAGGAAGTGCTCGAACAACGGCTGAAACAGTTTCCACAGGTAGACAGCGTCTTTGCCAAAATCGGCACGCCAGAAGTGGCGACCGATCCGATGCCGCCGAATGTGGCTGATACATTTCTGATATTAAAGCCAAGAAAAGACTGGCCCAACCCGGCATTGCCAAAGTCTGAACTCATCAAACAAATCGAGGCAGCTGCAAAGGCCTTACCTGGCAATAACTATGAATTCACCCAGCCGATCGAGATGCGCTTTAATGAGCTTATCTCAGGAGTCAGGGCGGATGTGGCCATTAAAGTCTTTGGTGATGATCTGGAGAAACTCAAAACATCAGCTCAATCCATTTTAACTATTATCAGAGATATACCCGGCCAAGCGGATGCCAGACTGGAACAAGTCAGTGGTTTACCGATGGTATCAGTGGAACCCAAACGTTTGGCACTATCCCGTTATGGCCTCAGTGTGGATAGCTTGCAGACGATGTTATCGACAGCTATTGGTGGCCAGGAGGCAGGGTTAATTTATGAAGGTGATCGACGTTTTAAACTAGTAATAAGACTTGATGATGAACAGCGTCAGAATATCGCGTCATTAGGTGAGCTACCGATTGCATTACCATCCGGTAGTTATGTGCCTTTATCCGAGGTGGCAACGATTAAACTGGTTGATGTGCCGAGCCAGATCTCGCGCGAAAACGCGAAACGCCGTGTTGTCGTCACAGCCAATGTCAGAGATCGTGATTTGGGATCCTTTGTGCAGGAAGCTCAGCAGAAGCTCGATCAACAGCTGACATTACCTGAGGGTTACTGGCTGGAGTTCGGGGGGACCTTTGAACAGTTAGCCTCAGCCAGTCAGCGGTTAGCGATTGTAGTCCCGGTAACGTTATTTGGTATTTTGTTATTACTGGTCACCATGCTGGGTTCTCTGAAGGATGCAGCGATTATCTTTACCGGTGTGCCATTGGCATTAACGGGTGGCATGATGGCTTTACTACTCAGGGATATGCCGCTGTCGATTTCAGCGGCTGTTGGTTTTATTGCACTGTCTGGTATTGCTGTATTGAATGGTTTGGTGATGTTGTCATTTATTCGTGATCATTGGCAGCAAAATGGCGATCTCTATAAAGCAATTTTGGATGGGGCGATATTACGATTACGTCCGGTAATGATGACCGCTTTAGTGGCCAGCCTTGGTTTTGTTCCTATGGCACTCAATACGGGTACCGGCGCAGAAATACAACGGCCCTTAGCGACGGTGGTTATCGGCGGTATTGTGTCATCCACCTTACTTACCCTTATCGTGCTACCGGCTTTATACCACTTAGTACATCATCGTAACCGTTAGATAAAAATACAATCAGGGCTGAATGGTTAGCCCTGATTGTATTATGGGTAAAAGTCCTGCTTTTACGCAGGCAAATATCGCTGGCGTAGCATGTATTCTCATCTTTAGAGTTGATGTATGTCACTGACATATAATTAGAAAAGGAGAGAGAAATGCAGCTACACCAATTTAATGATCAAAACATCCACTGGCAACGACTTGAGGTGTTCGACAATTTTCAATATTCGGTGTTGGATGTTGACCGGGACAACAAAGTGGTGGAAGTGCTATTTAAATTCGCAGCCAATGATCCTATCGTGTTACATCGCCACTGTGCTGTTAACCACACCTTTGTTATTCAAGGTGAGCACTGTTTGTATGATGCCAATGGTAAGTTAAAAGAAAAACGTCCAACCGGCTCATATACCATAAGCCAACCTGATACTGAGCCACACAGAGAATGTGGTGGCGATGAAGATACGGTGGTTTTATTCAGTATTCGTGGCACAGAAGGACCGATGTATGAAATCCTCGATGATGAGCAAAATATCCTGGCTGTATTTACGATGAATGAATTTGAAGGACTCTATCAGGCACAACAATCTGCCTTATCCGCGTAACGTTTTATACCTCAATGAGGATTATGATAAAAGGGATATTGTCATTGTCGATAAATTGTTTTATATCGTCAGCCCAGATTTATCCATCCCATTGAGGAACAGAATATGAAAACGTTTATCCCCTATTTTGCAGCTATATTGTTTAGCTGTTCTGCATTGGCAGATGATGTGGATATGGCCGGCCTGCAGCTTGGCATGAGCATTGACGAAGCTAAAGGTGCTTTACTGGATTACGGTGTTAATGCCAGTGTGATTGAGGAAGAAAAGCAATATTACACCTACAGTGATGGCGCAAAAACATATAAAACGCCAAGTTTTATTCATAGCCTTTCAGCCCATATTGAAGAAACCGAGCAAGGTCAGAGCAAGGCAGATAGTTTTAAACTGATATTCACGCCATTACCCAAAGCAGGCCGCTTAGTCGCCATTTATCGCGTCAGACAAAACGATGTTGATCCGCTTAGCGTGGCTGACTATCGCCAGTCTTTGATAAACCAATATGGTCAACCCTTTGATAATGCCGGACCTCTGGACTGGATTTTCCCACATGGCAAAATCAATTGTTTAGGGGCGTCCAGTACACAAATTACGCCACCCCGCACATTAAATGCAGATACCATCATGGGGCTGGTATTCAACAAAGAGGGAAGTCGTTATCAAGTGAATGATTTCCGTAACCCGGAAGTAAAAAGTCTGGATGAGTGTGCGAATTGGATGAGCTTTCAGTTTGGCAGCATGGATGAACAGCCCGCTAGCCATATGACGGCCACCATGGTGGATGTACCCACTTGGGTCAATGCTTATGAAGCAGCTATGGAATGGGTCGGTGAGCTAAAACAAGAAGCCATTGAAGCGCGACAAGCAGGTACAAGAAGCCCGCAATTGTAGTAGGGCAATACTCGCTGATTTATTCCCAGGACGATTGCCTATTGAATTATTAAATAATAATGAATATCATTTGCATGTGCTAATTCAATGCAAGTAGGTGAGTAATGATTGCAGTTATTTATGGTTCAACCACAGGTAATACCTCAGATGCGGCCGTGAAAATAGCGAAAATTCTAGGTGAAGATCAGGTTGAACTCTTTGATGTGAAAGACGTCGGGCTGGCGGCGCTGGAGTTTTTTGACCATATCATTTTTGCCATTCCAACCTGGGATTACGGTGAGGTTCAGGCAGATTGGCAGGATGTCTGGGATGAAATTGATGATACTGACTTTTCCAGTAAAACAGTGGCGTTTTTGGGGATGGGCGATCAATTTGCCTATGCCGAATGGTTTCAGGATGCCATGGGCATGTTGCATGACAAAGTGGTGGCCAAAGGCGCCAAAGTTATCGGGCATTGGCCAGTTGAGGGGTATGAGTTTGATGCCTCAAAAGCCTTAACCGCAGATAAGCAGTTTTTTGTCGGTTTGGCTCTGGATGAAGACTGCCAACCTGAGTTGACCGAAGGTAGACTTGAACAATGGTGCGAACAACTCAAATCGAGCTTGTTAAAAGCAGCATAAACTTGTTTCAGGACGGCTCTGGATAAGAGCCGTCATTTAATTTGCCTTCAGTTCACATCCCTGGCGAGGGCATCAGGCAAATTGTCACGTAAAAAGTCGACCCAGCTACTGGTTTTTGCATCAAGATAAGCGCGTGATGGATAAAGGGCATAAACATTAAAGAGCGTGCCACGGTAATCAGGTAATACTCGTATCAATGAGCCTGATGCAAGTTCATTCGTTACATTGAATATAGGCACCATACCTATTCCCATCCCATGCAGGATGGCTTCTTTCACGGTACTGCTGACATTGACCTGAAACGGTGAGTTTTTGATCTCAATAATGGCATCCCCATGGTCTGAGGTCATCTCCCAGTGATCTAATGGCAGTACGGTAGATGCCATCTTTATACATTGGTGTGCTTCGACCTCTGTGGGGGTTGTTGGCATACCATATTCCGCCAGGTAATCGGGCGATACACATAAAATACTATAGGTCTGACCTATGATCTTTGATATCAGACTGGAGTCAGACAGTTGTGGTGCCATGATGATCGAGACATCAATACCTTCCTCAATCAAATCAGGAATACGGTTTGCCAGTGTGATATCAAACGAAACTGCTGGGTAAAGCTCTCTGTAGGCGGTGACGGCTTTAACAATATATTTGTTTGCCAATGCTGGCATCGTGTGAAGTCTGAGCCGACCTACCGGATTCATCTGAGCATCACGTGCTTCCGCTTCCGCTTCTTCCACATTCGCTAATATCTGTTCACAACGCAGCAGGTAGCGTTGACCCGCTTCAGTTAATGCTATCCGGCGTGTGGTTCTGTGTAATAAACGGGTGCTAAGGTGTTGTTCTAATGCTGATATTGCACGTGACACATTGGCTGAACTGGTTTCTAATCTTTCTGCTGCTTTAGTAAAGCTGCCACTTTCAATGACCTGTAAAAAGGTTTTCATTGAGTCAATCGTATCCATCTGTCACCTATTGTTACGAGTTTTGTAACAATTATTAACATTAATTGCTGTTTATTGATAGATTGAACGCAAATAAAATAGCCTGCCATTTAACTTATAAAGACTGTTTTGAACAGACTGTGAAAACGTTATTACTCCTCTTTCCTTATCTAGCATTGTTGCTATTGTCAGCATGCATCAGCTCTGAAGGCATAGTGCCGCAGAGTGATGTGCCTGCAGATAGCTCGTATCAATTAAGTGAACATGTGCAAGACATACAAGAAGATGCGGCGTGGCCAACAGATCAGTGGTGGCAGTGTTTTCAGGATGAACAACTGAATCAATTAATGCAGCTTGCTGTCAGCCAGAGCCCATCGGTACAGGAAGCACAGTCAAGGATTAGGCTGGCTACATCATTAGCGGCACAGACCGATGCTGCTTTATCGCCAACAATCGATGCTGAGGGGCAAATTAATCGTAAACGCTGGCCGACAGATTATTTCTATGGGCCAGGTGAATTAGGCGGTACAAGCAGTTGGAATAATACGGGCTTGCTCAGCCTGCACTATGATCCGGATATCTGGCATAAAAACGCCATGCAGAGTGAAGTGGCATTAAGTGAGATTAAAAAACAAACAGCAAAAAGTCAGATAGCAAAACTGAATATCGAATCGGCACTCATCTCAGCGTATATTCAACTGTCTCTGAATAACGCCGAGCTGGAGCTGGCGAAACAGGCTGTAAACAGCTATCAAGAGAAACTTGATGTAATTAAAACCCAATTAACCATGGGCCTGAATACAGAAGTGGCTGTATATCAGGCTGAAACTCAGCTTGCCGATGCTGAAGCTAAATTCGAAGCTGTTAAGGATCATATCGTAACAGCGAGACATACTATTGCAGCCTTATTAGGTAAAGATCCGGCTTTCGCTGACAGCATTAACACACCACACTTACAGCTAATAGATGAGGTGTCATTACCTAGTCATATTCCAGCTGAATTACTTGGGCATCGCCCAGATGTGGTAGCGAGCCGTTGGTTAGTATTCAGTGCCAATAAACACATTGATATCGCTCATACGGCTTTTTACCCGAATATTAACCTGTCCGCTGCTATTGGTTTTATGGCCGTTAACGGTGGCATGTTCAGTGTCTTTAGTCATGACAAACTGACCTATGAAGCAGGTCCAGCGATATCACTACCGATTTTTGACGCAGGCAGAATTCGTGGTCAGTTATCGGCGGCGACAGCCAATTATGATATGGCAGTGGCTTTATACAGAAAAACCTTAAGTGATGCGATGCAGCAAATTTCAGACAGTGCCGTTTCACTTAAAAGTGCGATATCGCAATCAACGACTCTGGCGTCTGCTATCAAGGCATCACATCAAGCCTATATCCACGCGAATGATGCCTATAACGTTGGGCTGACTGATTATTTACCTGTATTGGATGCCAGATTGGCCTGGTTACAACAACAGTTTTTCTCACAACAGATTAATGCTCAGGCGCTGCAATACCGAGCTGATCTCATCATTGCATTGGGTGGTGGTCTGACAGTAGCTAATGATAGCCCACAGCAGGCTGCACTTCAGTACCAGGTGCCACGGTAAATGGCTTCCAACCTAACGCTGAGTCTAAAGCAGGCTGCAAAGCAATGGCTGAATGCGGATGGCCTGACCTGGAATTTTATTATTCAAGGTCTGGTCGCTGTGTTTCTGACTTTATGGCTTGCCATGCGCCTGGAATTGCCCCAACCGGCCGTAGCCTCTATCACGGTGATTATTGTCATGCAGCCACAGAGTGGGCAGGTGTTGGTCAAAGGTTTATTCCGCTTTCTCGGCACCTTGATTGGCTGTGTGGTGATGCTTATTTTGGTCGCATTAGTTGCTCAGGAACGTGTGTTGTTTCTGTTAGCAGCAGCTGTTTGGATTGGTCTTTGTGCTGCTGGGGCGATGGCATTTCGGGATTATCGTTCCTATGCTTTTGTCCTTGCGGGATATACAGCCACATTGATAGGCATACCTGCTATACAAAATCCCGATATGGCATTTATGTTAGCGGTATGGCGAGTACTGGAAATTAGTCTTGGTATCTTCATTGCGACGGTGATCAGTGCCACCTTATTTCCACAAACATCGGGTCAGGCGATTCAAAAAGCGGTCAGTCAACGCTTTGGTGATTTTGCTGATTTCATCATTAACAGTCTGGATAACCCCGATCAGCAAACACACTATGAAACGAAAATGATGACGTTTGCCACCCAGTCTGTTTATCTGGAAAACCTTAGTTATGTCAGTGGTATAGAAGATTATTCTACTAAAATACGTAAACAAAGGCTGGCACGGTTAAACCAGGAGTTTATGCAGCTAACGACACGTTATGCTGGTTTACATACGTTATTAGGTCGTGTCAGACAGGATGCACCGACTTCTGTCATGGTGGCGATTGAACGCTGTTTAAAGACTGTTAAACAGACATTGGCACCTGTGCGTCAGGCAACACTGACTTCACAACAGGCTTTAGATCTAGCAAAGCAGATTGACTACGCACAAACACAATTAAGACAGAAGATTCGTGAGGAGCGTGAGTTTCTACCCGGCCATATCAGCGAAGCTACTAAGCTTGATTTTGATACTGCTTGTGAGTTGATTTTTCGTCTGTTTGATGAAATGCGTGTGTATTGTGAAACACAGTCAACTCTGGCTGCTGAACAACACCATTATGAACGACAACGTATTACATTCAGCACTAAAATGAATCCGATTGGGGCGTTGATAACCGGATTAAGAACCAGTCTTATCGTACTGTTATTTGGTACATTTTGGATCGAAACGGCCTGGCCTAGTGGCAATACCTTTGCCATGGTCGCTATTGCGATTTCTGCGATTGTGACAACAACACCGAATCCGGCCAGATCAGCAAAACAAATTACCGTTGGAACTGTCGCAGCTGCCTTGGCTGGCTTTGTTGTTAATCTTTTGCTTCTGCCACATTTGGATGGCTTTGCCTTATTATGTTTTGCCCTGGCTCTCCCTCTAACTGTAGGGCTCTATCTTTCCACAAAGCCCAAATACGCAGGTTATGGTATGGGCTTGCTTATCTTCTTTTGCTTGGGCGCTATTCCATTAAATCAAGCGGTTTACAATTCGGCAGCGACATTAAATAACTATATCGCCTTGATATTGGCACAGAGTATGGTGGTCGTTATTTTGACCGTGATTATTCCTGCTGATAATCGTTTTGTCTGGCAACGTCTTAATACGGAAATGCGTCATCAGATAAGTACTTTATTCAGTCGTCAGCATTCTCAGCGCCGTCATCAGTTTGAGAGTCAGACCCGGGACTTATTAAGTCAGTCCTATGGTTTTGCTGGTGATTCACCCCAGCAATATAAAAAACTATTAAAAACCTGCTTCTCAGTTCAGATTGTCGGACATGCATTGATGGAGATTGATGATGTTGAACAGCGACTTTCAGCAGCAGCTGGTCTCAATGATGATTGGAAATGGTACAAACAAAATTTGAATAAGGCATTGATTAGCGTGTTTGAGACACCGACTGCCCAACATAGAGTGAGTGCATTAGGGCAGCTGGATAAAATGATAGGGTGGTTACAGCCTTATACCTCAGACATCGTGCATTTTGATGAATCCATTCCTAAGCAGATATTGAGTTATCTACACTTTATTCGAAATGTCTTGCTGGATAAAAAACTGTTTGCCGAGCCATTGGTTGCTGGAGTGAAGTCATGATGGATGTGATGCGTGAGTGGACAGTATCTGGTGTCACCTTTCCTGCCATAACTGGTCTGTTTGTTTTATGTTTAATCGTGATGTGGTTACTGGATATATTGTTTGGACGACTCGGTGTGTACCGTTATGTTTGGCACCCGGCATTGTTTAAATTGAGTGTGTTTGTCTGTTTATTTTGTTTCACTGCTTTTATGGTCTATCAATAGCATGAAGAAGTTTATAAGTTACCTCATCACCTTGTGTTTTTTTCTGGCTGCCGGTTTGCTCGCATATACCTTATGGCAGAAATATATGCATTCACCCTGGACACGGGACGGCCGCGTACGAGCCGAGATTATTAATGTTGCACCAGACGTATCAGGTATCGTTACTGAAGTCGCTGTCAAAGATAATCAGCAAGTGAAAAAAGGGGATTTGCTGATGGCAGTCGATGCGGAGCGTTATGCCTTAGCGGTCAAACATGCAGAAGCTGTGGTGGCCAACAAAAAGACACTTCTGGAAATGTATCAAGCACAGGCCAAACGCCGACAAGCTATGGATAAACGTACTGTCTCCAGGGAAAGTAAGATTGATGCGGATCATCAATCCGCTGCAGCACTGGCGGATTATCATTCGGCTCTGGCTAAGTTAAATGCTGCCAAACTGGATTTGGAAAGAACGAAAGTATATGCGAAAACAGATGGTTATATAACAAACTTAAATGTCTATGTAGGTGATTATGCGCATACTGGACAGGCGATGATGGCCTTGATCGACAAACATTCTTTCTGGGTATATGGCTACTTTGAAGAGACAAAGCTGACTTTGCTAAAAGTAAACGATCCTGTCGATATTGAATTGATGAATGGTCAAATACTGACGGGGCATGTTGAGAGTATTGCCAGAGGCATCTATGACAGCGATAACCCGGAGAGTCGTGATTTAGTGGCGGATGTAAACCCGACTTTTAACTGGGTTCGTCTGGAGCAGCGTATACCGGTGCGAATTGCTTTAGATGAGGTTCCCGAACAGACGCTGCTGGCTGCCGGCATGACTTGCACGGTGATTGTGAAAAAAAATAATGCTAAAAAAGAGCCTGTCGCCACAGGCTCTATGTCGGCGAGTTGACTCAGAGACCGATAGAAAACATCGAATCGAGATCATGTTTGCTATAAACACGAAATGCCAGCATGGTTTCTGTTTTTGTAATCGCTTCGATATCCACAATTTTACTGGTTACCAGAGTAGCCAGTTCATCATTGTCTTTGACGCGGGCAATCGCAACGAGATCATAATTGCCGCTCACAGAATACACTTCACTGATACCGTCAACATCGGCTAAGGTTTCAGCCACGTCAGTGATTTTTGTACGTTCAGTTTGAATCAAAATAAATGAGGTAATCATTTGGTTCTCCGGACAGTTGCACGAGGCTATTTTTTATAAATAAGGGGATAACAAGCTCATAAATGAGTCACGTAGTCTAACAGGCACACTGCGGTTTGCCAGATCCTTATCACTGATGGCTTCACTTTTAGCAATAATCTCATCAAAGTGCTGTGTGAGTTCTTTATTAACCGTATGCGAGAATATCTCAACCCCTAACTCATAATTCAGTCTGAGGCTTCGTGGGTCAATATTGGCAGAGCCAACCAATGCGTAATGATCATCAATACACAGTAATTTGCTATGGCAAAAAGGGGCTGGTTGATAAAATATTTCCACATTCCATAAAAGTAGCTCGGTCAACATGTTTCGGTTGGCCCAATGGATATAAACAAGATTATTTTTAGCGGGTAAAACAATCCGCACGCGCACTCCACGCATAGATGCTGACTGCAGTGAGGCAATCATTTCCCGACTCGGGATAAAGTAGGGCGTCATGATATCTACGGTGTTTTTCGCTGCAGAAATCACGCTTTGCAATGTTAACGATAAAGCGTCCATTGCTTCATCTGGATCTTCTGGAATAACCCGGCAGTGGTAGCCGTCCGGTTGAGGTTCGGCAGCTGGAAATGGGCAGTCCATTTTGCTTTGACTGGCGATGAGCCAGTCATCATAAAAAATACCGATTAAATCTTTTACTATCGGACCGTTGAAGCTGAAGTGAATATCTGTAATACGGCGCGGCTGCATAGGCATTTGTCGGTGGTCATCACTAATATTCATGCCTCCGGCAAAGGCTGTGGTGTTATCGATGATCATCAATTTACGGTGATTACGCATATTGATATAGATATTAGGTGGCAGAATCCTGGGCGGCGTAAATTTAGCCACTTCTATACCGAGTGCTCTCAGACGTTTAGACGGTTTCTTCCAGGAGTACCATTCACCAATGCCATCAATGATAACTTTTACTTCAATGCCCCGTTTGACGGCTTCACTCAGTGCATCAATAAATTCATTACCCGTATTGTCTGTTTTAAGAATATAGGTGATTAATAGAATGCGCTTTTTAGCTGATTTGATTGCCTCAAGCATGGCTGGGTAAGCTTCATCACCATTATGAAAAATACTGACGTCATTACCGGGAGTGAGTTTAGTTCCTGTAATCCGTTCACCAATACTATCTAGGCCATAACTATTGATGTGCTGTATTGAACGTTTGGCATAACCGGATTCAAAGGGAATTTTGAATAAACGTCGTTTAATACTGGTAGCGCGACTTCTTACCCGGTTCACACCAAAGAAAAAGTACGCGATAGGGCCACCATAGGGAATAAACAGACAGGACATGATCCAGCCGAGTGCTGCTCGGCTATCACGTTTGTAAAGTAAGATGTGGAAAACACTATAGGCGGCGGGTCCAGCGTGCAGCAAAACTAACAAAAATATATAGACGATATCCATATTCACAACCTGATTGATAAGCACCCATAGTAACGAACTCTTGCAGATAAAACGATGTAAGCGTGATATGGCTCTCGCATCATCACGGCTGAGCCATATCTATAGTGTTTTAGTCGGTGTCATGTGTGTAACCATGCAATGAGTTTTTTCTATTTATTTGATTTTGTTATAGTAAATATCTGACACATTGACATGGATGGGTGGTCAAAAATGGAAGCACCTGCAATACCGAAAGATGAGCAAGAACGCCTCAATGCTTTGTACAATCTGGAAATTCTAGACTCTGAGCCCGAGGCTGTTTTTGATAATTTGACAGAGCTGGTCGCAGATATTTTTTCTGTGCCTATTGTGGCTATTTCCTTGATTGATGAATCACGACAATGGTTCAAGTCAATTCAGGGGCTGGAAGTGTGTGAAACCGGCAGAGATATTTCTTTTTGTGGTCATGCGATCTTTCATCAACAAGCGTTTATTGTAGAAAACGCACATGAGGATGACCGCTTTAAGGATAATCCTCTCGTGACAGGACCACCGCATATTGTCTTTTACGCAGGCATTCCGCTCCGATATAAACATAATCAACATCATCATCTATTAGGCACGCTATGCATTATTGACCGTCAGCCACGAACACTGAGCGAACAGCAAAAACAACAACTTCAGCTATTCGCTCATCAGGTGGAATCATTAATTGAGATGCGTTTAACAGGCCAACGTCTGCAGCAGGCTAACCAGGCAAAATCAGCATTTATGGCAAATATGACTCATGAACTGCGTAGTCCAATCGCGGGCGTGATCGGTATGCTGGATATTCTGCAAGGGAGTGAGTTAACGACTGAACAACAGCGTCATATGGATTTAGCCAGCAAAAGTGCCAGACTGCTACTCAATATTATCAATGATATTCTCGACTTTTCTAAACTGGAAGCCAATAAAGTTCATATCCGTCATGATGCCTTTAACCTGACCAAACTATTCGAAGACGTATTTGAAAGTGTTCGACTACGGGGCAAGAAAACCGATAAAAGTTACCATCTATCTCTCGACTGGAATGATGATTTATTCGTCGATGGTGATGCCACACGACTAGAGCAAATCTTATTAAACTTGCTTAGCAATGCTGATAAATTCACCCAGCATGGGCATATTCAACTAAAAGCCAGTCTTATTGAGCAGTCTGATGACGATATCACCTTGTCATGTCATGTTATCGATAGTGGTATCGGCATAAGTTCTACACAACAGTCCCGTTTATTTGAACCTTTTGAGCAGTTAGATAACAGCTCATCAAAAAGCTTCGGTGGCACCGGTTTAGGTTTAGTGATTTCAAAAAAACTATGCGAATTAATGGGTGGAAGTATTACCGTTGAAAGTGAGGTCGGTAAAGGTTCTTGCTTTAGTTTCACTATAAAGCTTAAACGCATCAGCAAATCAGAGTATAAACAAACTCACACCGATGCAAATAAACAACCAACCTACCAACCCAGTCTGTCTGACATACATGTCTTAATTGTGGATGATGACCTCACTAACCGCTCAGTTTTAGAGTTTTTCCTGACACATTTAAATGTCCATTTCACGACTGCTGAGAATGGCGTGCAGGCCAGTCAACTGTTAACGGAGCTCGATAGTTATGAGCCAATAAAAATGATTCTGATGGATTGCCAGATGCCCGTCATGGATGGCTACACCACCACTCAACATATCCGAGATGGTAAGTTGGGTGAACAATATC
The DNA here is from genome assembly GCF_002299105.1 of Methylophaga sp. UBA678. Taxonomy (NCBI): domain Bacteria; kingdom Pseudomonadati; phylum Pseudomonadota; class Gammaproteobacteria; order Thiotrichales; family Piscirickettsiaceae; genus Methylophaga; species Methylophaga sp. UBA678. The sequence goes on from NZ_DBNG01000007.1 coordinate 152,916, forward strand.
AGGATATTCCCATCATCGCCTTAACAGCGAATGCCATGAAAGGTGATGAAGAAAAATGCTTATTAGCGGGAATGAGTGACTATATGGCTAAGCCTATTAAACTCGACTTGTTGCTGGAAAAAATGGTGTATTGGTCAACGCGTACACACCCTCGCTAAATTTATAGATAGGGCTGCTGCCCTCATAAAATCGTTTTGATCGACAGTGCTGGTGAAAGAATAGGGTAGAAGCAATCTCCTTATCTCTGTTTTTTTTAGCCACAATATTCATCTAGTGTGCTCTTTGTGAGTCTGTTCGTGATTGCATCTCAAAATAAACAATATGGCTTATGGCAATGTGTAAGCAATTTGTCATAAATGACTGTTTTGTGATAACACAGTACTGTGTTTTAACGCGGAGCGAATAGCATGAGCAGAGAAACTGAAAAAAGTATGATTGTTCTCGCACGGCATCGTCTGAAATGGTTAAAAGTCGCCTTAGCGGGTAGGAATGCAGATTTAAATCTTGTTCAAAACACATTTCATCAACTAACAGGCCTAACCAGTCTCAGGTTTGTTCAAGATAATGGTTTAAGTGAAGAAACCATTCGAGAACTGGCCATCATCGATAATCTCGCCACCCTAAATGTGCAGCAGCAACACCCTGAAGTACTGGACAAACTATCAAAAGAAGCTCAGGAGTTATCTAAATATCTCGATATGCCTGCGCGTGAATTGTTAGATTTACTCTTCAAACAAGGGGCGCGCTTTCATAATCAGGATGCCATCTCAGTGGCACTTCATCGAGGCCTGATCAGTGATATTCATCATGAAGCTGAAGCCTATGCACGCCTGCAAGCAAGGGAGTGTCGTGATAAAGCATAGGAATAACAATATAAAGTTTGACACTTAAAGACGACCGGTCATATTATTGCTCCATGACATTACAAAAACACATCAAAAAAGAACAAATTCTTAACCATGGCATTCAGTTACTGATGAAACATGGTTATCACGGCACAGGTATCAAACTGATACTCGATACTGTTAAGGTGCCAAAAGGATCGTTCTATAGCTATTTCGATAGTAAAGAAAATTTCACATCTGAGGCGATAGCGCATTACATCGCGCCTTTTATTTCCAGATTACAAGGCTTTTTGGATAATCCCGACTTAAATGGCCATCAGGCTATAAAAGCCTATTTCGACTCTTTGATAACTGACCTGGAACAATCGGATTTTAGCGGTGGTTGTTTACTGGGCGATATGATGGGAGAGATCAGTACCTCAAGTGAGTTATGTCGACAGACATTACTCGTGGCGATCACGGATTATTGTCAGCGCATAAGTCAGGGGCTCAGTGATGGTCAGGCATTAGGTATTGTTCGTGATGATATGTCTGCAGATAACATGGCAATGCTGCTGTTCGATCAATGGCAGGGTGCGTTACTGCATATGAAAGTGGAAAAATCGACAGCCCCGTTATCACGGTGTTTATCGCAATTACTGGACGACTATTTTCTTCAACGTTAAATGACGTTGATTTTTTTTAGCTGGTTGTAAAGACGACCGGTCATTTTTAGTGAGGTGACAAGATGAATAAATATATTATCGAGCGAGAAATTGCAGGTGCAGGTGATTTGACCAATAATGATCTGGACCAGATAACGGACAAATCCTGTTCAATTTTAAGAGAGATGGGACCAGAAATTGAGTGGGTAGAAAGTTATGTGACAGATAATAAAATCTATTGTGTATACAAAGCTGAAAGTAAGGATTTAATCTTACGTCATGCAGAGCAAGGTGGTTTTCCTGCCAACGCTATCTCAGAAGTCAAAAATATGATTAAACCAAAATAAATACTGAGAGAAAACACACCCTACATAGAAAAGGGGAGAGAGATGAAAAATAAAACAAAAGTCACGTTAAGCACCGTGACTATAGCCATCAGCACCTTGTTGATGCTGAAAGCCAATGCGGAAGAATACCCAGTAAAACAAGTAAGTGAGGGTATTTATTATCACCAGGGTGTTCAGGAAGATGCCAATCGGGACAATAAAGGTGAAATAGCCAATACTGGTTTTATCATCGGAGAAAAGTGTATCGCCGTTGTTGATACCGGTGGCAGTTATCTTGAAGGGAAATCGCTTTTGGCAGCAATACGCGACAAAAGTGATTTACCGATTTGTTATGTCATCAATACACATGCTCATCCGGATCATTTTTTAGGCAATGCAGCATTCAAAGAGACTGAAGCAACCTTTATTGGCAACGATAAAATGCCAGCTGCAATCGAAGCCCGAAAATCGTTTTATGAAACCCGTTTCAGTGACATTCTGGGGTCTCACTTTAAAGGCACAGAGTTTATTGAGCCCACCCAATTAGTGAGTGTGGATAACCCCATCACCATTGACTTGGGTGAGCGTGAACTGGTTCTGACCAGCTATCCCACCTCACACACAGATAATGATCTGACGGTGCTGGATAAAAAAACCAAGACCTTATGGACCGGCGACTTACTCTTTGTAAAACGGATCCCAGCACTGGATGGCAGTATTAATGGCTGGCTAAGCACAATTGAAGCACTTAAATCCATGAAATTAAATACGGTGATTCCCGGCCATGGACCTGCTCAACATGAAGAGTGGCAACAAGCCTTTGATGATGAAGCGCATTATTTCAGTACGATTCGAGAGCAAATCAGAGCCATTATTTATGATATGGGCACTATCAACGAAGCAACCGAATCTGTCGGTCTGAGTGAGAAGGGCAAGTGGTTGTTATTTGATGATTATCATAAACGCAATATCACCGCTGCTTTTACCGAACTGGAATGGGAATAGAACAATGAAAATATTATTAAAACATTTCGGCTTTGCTGCTTTATTGAGCTTAGTCTTAGTGCCATGGTTGAGCATGGCTGATTATGAACCTGAAGAACAATGGCAAACCCTGAAAGAAATCTACTTTGAAGATAAAACTATTCTTGAAGATGCGGATGACTGGTTAATTATCGAGGCACCGAAAAGAGCAGAAGACGCAGCGATTGTGCCCATTCATCTTCTTTCCAAGAAACCACAGACGGCCAGTTCGTATATCAAAAATCTGCATGTATTTATTGATAATAATCCGATGCCATATTCGGCTAACTTCCATTTATCACCGGCATTAGAAACGGTGGATATCTCCACACGCATGCGTGTCGACCAATATACCTATATTCGTGCTATCGCTGAGATGAATGACGGCAGCCTGCATATGGTGAAACGTTTTGTTAAGGCGTCTGGTGGTTGCAGTGCTCCTGCAGCGAAAGACCAGGTAGCAGCATTGGCCAGACTTGGCAAAATGCAGATTCGCTATCGTGATGGGGATACGGAGCAAGCCAAACCGGTTCAGGTTGTGATCAGCCACCCTAACAACAGTGGTTTACAGATGGATTTAAAAACCCGTGGTTACATACCCGCTCATTATGTCGAGAAAATGCTGATAACACTGGATGATGAAGTGTTAATGACCATCGATACAGGCATTTCTATTAGCGAAGATCCCAGCATGCGTTTTGTGTTACCGGCGGGCAAAGAAGGGCATGGTGTGCTGAAAGCAGAAGTAACAGATAATAAAAAACAAGTTTATACAATAGAAAAACAAATTTAATGACGTAATTAATGACTGACAGGGAAGTCAGTCGTTAAATGGAAATTTCCAGTTGATCTGTTCAGCAGGCATCATCTGATTCACGCTCAGTCGAATCATGCCGGTAGGATCGCTGGCTTGGCCTATCACAACATAACGTTTACCTGACTCGGTATAGCCTATGCCTTGGGCTTGATTAAACTCTTTAATAGGACTGCTATTGCGTAATGTAAAAGGCAGTAACTCATCTTCCTCATCCACTGGCTTGAATGGCGGCACGGTTTCTGGCCGTTGACGTAAACCCACAAAGATTTCCTCACCACTGGGAAGAATGAGTATATTCCAGTTATATAAGGTCATGACTGTATTGGCAGCGCTTGTCATTTACTGAGCACCTTCAAGACGGTGAGATAAAAAATACATCGGGCAATCTTCAGGTTTCAACGGGGGACTATGATAATAGCCTTGGAATATATCACAGCCCATTTCCAGTAAGGCTTCTCTTTGTTCTAATGTTTCCACATATTCAGCTACAACGGAGACGTTTTGGGATTTACCCAATGCACTGATAGTTCGAATAATATCGGCATTGGTTGAGTTTGTTAGTACATCTCGGGTAATCGACCCATCAATTTTAATCGCATTTACTGTAAAGCGACGCATATGTAAAAGCGATGAGTAGCCCATACCAAAATCATCCATAGCCAGGTGAATACCGAGATCACTGATTTCCTGCAAGATCTTCTCTACCTGTTTCGAGTCAGAAATTTCCGATGACTCTGTGATTTCTAATTCAATTTCATCCGGACTGAGTCCGTATTGTTGAATACAGCGTGTGAGAAATGCAGGCAAGGTATTATCACTGAGTTGGAGCGGTGAAATATTTATTGCCATCGTCAGGTCATAGTGGCCTTCTTTATTCCACTTGGCTTTAGTGATACAGCATTGCTCAAATACCCAGTTACCTAGTTTATTGATATCACCACTGTCTTCTGCCAGCATGACGAGCATGGCAGGGGATACAAAGCCGTAGCGTGGATGTGTCCAACGCACCAGTGCTTCAACGCCCACAATGTGACCAGCACGATGATGCTTAGGTTGGTAAACAACCGTTAATTCATTGCGGTAAATAGCCTGACGCAGGTCATACACCAGATCTCTGGCAATCATGCCGACTTTGTCTTGGCGGCTAATAATTTGTAGCTTGGTCTGACCGTTATGAATAATTGTATTAGTGGCTTCTTCAAAAGCCAGTTGCTCTTGTTGATGCCTGTATATTTCAGCTTTACGAACAAAAGGGAGATAGAGCAGCGTGCTGATGATAATGCTCAGCAATTGCAACGCGACGCCGCGCCACGATTCAGTCAGTAGCCAGGCCGATAACACAGGCGGTGTTGTCCATGTCACTTTGGATTGATTTACCACATCAACCCAACCGGATTGAAAGGCCAGCAATGACATCGCCATCAATAACAATGGCACAGCGAAAAAGGGGATTAAATAGAGAGGGTTGAGAACAATAGGGAGGCCATAGATCAAGATATCGTTAATATTAAACAGACTCGGGATAATTGAAATTTTGGCGACCTTATTTTGAACACCTGTGCGTGTGGCCACTAATATGGCGATAACCAATCCCATGGTTGCGCCTGAGCCACCTATTAAAACGAAGCTTTCGTAAACAGACCGTGTTACCCAATCAGTACTGATGGCAACAACATCATTAATAAAAAATGCCCCTTGCTGGTATGACTCAATAGTAATTCCACCATGAATACCAACAAACCATAAGCCCTGGTTCACCAGTACGGTGAGAGTGCTGAGTATCCATGCACCGAACCCCGTTTCCTGTGCCGCTTGTGTAATGGTGTTGTACGCATCTGGGAAATCAGGCAGCACAGCAATAAATGCGGCTAGCAGAAAAAAGAAAACCCCGACCAAAACAATAGTGGGGGTTAAACGCATGGCATTATAAAATGCCGTATCCGATTCAACAGAGAGATGTAATAAGTCCAGCAATCGTTTGTGCGTTAACCAGGAGACTAACTCTGCCGTTGCTACACCTAAAATAATAGCCAGTGCCATCGCTTCCATACTGAAGTCAATGGGTGAATAACCAAGTAATGAGATGAATATAATAAAGTTGATAGCCGCACTGATGGCCACCATCAATGGGGTCGGCATGTCACCTTCAGCAGCGTTACTGCTATTTAGTCGGTAGACCAACTGCACAGAAATAATCGCAGTTAAAGCCAGCGCAAAAAAACTAAATGTGGCTTCACTTATCTGGGCTAGAGGTAATTTCCAGTTATCACCCAGCCAGTCAGTCATGAAGTTTTGATAAAACGTGTTTGGGAAATAAACCAATAGATCCAATGTGACACGTAGAAATGTCAGGGGAAGTAATGAAACAAAACTATTACGTGTTGCTACTATCCATAACAGCATTCGTTGTTTCAATCTCTTTCTCCCTAAAGCTTTTATAAAAGTTTTTTTCAATTGAAACATAAACACAATAAAAAAGCTGTTTAATTTCTCATAAATTTATAAAAATCATTACTTAAGCAAGAAAACTTAATCTGCTTTATCTTTACTTAAATGTATCACATGTCTCAACATGACCGTTCTTATAACCGGTTTTAAACCATGTCACACGTTGAGCCGAACTACCATGAGTGAATGAGTCGGGTCTCACGACGCCCGTGGCATTTTTTTGTAATGTATCATCACCAATGGCACTGGCTGCTGTTAATCCTTCTTCCAGATCGCCCACTTCTAATAATTGTCTTGTTTTATTCGCATGATGTGCCCAGATACCAGCAAAACAATCTGCCTGTAATTCTTGCTTAACAGATAACTTATTCCATTCAACCTGGCTTACGCTATTTCGGGCCGCATTCACTTGTTGTGATATGCCCAATAAAGTCTGAATATGATGCCCCACTTCGTGAGCGATGACATAAGCCTGAGCGAAGTCACCCGGCGCATTTAATTGATTCTGTAACTGATCATAAAAACTGAGATCGATATAAACACGCTGATCACCTGGACAATAAAAGGGGCCCATGGCCGATTGAGCTGTACCACACGCTGAATTCACCACACCACGAAATAAAACTAGTTTGGGCGGACTATAACGATGGCCATTTTCCCTAAAGATGGTTGACCAGGTTTCTTCAGTATCAGCAAGAATGACGGAGACAAAGTCGACACGTTCTTTTTCTTCGGCAGTTTCCTGCAGGGGCTCAGAGGATGTGACGGTAGGGGCGGAAGAGGGGATGCCGAACAAAGATAATAATGCCGGTAAGTTACCTGTGAATGTCGCCAACAACACAACACCTATCAGTAGAATGGCTGTGCCTTTAAAACCCAGTAATCGAAAGATAGCTGGTAGCAAACGGATAATACCGCCAGAGCCACCACGAACACCTGAAACGCGTTGACTACGACGATCTTCAATATTGCTGCTTTTTTGTCTACCACGCCATTTCATTGTGTGTCCTTTAGTAAATGGGAGATACTAAACAGGTCTGATATTACGGCATTTCGGATACTGACTACAGCCCCAGAAAAACTGACCTGCATTGTCACCTTTTTTGCTTTGGCGTTTAACCATTTTATGGCCACAGCGAGCACATAGTGGTTCGTCCGTTTGATGACGCTCAACTAATTGCTTTACATGTGCCACATGTTCTCTGTTTGTTTTCAAACTGCGTGAAAGGCGACCAGATTCAATTTGAGCAATGATGGCGTCCTTTTCTGCCGGCGTCAGCACAGGATTTGTTTTTGATTTGATATAGCGAGCATAGCCCAAGCCATAAGTCACATTATCTGGCATCGGTGTTTTAAAGTGGCTGTCACCAATAAAAACAATGACGGAAAAAACGTGTTCGTCGCTTAAGTCAAGCAAGCTTTGAAGTGTTTTGAGGTGTTTATGATTTTGATGAAGTGGATTTTGAAAACGGTATTTATGCTTATAAAGTTGCTGAGTCCAATTCTTCTGAGAAGCACTGCCAAATATCCAGCCTCGAATATTTTTGGTTTCTACGACAAAAACGCCATAAACAGACACAATAATGTGATCAATCTGAGTCGTGCCATCTTCTGTCGGTAGAGTCACGTTTTTGATTAAATGATAATGCTGTTTATCCAATTGCCATCGGGCAATTACGTTGACCATAAACTCACCCAACATGCCTTTGAACCAGGCTGAGCGAATAACGGCCAGACAGATAAATAACGGAATGAAATACCAGAGAGACAATAATGAAGCGAATATCGGAGTGAAGTCCATTTCAGCACCTTGGGGTTAATGTTCCAAGGTCATACAATGCACAAAAAAGGAGGGATAGACAAGCGGGCTGGAATAGAAGAGGAGATTTTCTTGGTGGGTGCTGAGGGGATCGAACCCCCGACCTTCGCCTTGTAAGGGCGACGCTCTCCCAGCTGAGCTAAGCACCCCAAGAAA
>NZ_DBNG01000007.1:161279-202930 GCF_002299105.1 Methylophaga sp. UBA678
GCGATGCTCTCCCAGCTGAGCTAAGCACCCCAAGAAAGCGAGGCATTCTACAACATCTTTTTGAAGTTTGCTCGAAAAAAATGAAGAAATTTTTATCTTTGTTAGGGATTATTTTTAAGCAGATTAACTAAGTGATTGATTCACCGTTTAAAGCCTGATTAAAACCATTTCTTCCAACGGAATAAAATTAATAATATCAGAGCTACAACAGTCAGCATGATGATGACATCAGTAAAAGCATGACTATCATTCGCGCCTGGAATGCCACCCACATTAATCCCCAATAAGCCTGTCACAAAGCTTAGAGGTAAAAACACAGCCGCAATCACAGACAGCACATACATACGTGCATTGAGTTGTTCAGCGGTTTTACTATGCAGCTCTTCCTGAACCAATACAGCCCGTTCACGCACAGCGTCCAGATTTTCGATGTAACGAATCAGCGTGTCACTGATTTCATGAATCTGAATCCGATCATAATCAGATAACCAGGATATCTTCTCCAATGTCAGGCGAGCCAGGGCATCCCGCTCTGGTGCCAGATATCGGTGCATGCTAATCACTTGTCGACGCAACTGAGCAATATTATCGTGTAAGTTTTCTGTATTGCCTGCCAAGACAGCGTCTTCGTAGTCTGCAATCATATCTTCGAAACTGGCAATCGTATCTGACATGCCATCGACGGTCAGATCAATCAGCTTAATTAAAAATTCAGCACTGTCTTTCGGGCCGATACCTTGATTAAGTAATTTATCCAGCTCAGCAGCAGAAGACGACATTTCACGACGTGTTGTCACAATAATATGTGGGTCAATCCAGACACGAATAGAAATCATATCGTCACAATGAGCGTGCTGATTATGATTGATGCCACGTAAGGACATCAGCAAACCATTATTTATTGACGTCGTGCGTGGGCGTGTTTCATCTTCCAATAAGGCATTGGCAATAACGCTGTCCAGCCCAGACTGCTCAAGTAACCAGCGTTCTGCATCAGGATGGGTATAGTCAAAATGCAACCAGAGCACACCATGATCAGCTTGCCATGCCGGCAGATCCGTCTCATTCAGTTCGCTGCTTCCACCTTGACCATCCAGTAAATGTGCAAAAGCTAAACCTGATGAATTGGACATAACACGGATATTCCCAAGCAATTGAAAAAGTGAGCTTAGCATAACAGGGGAGTGGTAGAGCCAGACTAGAGCTCAAAAAGTTTTATCTCTTGAGACAATAAAAAAGGGAGCCAATGATGCCATTGACTCCCTTTAAAACTAAATAACTACGGCTATTTAGCGAAGTGTTCTACTGAACAGATTTAACGCCAGTTGATAACCGATTTGTGCCGTTTGTGCATCATAACGACCACCATCACCTTCATCACGCATAAACGCATGTTCGGCATTAAACTCATGCCAGGTAAAGGTGATATCCGTTGCTTTTAATTCCTGGTAGATTTTTAACAAACCATCAGCAGGCACATGGTTATCCTGTTTACCCCAAATCATTAATAACTCACCTTTGATGTCATCCAAGCGTTCCATGCTGTGCTGGCCAGGTTTGTTGGGGATTTTCTGAATATGTAAATCTGTGGCGTAGAAACACGCGGTGCCTTTAACTTCAGGTTGTAAAGCGGCACGGAAAGCCAGATGACCACCAATGCAATAGCCCATGGCACCAATGTGACCGTTACACCATGGTTGCGTTTTCACATACTCAATCATGGCGACGTTATCAGAGTCATAACCCTGAACATCTTTCGCTTCTTTATCTGCATTGCCTTTGTCACGACCAGCATCATCATAGCCCAATACAGTGCCGATAGGATTCAGCTCATGAAAGACTTCTGGTACTAACACGGCATAACCGTGGCTGGCCATCAATCTTGCGGCACGTTCAATGGGGCCGGTTTGTTGAAAAATTTCAGAGTAGAACAAAATGACTGGGTAACTACCTTCACCTACCGGGCGGTGAATATAAGTACGCATCACGCCAGTAGGGGTATCAAGATCGACAAAGTGGCTTTGAATTTTCATAGTAGGCTCGCTAGATTGCTTGAATGTCTGAAGAACGAAAGCACGCTATTGTACAAGAACTTGTCTGCTTCATCATGGCTGACTTCAGCCGCAAATTTATTAGCATCATTTATTGTTTCTATTAGAGTGCATATCTTCAGATTGAAAAAGTGAAAAATAGTTAATTTTTAAAAAGTCAGGGTAAAAACCTCCCGAAGCGCCTAAGCACCGATTCATTTTTTATAACTGGTTTAATCTCTGTAATTTTAGGAATATTTCCTATATTTACTCTGTGCGATGCGTAGTAAATTTGCGTAACCTTATGTGAATTTTTGTGAACATGCTCGCAGAGTTTACCCAGAACTTGTGACAAGCAATCTTACTGCAAACCATCACAAAACATAAGGTGTAGTTAATCTGGCAGCTTATCTAACAAGGGGAGCAGGCAATTGAGTGACATAGCCTTACACCATGAATCAGACGTAAGTATTCTGGGTAATTTTGAAGCAACACGTGACTCCATCGTCACCGACCTTTATCGTACACACAACAGCTGGTTAATGGGCTGGCTCCGCAAGAAAATCGGCTGTAGTTTTGATGCCGCTGATTTAATGCAAGATACCTTTTCCAAAATTTTGCAAAAAGAGGATCTGGGCAGCATCAAAGAACCTCGAGCCTACCTGACTACAGTTGCCCATGGCCTCATGGTCAACCATGTTCGACGCAAGGATATTGAAAGAGCTTATCTCGATGCATTGGAAAATATGCCCGAAGTTGATGTTCCCTCACCTGAGTCTCTCAATATTATGGTAGAGACCTTAGCTAAAATAGATGAAATGTTGGATGGCTTACCTGAACGAGTTCGCAGTGCCTTTCTATGGTGTCAGCTCGAAGGACTGTCACACGCAGAAATTGCTTCACGACTCTCGGTTTCAGTCAGCTCGGTTAGACAGTACATCGCTAAAGCACTGCTGCATTGTTTAAACATGGGTAACTAATTATTTTTTATGGCCCGTTACAGTAACGATGTTATCCACGAAGCAACCAACTGGTTTGTTGAACTGACTTCAGGCGAAGCGACAGACACAGATCGCAAAGAATGGCAAAGATGGCTAAATGCTTCACCAGAAAACAGACAGGCATGGCAACAAGTTGAAGCTATCACCAACCGGTTTATGGGGCTGGATTCAAAAACCAGTATCGCCGTATTAAATCGTCCGATTGATACCAAAGACATCAAATCACAAGAACGTCGCCAAGTCATTAAAACCCTCAGTCTTATGCTGGCTGCTGGAACGGCAGGGTGGTATGGCTATAAACAAAAGCCTTGGTATTTATTAATGGCAGATTATTCAACGGCAGTTGGTGAAATTAAACGCCTCACCTTAGACGATGGCAGTCTGCTTGTTTTAAATACTGATACCAAGGTAGCTATTGATTTTAGTAACCAAGCTAGAACAATCAGGTTACTGCAAGGTGAAATCTACATTGAAACGGCACAGGAGCAAGACCGGAATTATCGTCCTTTTAGTGTAGTTACTGATCACGGTACGGTCACAGCTTTAGGCACTAAATTTAGCACTCAAGTTAAGTCTAAACACAGCTGTGTCAGTGTGTATCAGGATGCGGTAGAGGTCAGACCTTGTGATGAGACAGACAACAATGTTGTGGTCAATGCGGGTGAATTAGTCACATTTAATACGGCCTTTTCTCAGCAGAAGCAGCTCATAGATAGGGCATCAATGGCATGGGTAAATGGATTTATTATCGCCGATAAAATGCCATTGGCTGACTTTGTTGATCATCTATCACGTTACCACTCAGGCATCTTACGTTGTGATCCTGCTGTTGCTGATTTAACTATCTCAGGTGCGTTCCCAGTCAATGATGTCAATGCCGCCTTAACCAGCACCAGTGAAGTCTTAGCAATACGAATAGAACGCTATACCCGCTATTTTGTGATGATTAAACCGGCCTGAAACATAAAAATAAGGTGGAGAGAGACTTGAATACAACAAATGAAAATAGTCTTAAGAGGCAAGTAAATACACTTTCTGAAACCGCACACACCTTAAGCCCTGCTTTGATATGGAATGATGCAAATTAGTTATGACTATCTCAACTATTGAACCGTTTAGCCAAACTTATGAAAACCACCATAGTTGGATATATAACTGGCTATGTAAAAAATTGGCCTCGCGTGATGATGCCGCTGATCTAACGCAAGATACGTTCGTCAAAGTATTGCAAAGGGACATGCCAGAAGACATTATCGAACCGCGAGCCTACTTAACCAAAATTGCTCATGACTTGATGGTGAATTTTTACCGTCGAAAATCCTTAGAACAGGCCTATATAGAAGCCATCAGCCAACTGCCCGAGGCTATTACGCCAAGTAGCGAAGAACGACTACTCTTGTTGGAAACCTTGCAAGAAATTGACGAAATGCTCACTACATTGCCAGATCATGTCAGAGAGACTTTTCTACTGTCACAACTTGACGGCATGCGTTATAAAGACATTGCTGCCAAGTTAAATGTTACAGAGCGTACCGTTAAACGCTATATGGCACTTGCCTTCACCCACTGTCTCACTTTCGCTGTTTAACGATGTCCTCAAATTCAGTCAATATTCCAGAGCATGTCATTAAAGAAGTCGTCATGTGGCTAGTCAAAGTACAAGATGACGATCTTACTTCGCAAGAACAACAAACATTACTTGCGTGGCGAAATGAAAATCATCTGCACGAACTTGCTTGGCAGCGTGCTGAAAATCTCGGCATGACTTTTCAGAAAATACCACCTGATTTGGGCAAACAGGTACTTGGCCGCTCAGCAACAATGGATAGGCGTGAATTTTCCAAACATCTTGCTCTGTTGCTGACGCTCGTTCCTATTGGTGGCATCACATATAAATATGCTCCATGGCAAGCCGTCTTGGCTGACATTAAAACTGCTACCGGTGAGCAAACAACAATTCAATTAGCCGACGGTAGCCAACTCATGCTTAACACGGATACTGCTGTCGATATAGCATTTAATAATACTCAACGTTTGCTGAAATTATACCGAGGTGAAATTTATATCAAGACGGCTAAAGATTCAGCTCAAAGACCTTTCTTGGTACAAACCGCACAGGGGCGACTCCATGCTTTGGGCACTGAGTTTGTAGTTCGTCAGCACACAGACTATAGCTATTTAGGTGTTATTGAGAATGCGGTTGATGTTTTACCCAAAGATGACCCAAAGCAAAATCAGATCATTGAAAAAGGTCAACAAACGCGGTTTGATTCAACTGGTATAGAAGCACCATCCCCATTAGAAGATAATGCCAATGCCTGGATAAACGGCGTTATCTACGCCGACAATATGCCGCTCAGCGAGTTTATTAGTTATTTAAAACGTTATCGAACAGGTGTCATCACCTGTGATGAATCATGTCATGACATTTATGTCTCAGGCTCATTTCAAATTAATGATCCTGACCACATCCTGCACGTATTAGAAAAAACTAGACCAATAAACATTGAATGGAGAACTCGTTTCTGGGCAAAAATCAGCAAAAAACAAGCTTAATTTAAAAAATCCTGTCCCTTTTTTAATTCTTAACTGACCTAGTAATTAAGAATCACTTAATTACCCAAGGTTAACCATGTCGAAACGAACAATCTCCAGAGACAACAGCTTTATTAAATTCACCATCATCATTGCGTTATTAGCTTTTTTCTATCTACCGCCACTTTTTGCCGAAACAGTGCAACTCGCTGACAATGAAAAAGGCAATGAAACAGAAAAAGCTAACCGCCAATATAATATTCCTGCTGGCCCACTCTCCAAAGCGTTATCGAATTATACTGGTATAAACGGCTTTACATTCTCGTTTGATCCTAGCCTTACCGAGGGCAAAACCACACAAGGGTTACAAGGTAGCTACAGTCTAGAAGAAGGCTTTGAACAATTATTAAAAGGCTCGGGCCTGATAGTTATACCTGATACAGATGGCGGCTACCTTCTGGCACCAGGCCAAGAAGAATTACCTGCCCTCGGTGATGACCGCTTAATTTTGGATACCGTCCAAGTCAGAGCACAGCGTTTTTATGAAGTGGGGCCACTTCCAGGGCTTGGTCTCACCAAAGAAGAAATTCCTGCTAACGTGCAAAGTATCTCAGCCAAAGAGATAAAAAATGCACGATCATTAAGCATGACGGATTTGTTTAATACGAAACTACAAGGCGTCACGGTGAATGATTACCAAGGTAATCCGTTCCAGATGGATATCCAATATCGAGGTTTCACGGCGGGACCACAAATTGGTACGCCACAAGGACTGAGTGTATTTATAGACGGTATCCGGGTTAATGAACCGTTTGGTGATGTTGTCAACTGGGACTTGATCCCCATGAATGCGATAGCAGGTGTGGATCTATTTCCTGGCTCAAATCCTATCTTTGGTTTAAACACCTTAGGCGGTTCATTTGCCTTAAAAACCAAAGATGGTTTTAACAATACCTCTGCAGATGCTGAGGTGCTTGCCGGCTCATTTGGTCGTAAACAGCTACAAATGGAAAATGGCTGGAACAATGGCACCATTGCCTTTTTTGGTGCGGCTAGTTTATTTGATGAAAATGGTTGGCGTGATAGTTCTCCGAGTGAAGTGAATCAGTTATTCGGTAAAGCTAGTTATCGAGGTGAAAAACTTGATTTACATTTCAGCACCTTAATAGTTGATACCAACTTGGTAGGTAATGGGCTTATTCCAAGTGAAGAATATCGACAAGACAGGGAAGGGGTCTTTACCGCACCGGATACTACGGAAAATAGATTACAGCAGTTTCAGTTAGCTGGTGCTTATCAGGTAAACGATACGTTTAGTATTACGGGTCAGGTTTACCGACGTACCAGTCGTCGTGATTCACAAGGAGCAGATGTTTTCACTGAATTTGACGGTCAGGTAGCTAGGCGTAACTTGAATGAGGGTGAAGAATTTACATGCTTATTTGAAACAACGAATGAGTATGGGCTACCTGATTATTATATTTTAAGCGAAGCAGATACCTTCAATCTCCTTAATCGTGCTTTTGGTGGAGAGCCTGGTAATGAGTTTACTAGTGTTGACGAATTGGTAGCAGCCATTCCAACTGAATATGGCGGTAAATTCAACGATACATTACCCGATGACTACGCAAATTATGCGATAGCAAACTTTTTAGCAAATATAAGTTTAGATCGTGATGTTATCGTTAAGCCAGGGACAGGGCCAGGGCCACAACAACCTGACTTCGACCCCAGTGATGGTTACTATCCTACAATCACCGAAATGACCCAAACAGCTAAAGCATCAGCCTCAGATCCTGCTACTTATGCATTACAAAACTATTTAAATTATTACTATGTTGATTCGGCTGGTGATACCAATTACATGTTCATTGCGCCAGCATTGAATGGCGATAAATGTGTAGGTGATACAGGAGTTGATCCAACAGTTGTTCTTACGGATGAAGGCCTTCCGCAAACTGTTGATGGGGCAGATTATAGTGAAACAAATCCAGGTGTTGTTGATGGTACTCCCACAGCAGTCTTGACAGATAACACTATCGACCAGGTTGTGGATGGTGTATCGCTTCAACTGAACTGGAATACAGATAAACATAAATTTATGGTCGGCGCATCGGTTGATCGTCCTACAGCCACATATGAGTCAACGCAACAGCTGGGTTTATTAACTGCTAATCGCGAATTTTATTATGCGCCCGATGAAATTCGCGATCAGTATCTTGCTTCAGACGTACCTATTGCCAACAATAACTTTGAAGGTGAGCAACTCACTAAAAGCTTATATTTCAGTGAAACCTGGAGTCCGGTTGAAACATGGCACTTTAATCTATCTGCACGATATAACGATACGCAGGGAGAGAATAGAATTCGTTCAAGAACCTATTCAGATGGGTATCTTCCAACCTTGGCTAGATTGGAAGCTCTTCCTGACGACTATAATGTTTGCCGACCTGGGGAAGAATGTCCAACGGGTTACTATATTCCAGATGGGATAGATCTTCTTAACCCAGAAGAAACAGAGTCTTTTAGTTATTACTCACTAAATCCATCGGTTGGTGCAGCATGGCAGGCAACCCCAGAGCTAAATCTTTACGCTAATTTCTCACAAGGCGTGCGTGTACCATCAGTTATCGAGTTGGGCTGTGCATTAGATAAAACCCCTGTATCAATAGGTACGGATGCAAATGGTGAAAAAAAATACATATATAAAAGTTTAAAAGAAAATCGTAGTTGCTCTTTACCTTCAACATTGTCAGGTGATCCCTACTTACCTCAAATTAAAGCTCAAACCGTTGAGGTCGGTGTCAGAGGTATTATTGATAATGATATCCAGTGGAACTTATCTGCCTATCAGACCAACATTAAGGATGATTTGTATTTAGTGTCTTACCCAGACAACAGAAACTTTTTCGATAGTATTGGCGCTACCCGACGTCAGGGGATTGAAGCTGGTTTGTCTGGGCAAAAAGGGAAATGGAGTTTTAGTGTTAACTATTCTTTAACTGATGCGACTTTTCAAGATAAATTTACCATTGCTGGCAATGATAACAGTAGTTCCTATGAAGACTATATAGGTAATTACAACTATAGTAGATTGATTGATGTAGAACCTGGTTCTCGTATGCCAGGTGTCTCTTTACATAACCTCAATGCAACTGTTAATTACCAAGTTACGCCAAAATGGACTCTTGGTCTAACTGCCGTTGCTCACTCATCTAGTTACGTCAGAGGCAATGAAAATAACAAACATCGCCCGGGTGTTGTTTTGTATGACACGACTGATAGAAGAGTGAATGGAGTGCCAGTTAAGGTTGCTCGAAAGGCAACTAACAACCCGGGAAAAGTACCAGGTTATATGGTGTTTAATTTTCAAAGTAATTATCAGCTCACCAAAAACTTTAGCGTTAACCTTTTGGTAAATAATATTTTCGATAAAGAATATTTTAGTGCAGGTACACTTGGACGCAATCCATTTTCGCCCAGTACCTATGGGGCTATTGGTCCCGATGGTTATAACCACAACTCACTTGAATGGAACAGCACAAACTTTGTGGCACCAGGTGCACCAAGAGGTGCATGGGTCAGTGTGAGGTGGTTATTTGATTAGAGAAATTAAAGGAATAAGTTGAGGCAAGTGTGACCGCCTCACAAGGAATTCATCTTCAATCAACGGAAGTTTAAGGCTCTCACCAAGATTGAAGTGAATAGGTGCTTCGGGCAGCCACAAATGCCCGTCTATTTCTTATAGGTGACTAGTCCATTGTGACCTGGACTAGTCCAACTCTTTACTCAAGACATTGTGGGGAAGATGGCTACGTGGCCCAAGATCATTGGCTAATATGATTAAGGATGGCTATGAACATAGTTAATGAATGTGACTGATAAAAATGAAAAGGACATCAAAAGTAGTGAATGGGATTAAAAACAAGCAGAGGCAAAGGCAGTTCGGGATTTCGATATATCAACTTCTCGTTATCTTCGTCATGCTTAGCATCATTTTTATAGCATTCATTAATAATTACGATACGACGGATACCAAACTCACGGCACAAGAGAATGTGCTCCGTCATGAACTCATCGTGATGCGTAGTGCAATCACCCAATACCACAGTGTCATGAACACCTATCCACACTCACTAGAGCAGCTTGTTGATACTGGCTATTTACGACACATTCCTGTCGATCCCATCACCAATAGTCATGAAACCTGGGAGTTAATAAGACACGCAGAAACTGACGAAGTTATTTCTGATGTCCGAAGTGGTTCTCGACTTATGTCATCAAAAGGCACCCCGTATTCAGACTGGTAAATCTATGTTTTACAAATAAATTTAAAAAAGTCTAAAAAATAATTGTCACTTTCCGATTCTCGATTGGCATACCTAATAGAACAACAAAAAAATAATAACTATTAGTCGGAGAGAAATATTGGAACTGCAAGCAAAGGGCCGAGTTCGCCTTAAGAAAAAACTCTGTCGCTGTCTATCTATCGCCACGATGAGCATGGTCGCTGCCATGTCAATCAATCATCTTGCCCTGGCAGAAGATAACGCAGCTGAACAAGTGAAACGTTATGACATTCCTGCTGGCCCTTTGGGCAAAGCTATCTCAAATTACGCAGCTGAAAATGGCGTTAGATTAACCTTTGACCCAGCCCTCGCAGAAGGAAAAGAAACCCAAGGTCTTCATGGTGAATATTCGGTCGAAGAAGGCTTCCAGCAATTATTAAACGACAGTGGCCTGGAAGCCATTGATGATACTGATGGTGGCTATTTTCTGGTGCCAGGACAAGAAGAATTACCTGCACTCGGTGATGATCGCTTAATTCTGGACACCGTCCAAGTCAGAGCACAACGCTTTTATGAAGTCGGGCCACTTCCAGGGCTTGGTCTAACCAAAGAAGAAATTCCAGGTAACGTGCAAAGTATTAGTGCTGAAGAAATCAGAGATGCTCGTTCATTGAGCATGACAGATTTATTTAACTCCAAGCTTCAAGGTGTCACGGTTAATGATTATCAAGGCAATCCATTTCAGATGGATATTCAATATCGTGGTTTCACAGCGGGACCACAAATCGGTAGTCCTCAGGGGTTAAGTGTCTTTCTGGATGGTATCCGTGTTAATGAACCGTTTGGTGATGTGGTCAACTGGGACATGATTCCGATGAATGCGATAGCAGCTGTCGATGTATTCCCTGGTTCTAATCCGATATTTGGGCTGAATACACTAGGTGGAGCTTTTACAATGAAAACCAAGGATGGTTTTAACTTTACGGAAACCGTTTTTGATGTGATGAAAGGTTCTTTTGGTCGTGAGCAATTATTGGCTGAAAGTGGCTGGAATAATGGCACCATTGCTTTCTTTGGGGCAGGCAGCTTTTTTATGGAAGATGGCTGGCGTGAAAACTCACCCAGCAAGGTCAACCAATTATTTGGTAAAGCCAGCTATCGTGGTGAAAAGCTTGACTTGCATTTAAGTACGCTGATTGTAAAAACAGACCTCGTTGGTAATGGCTTAATTCCGACAGAAGAATATCGCCAAGATAGAAACGGTGTATTTACTTCACCGGATACGACAGAAAATAAATTACAACAATTTCAGTTATCTGGTGCTTATCAAGTTAACGATGCATTTAGTGTAACAGGCCAAGTTTATCGTCGTAATAGTCAGCGAGATTCACTGGGAGCAGATGTTTACACAGAGTTTGAGAATCAAGCAGTAAGGCGTGACCTTGCCGAAGGTGAACAGTACACTTGCCTCTATGAGACGACTAATAAATATAACTTACCAGATTATTATGTCGTCGATGATGATCAGTTTTTTGCCTTTGCTTTAAGTGGTGGAACATTAGAGCAAGCTTTTGACTCTCTGCCACCAGAAACCTTTCTAGCTGATTTACCAGCTGATTATGTGCAATTTGCACAAGATAATATCAATCATTTTAAAAATCTTAATACATCAGCGCGGTATCAGCAGCTCGGTATCCCTGAACCGCAAGACCCCAATGATGGTTCTATGACCTATCAGGCTTATTCGAATTTAGAAAAGGGCTTAATAGGTATAACTGATCCACTAGATTATGCAATTTCCAGTACAGGGGCTTTCAATTTTATAGATAACGGCACACAGTATTATTTGATTATAAAACCAGCAATCAATGGTGATCAATGTATCGCTGGGTCTGACAACCTTGAGGTGACTGGCCCCGATGGCGGTAGTCAGAGTGTTGATGGTGCGGCTTATAGTCAAACTAATCCTGGTGTTGCTGAGGGCACACCAACAGGGGTATTGACGAAGAATACCATCGATCAAATAACAGATGGTTTTTCAATTCAACTCAACTGGAACCTAGATAAACATAAAGTCATGATCGGAGCTTCTGTTGATCGTCCGACAGCTGAATATACTAACTCACAACAGTTAGGTTTATTTGATGCAGATCGTGAATTCTTTTTATCACCAGAACAAATCCGCGATCAGTATATTGCTGCAGATGTGCCTATTAAAAATAATGACTTTGAAGGCGAGCAAACAACCAAAAGTCTCTATTTTAGTGAAACTTGGAGTCCTGTTGAAACATGGCATTTTAATGTGTCTGCTCGATATAACGATACACAGATTCAGAATAGAATGAAATCAAGGGAATATGGTATTGGTTATGTCCCAAATCTAGCCGAGTTAGAAGCTTGGCCTGATAGTTTCAATGTGTGTCGTCCAGGTGAAGATTGCCCTACAGGTTATGTTATCCCCGATACGTCGAAACTTATTAATGAAGAGGAAAAAGAAGATTTTAGCTATTACTCATTGAATCCGTCTTTTGGTGTGGCCTGGCAAGCCAAAGAAACCTTGAATGTCTATGCGAATTTTGCTCAAGGTGTCCGTGTACCCTCAGTAATAGAGTTAGGCTGTGCTCTGGATAAAACACTTCTTGGTGGTATTTATAAAAGTCTGAAAGAAAATCGCTCTTGTTCATTGCCATCAACTTTATCAGGTGACCCGTATTTACCTCAAATTAAAGCCGAAACATGGGAAATTGGGATGCGTGGTCTGTTGGGCGATAACGTCCAGTGGAATATCGCGGCCTATCAAACCAATTTAAAAGATGATTTGTATATGGTGACTTTTCCCGGCAACCGTAACTTTTTTGACACTATTGGCAAAACGCGTCGGCAAGGGATCGAGTTTGGTGTTTCAGGGCAAAAAGAGCGCTGGGGTTTCACAGTTAATTACGCTCTCACAGATGCCACCTTTGAAGATAACTTTACCATTGCCGGTAATGACAATAGCAGCTCATACGAACTATTTAGCGGTAACTATAATTACAGCCGCATGATTGATGTCGAGCCAGGTGATCGTATGCCTGGTGTATCGCTACATAACCTCAATGCAACGGTAACTTATGACGTTACCCCTAAATGGAATATCGGTCTCACAGCCATTGCTCACTCAGAAAGTTTTGTTCGTGGTAATGAAAATAACAAACATCGAAAAGGTGTTGTTTTGACTGAGACCAGGGAAATTTCAGGTAAGCAAGTAGTGGTTACTCGAAAACCCACTAGTAATCCAGGCAAAGTACCGGGGTATATGACCTTCAATTTTCAAAGTACCTATCGATTTGATGAGAATTTAAGCATCAACTTATTAGTGAATAATATTTTTGATAAAGAATATTTTACTGCAGGCACCTTAGGGCGGAATCCTTTTTCACCCGGTACCTATGGTGCTAGAGGGGCGGATGGGTACAACCATAATTCACTTGAATGGGATAGTACAAACTTTGTTGCACCAGGTGCACCAAGAGGTGCATGGCTGAGTTTGAGATGGCAGTTTTAATTGTTTGAGATATGGAAATAGGTAGTGCAATTGCGACTGCCTCAAAAGGAATTCAACCACAATCTTGGTAAGTATTAAGGCACGAACTAGAGATTATGGTGAATGGGTGCTTCGGGCAGCCACAAATGCCCGTCTATTGTACATGGATGGAGAAAAATGATGAAAAACTTCAAATTAAAATTAGCGTTGTTAAGTAGTTTAAGTTGTTTAGCATCGACTCAAGCAATGGCAGCTTGGGAAAACTTACCTGCAGCAGGTGTATCTGTAGGTAGTGATACCAGTGCATATATTTTATGTAATCCAACCGGTGATTTTGGTTCTGGTTCTGGGGCAGATGCGCCAGTACAGCCATCATCTACAGCCGATGAGTGTGCAGTTATGCCAATAAATGAGGCATTACCGCCAGATTCCAGTTTTACCGGGGCTAGCCGAATTCCAGTTGTTAATGGAACTCGTACAATCACAATGAATAATAGTTACACCAATAATACTAATGTTGTGATTGGTAATGTGAAGGAATATGTCTGGCGTAATTCCAGTACTAATATGTGTATTTATGGTATGCGAGTATCTTTAACAAACACAGACTACAACTTAACTGAGCCTGGTAAACAAACTTTTGAAGTGAATGACATAGCTCGAAAAGGTTGGAGTGGTAAAACCATTGATGTTGCATATTCTACGGTGCCTACTACTGCTTCACCAATCTACCGTATAGGACGAACCTTTACTTCAGTTCAACATCGTCCTGGTTTTGTTGATCAACCCATCACTGGTCTAGGTTCAAGTCCTGCTATTAATGGTGTAAATGTATGGCCTACGCCAGCAGGTCGTCCAACTGCAGCAGAGCAAAAAGCCGATATTGATACAGACTGGGTAGATTTTACTACCGATGCCAATTATCTCGATGATGACGGTAGTACTAATCCTTTATCAGGAATGAGTTATGTCAGATCGAGCTGTACAAGTGGCACATTTACAACTGCTGCGGATGCAATTCGTCTGCGTCAAACTTTCCAAGAGCTAAGTGCAGATGGTTCAACTGATAATCCATTTATTGAAGTAGAAGTAGAAGGTGTGATTCCAAACTAAGGATTGTTTGATTGATATGTTCAGAGCAGGTGGTGAGGTGTTTTGCCATCTGCTCCTGGACAAAAATCTACTTTTGACAAGCTTTTACTTATATTTAAGGAACGGATATGGCTATTAAAATTTTTAACTCAACTGAAACGAGTTACACAGGTAGCTCAGCCAATGACCTAGTGCTGGGGAATGATCTCGGTAACACTATAGATGGTGGTAATGGTAACAACATTATTCATGGTGGTGCCGGTGACGATATTATCTTTACCGGAACTGGCAATGACATCATTGCCGGTGGTGATGGAGATGATCTTATCTACTCTGAAGGTGGGGATAATATTATTTCCGGTGGTAAGGGTATTGATAACATTATCACTGGTAGTGGAAACGATATTATTTCCGGGGGAGAGGGTGATGATGTCATCTTTTCTGGTGATGGTGACGATATCTTATCTGGTGGTGCTGGATCAGATTACATAGATGGTCAGGGAAGTAGTGCAGGCGATGAAACCGTTACTGGCAATCTCTTTCACGTTACTTCGCAAGATGTCCTCATTGGTGGCAAAGGAAATGACACTTATGCAGTGGGTGATGAGTTTGAAGAACTGACCATCATCCAAGGTGGTGTTTCAGCTCAAGACCTTTCAGGCGATGCAGCAAGATACGTTGATTTGAACGAATCTGAAGGTGAAGAAGGCGAAGAAGAGGAAGAAGAAGGCGAGGAAGAAGAAGGGCCTTTATTCGGTTTCGACACGGTTAACAATGAGTTTGTTGAAATTGAAGATCAGGAAATGTCAGAACTAGCTGAAACGGATGTTCGCTTGAATCTGGTTACTCGTCCTGGTTCGACTGAAATTAATACAGCGGCCTCTTCCTTTGCCGGTTATAACGCTGTTGATACTTTGCAGTTTACAGAAAGTGGTGACTTTGATGAGTCTTTATCATTCTCTGGAATTGAGCGTCTTGAACTGGATAGCGGCGTTAATATCACCTTATCTTCTGAACAGTTGGAAGACAATGCTGAGTCATTAAGCACTGGCTTCTTAAATCCAGGACTGCAAATTCATGGCGTAGCAGGAGGTGATAGCGAGTCAGTCACGGTTGAAATGGAGTTCGAAGAAGCTGAGTTTGAACCTGAAGAAGATATCGTAGGTGCTGAGGAAGAGGAATATGACTATGCTGAGTTCTCTGTTGAGGAATTTGCAGTAGCGAATTTATTCCACAACGTTGACATGATCTACGATGCCAGTGAAGGTGAAGAAGGTAGCTTTACTCATGTTTACGGTGGCAATGAATCAGCAGGGGCGACTGAAACTGTATATGGCAGTGATGGCGTCGATTACGGTGTGATGAACGGTGGTAATGATACTTACTACGGTGGTGATGGCAACGATGTACTGGTTGGTGGTAGCGGTGCCGATAGCCTATACGGTGAAGAGGGTGATGATACTTTCCTTATCGGTGGTTTCGGTTCTGGTAACTCAGGCACAACCTCTGCGGCTGATGATGGTAATCAGGAATGGATTGCAACTGGCGCTGAACACGATCTGATCGTGGGTGGTGACGGTGTTGATACATTACGGATTACCACTGGTGTCGGTGCAGATACAAAAACCAACGGCACTGTTGTATTAAACGACGCTAATTTCCAAGGCATGGAAGTCGTTCAGGTGGGTGGCACAGTTGATCGACTGAATGTGGAAAATGATGCATTGCAAATGTTGAATGATCACTACTATTTCGCTGCCAATGGTACTGTCGATGACCTAAGCAATAGCCTGGGTAACAATGGCGGTACTATTGATAATGTCGTTGTGGATGCTTCTGGTGTTACTGCAAATGGACTGCGTTTTGAAGGTAATGGTAATGACAATACCTTTATCGGCACAACTCAGGATGATGTGTTTGTAGGTAACGGCGGTAACGATACGCTGACTGGTGGTAACGGTGCGGATACGTTCGTGTTTGGTCAGGTTCATGAGCAAGTGGTGACAGGCGATGATGATGAAGTGCAAACGTATGTAGACACTGCATTTGATTTAACTGGTATCGATACCATTACTGACTTTGTGAGTGGGCTGGATACGATTGCCCTGAACGTTGATCAGTTTACTTCTCTGACAGCAGGTAGTTTTACTGCTGATAATCTGGTTTGTAGCGTAGGTGCAGCTGCTGGTGATGCTAATGACTTCTTGTTATTCGATACATCGACGGGTGCATTGAGCTATGACGCTGATGGTAGTGGCGCTGGCGCTGCTGTGCAATTTGCGACTTTGACAGGTGTCACTTCATTAAGTGCATCTGACATTGACGTGTTTGCATAAAACGAATGGAGGGTGTGCCCATTGGGTACACCCTTTTTTCTTACCGGTCAGTCGTTGAGATTATTGTTATGTCAGAAGTGGTTATTCGTTTAACAGAAAAACACCGCCAAGCAGGGTTTACCTTACTTGAATTATTGGTGGTGATGGTTATTGTTGGTTTATTAGCCGGTTATGTCGGGCCGAAATATTTTGCCCAAATTGGTAAATCAGAAGTCAAAACAGCACGTGCTCAGATTGAAGCGCTGGGTAAAGCCTTGGATCAGTATCGTTTGGATGTTGGCCATTATCCAACCACAGAACAAGGCTTAGCGGCGTTAAATACCCCGCCGAACAATGAACGTAAGTGGCAGGGGCCTTACCTTAAAAAAGAAGTTCCAAGGGATCCGTGGGATAACCCGTATTTTTACCAGATGCCTGGCACACAAAGTCAATATTCCGATTATGACTTATGGTCTTTAGGCAGTGATGGTGCCAGCGGTGGCAATGATACCGCAGCTGATATTGTGAGCTGGCGTTAGGTTGCTGTCTATATGATTTTTACCATGAAAGTTATTCATGATAGTGCTGTCAGACTGATAGAGATAGAAGCCGGTAACGAAAATCAGGCGCGTTCTCTAGCAGAGATGCAAGGCCATCATGTCCTTTCAATCAACTCACATAAAAGTGGATCATTCAATTTTGGCTTACCACAGTTAAAAAAAGCCAAATTCAATGTGATGCTGTTCAGCCAGGAATTACTCGCCTTGATTGAGTCTGGACTCAGTCTGGTTGAGGCGATAGAAGCCCTGGCCGAAAAAGAAACTCAGGCCGAATCTAAAGCAGTATTGAATCAAATTAAAGCTGCTTTATTCGATGGCCAACCTTTATCTTCGGCACTGGAAAGTGTGCCAAACGTATTTACACCTTTATATATAGCCCTGATTCGTTCCAGTGAACGCACGGGTGATATGGCAACAGCTTTAGGCCGTCATGTGACCTATCAGTCACAGATTGATGCGATGAAAAAGAAAATCGTATCAGCAGCTATTTATCCGGTGTTATTACTGGTGGTGGGCGGCTTGGTCGTGTTGTTTTTATTGGGCTATGTCGTACCTAAATTCAGTGTGATTTATGAAAGCACCAATGCCGATCTTCCCTGGTTATCTCAACTATTACTGAGCTGGGGGCAGTTATTACACAGTCATGGACGTGAGGCGTTTATGGTGTTTATTGCCAGTGTTGCCGTGTTGAGCTATGTCTTTAGCCGGGCATTTGTACGCCGTTTTATTATGGCGAAAGTCTGGCAAATTCCTAAACTGGGCGAAACACTGAGAATTTACCAGCTTGCCCGTTTTTACCGAACATTAAGCATGTTATTGCGTGGTGGGATTCCGCTCACAACGGCCATGCAGATGGTGTCATCGTTATTGCAGCCATTATTACGTAGCAAATTAGCTTTAGTGGCTACTGATGTGAAAGAGGGTAAAACACTATCCAGTGCCATGGAACAACACGGCATGACCACATCGATTTCGGTTCGTATGTTACGCGTGGGTGAACGCACCGGCCAGATGGGCGACATGATGGAACGTATTGGCGTGTTCTACGATGATGAAATTGCCCGTGCCGTGGAATGGTTTACCAAATTACTTGAACCGACACTGATGATCATTATTGGTCTGGTGGTCGGTTTAGTGGTGGTGTTGATGTATATGCCAATTTTTGAATTGGCGGGGAGTATTCAATGAATACGGCCTATCACGACATTACCCCAGAACAAACAGAGCCAGTTGTAGAAGCCTTAACTGTTGAGCAGCTGAATCAGGCCAAGCAACTGGCACAGCAAAGCAAACAGCCTTTGCTTAAGGTACTGGAAGAAGTCAGTGATTTAAGCCCGGATGTGTTTGTGCAAGCACTGGGGTTATTAGTGCATTATCCGGTGTTGACAATTTCACAGCTTTATCAGTTACAGCCGGATTTTGATGTGGTGTCGTTTACCCAGGCAGAGAAAGTCGGTTGCGTAGCGTTGCGTGACAAACAGGGTGCCTTATTCCTGGTTCATGCCAATCCGTTTCAAACTCATCTTTATTCCAAATTAGATCTGTTAGTGAATGAATCAGCGACTTGGACACTGGCGCATACAGAAGATTTAAATGTGTATCTCTCTCATCATGAAGCCAATATGCGTGCATTGGGAGATGAAGTCACCACACAACACCATGAACGAAAAGATGATGAGCAGGGTATAGAAGATATTTCCTTACGCTCAATTAGCGAAGATACCAGCCCGATTGTGAAGTTTGTACGCTCGACTTTATATGATGCGTTAAAAGCTGGCGCCAGTGATGTGCACCTGGAAACCGACCAAAACGGGCTTAAAGTGAAATACCGTATTGATGGTGTATTAAGTCATGTTGGAGGCATTCAGGGACTGGCTCAGGCAGAGCAAGTTATTTCCCGTGTCAAAGTCATGTCTGATCTGGATATCGCTGAGCGTCGCATTCCCCAGGATGGCCGCTTTAAAGTCATGGCGCTGGGGCGGGAAATTGATTTACGTGTGTCGATTATGCCGAGTGTGTTGGGTGAAGATGCTGTTTTACGGGTATTAGACAGACAGGCGTTAAGTGAAGAAGCACAAGGTTTGAGTTTAGATATATTGGGTTTTGCTCCCGATATTATGGCGCGGTTTCGATTATTAGCCGAAGAACCTTATGGCATGTTGCTGGTAACAGGTCCAACCGGTAGCGGTAAAACCACCACGCTGTACGGCATTATTTCTGAAATTAATCACGGCACGGACAAAATTATCACCATTGAAGATCCGGTCGAATACCAATTACCGGGTGTATTACAGATCCCAGTGAATGAGAAAAAAGGGCTGACCTTTGCTAAAGGGTTACGTTCTATCCTACGACACGATCCCGACAAAATCATGGTCGGTGAGATTCGTGATGGTGAAACCGCCCAAATTGCCGTGCAATCCGCATTGACAGGTCACTTGGTACTCACCACCGTGCATGCCAACAATGTGTTTGATGTGATTGGCCGTTTTACCAATATGGGGGTTGACCCCTATAACTTTGTGTCAGCGATGAATGGCATTCTGGCTCAGCGACTGGTACGGGTGAATTGCCCACATTGCCTGACAGAAGATAAACCCGATGTCACACTGGTAGAAAAGTCTGGTTTAACGCCTGAACAAATAAAAGACTTTCAGTTTAAAAAAGGCCAGGGCTGTGGCCAGTGCCATGATTTGGGTTTCAAAGGCCGTAAAGCGATTGCCGAATTATTGTGCTTTAACGATGAAATTCGCGAAATGATTGTGACCCGAGAGCCGGTACGCAAAATCAAAGAAGCAGCTTATGCCAATGGCACCAGAACCATGCGTGAAGCGGCATTATTACTGGTGAAAAATGGTGAAACGACTCTAGAGGAGATTAATCGTGTTACCACATTGGCTTAGCATCATGACTGACGAGCTGAATGTGTGTATTCGGCCTAATAGTCTTGTTATCAGACGCTTTCAAGGTGTGGCTGGTAAAACACGCTGTGTTGATCAACAGAAAATCATGTTCAAAAAGGCTGTCGACCACAGGGATGTGGACGTGGCTTATCTTGCCAAGGTTTTACAGACCACACTTAGTCTGGATCGCTGGCAGGCAAAAACAGCGCGTATTGTCTTAGCCAATAGCTTTGTGCGTTACGCCGTGCTGCCATGGAATCCAGCGATTAAGACCAAGGAAGAAAAGCTGGCGTATCTACAACATCTGTTTGTCAGCATGTATGGCGATGTCGTGAAAACATGGAATAAAACCCTCAGCCCGGCTGGCTTTGGACAGTCTGCTGTTACCAGTGCAATACCCACACCGATTATTCAAACCATAGATGAAGTGTTTGCCACATTAGCCATCAAACTTGTTTCTGTTCAGCCGTATCTGATGTCGGTGATGAATGAGGCTATCAGCGTCATTAAGGAGCAGCAGTTACAGACTTTGTGCTGGCTGACCGTGGTCAGTGATGGCCGTTTATGTCTGGGCTTGATGGAAGAAGGTCAGTGGCTGTGGCTTAAAAATGTGCAGCAGGAAAGTGATGTGATTGGCCAGATTGAACTGCTGATAGAGCGTGAGCGTTTGGTGAATAGCGAGTTTGATAAAGCGCTACAACAGCGTTATGAGCAACCCATGTTATTACACTGGCCGGATATCTCATCATCTAATGCAATAAAAATAGCGACATATCGCGTTATTCGTCTGCCATCGTCAAAACTGTTTGCTAATGAACAGCCTGACACTCAGGTCACGAGGTTAATTGCCTCATGAAAACGATACAGCTAAATCACAGTTTGCAGCCATCTGTACAAAAACCGGTAGCGTCATTTTTATTATTTGTTGCTGTTCTGCTGGTAATGCTGAGTTTGTTCTTTTTACAGCAGAGTAATGCACGGCTGGCTGAATTACATCAAGAAAAAGCGGCTTACACCAAAACCACACAATCGACGGCTGCAACAGAGCCATTAACAGAACGTGAACAGGCTGAACTGGATGCCGTGAATGTCGCCATTAACGAGATTATCCGTCCGTGGCCACAGTTGTTTTTTGCACTGGAAGAATCCCGGCTCGACAGCATCCAACTGGTGGCGATTGAGCCGAATGTAAAAAATAAGACTGTGCAGATTATTGCTATTACCTCACCGGTGGATGAGATTCTGGCTTATATCAGCAACCTTAAACAACAGGCCATTGTGAAGTCAGTGAGTTTGGTATCCACCGAATCGGTAAGGCTGAATGGCCAAGAAGCCACACAGTTTGAATTATTAGTGACATGGTAGGACGCTGATGCAAAAAGTCATGATGCAACATTATGGACAATGGCTGCTCTACCAGCTTCGGCAGTGGGGCTGGCAAGGTCATCTGGTGGTCGCTTTACTACTGGCGAGTCTGGTGATGGTGTTGATGATTGAGGCCAATGATCAGCAGGCAGAAAAACTGCGCTTAACAATTGATGATCTGGCGCAACATACCCCCGTCGATATTCAACCCGAACCACGCTCTACTCAGATTACACAACGCTTTTATCAAGCCTTGCCAGCTCAAAAAGACGCTAATCAGAAAATTGCTGATGTATTAAACGTGATTGAACAGCATGGCTTAAGACTCGATCGTTCTGATTACTCTACACGCGAAGTACCACAATCAAGCATGGTGCTATATCACATCAAATTTCCGTTGGAAGGCTCGTATCCTGCCATTCGCAATGTGGTGACGGCGATTATGAACCGTCAGCAAAGTATGGCCTTAAATCATATTAATTTTAAGCGCGACAATATGCGTAGCGAGCAGGTGAAAGCCAATATCGAATTGGTGCTCTACACAAAAGCGGAAGGTCACCACTGATGCACAAGCTAAAAGACAATCTGGTATGGGTCGGCTTAGCATTGACATTGCTTTTGGTGGTGTTTGTGGAAATGCAGGATGGGCCGGATAACAGCGAGACAGATGTTTTTGTAGTGGCCCCCGATCATGTGCAGACACAGTCTGTTCAGACACAAGCTACTCAAACGCAAACAATCCAGTCACAAACTATTCAGCCACAAAAAAGCTTAGCTATTGCCAAGACTGATAACAGCACAGAATTTGCGTTAAGAAAAAAAATCATTGATGTCCCCGTCAATGTCTTCGCATTACCTAAACCAAAACAGGAAATCCAGCCTGTCGCCGTAGCTCCCAGAGCACCGGCAACGCCTGTTAACCCATACACCTATGTCGGCAAGCTGATTGAAGATGGAGAAATGCGTGTATTTCTGACCAATGGACGTGACAACTACGTTGTGCGGGCAGGCGATACATTGGAAGAGGTGTGGCAGGTAAAAGCAATTCATTCAACAGAAATGATTTTACTCAACTTACCAACACAGACACAGATTCGTGTGGCAATTGGAGCAGTACTTTGAGAGTAGTTAAGGATAAACGGGGTTCACGAGTCATAAGACGTTCGGTCTTGTTAGTGGCTTTGGCATGTTTACAAAGCTGCAGCAGCATGCAGGTAACGCAACAACAGCAACAAACGAATGCTGATTTTATAGACGCAAAACGTCTGATTGCCTATGGTCAGGTGGATGAAGGTATCAACAAATTAAAGCAGTTAACCACGCAATATCCGCTTAATCCGGAATATCGTAATACCTTAAAACTCCAACAGGAGATGAAAATAGCCGGTTTACTTCAATCCGCTCATGCGGCGCTGGATAATCAGCAACCATTAGAGGCTGAAGCCATATTTAATCAAGTACTGGCATTGGCACCGGAAAATCAACGGGCTTTAAACGGCCTGAAAAAAGTGGCGATTGCACAAAAGCATGAAAGCATTATGCAAAGTGCTGAACAGGCTTTTAATAAAGACGACTTTGATACGGCGCGTAACCTGGTTCGTCTGATGCTGGCAGAAGACTCGACCAATGAAGCCGCCAGGAAATTATTTGAAAAGCTCGATGAGCAGGCTATTGAGAAAGTCACTACGGTGCCACACATCAAGTCGGCATTTAAAAAGTCGGTCAGTCTGGAATTTAACAATGCACCTATCAAGTCGGTGTTTGAGTATATCGGCAAGGCAGGGGATTTAAATTTCACCTTCGATCGTGAACTCAGTGATGCCATGCAAACCAGCATTATGTTGCGTGATACGCCTATTAAAGAAGCGATTGACACCATCCTGACCACCAATCAATTAGGTAAAAAAATCCTCAATGAAAACACCATTCTGATTTATCCCTTAAGCCGCAGTCAGGAGTATGAGGAGTTATATGTACGCAGTTTTTATCTGAACAATATGGATGCCAAACAAGCCCTGGCACTGCTGCAAACTGTATTGAAAGTGGAAGATGTCTACGTTGATGAAAAGCTGAATACGCTGGTGATGCGAGACAGTCTGGCGTCAATAAAAACTGCTGAAAAACTGATTGCATCACAGGATTTGGTTGAACCGGAAGTGATGCTGGAAGTGGAGGTGATGGAAGTTAATCGCCGAAACCTGGAAGAGATAGGTATTCGATATCCAACCAATGTCGCGCTCGGTGTGCGTGGTGAAGATGATGTCGATGGGCGCCTGACCTTAGCCGAGCTGAAAGAATTCAATTCTGGAATGGGGGTGTTTACGGTGACCGATCCTGTGCTGGCATTGAATTTGATGCAGAAGGACACCGATACCAATCTATTAGCGAATCCGAAAATACGAGTGAAAAACCGGGATAAAGCCAAGATCCATGTTGGCGATAAAGTGCCGGTCTTAACCAGTGTGTCGAACTCAACTGGCTTTGTTTCGCAGTCGGTCAGTTACATTGAAGTCGGTATCAAACTGGAAGTGGAACCGATCATTCAGATTCAGAATCAGGTCTCCATTAAGGTCAAACTTGAAGTCAGTAATATCATTGACCAAATCACCTCCAGCAGTGGTGTGGTGGCGTATTCCATCGGCAGCCGTAATGCTGATACCACTTTGTCGTTAAAGGATGGGGAAACGCAGATCCTGGCGGGTCTATTCAAAGATGATGAGACCAATACTGACTACAAAGTACCGGGCTTGTCGGGCTTACCCTTTATCGGTCGATTCTTTACTGACAAGAATAAAGACAGACAGAAAAATGAGATTGTCTTACTGATTACGCCACGCATTCTGCACAACATCGTACCGGCCAATTCAGTCTATACCGCTTTCCCATCTGGTATTAACCATTCGGCGAAAAACAGGCAGGGGCAGTACGCAATGCCACAAGCTCAGTCTCAGCCAGCCTATCAACCATCGTATTCATCAGCACCACCACCTGTGGTGCCAACGGATGACGAAAAACAACGTGACAATGCCAAGACGGCACAGGAATTTGCTGATCAAATCCTGCAAACAGATAGTTACGGAGGCATGTAAGCATCATGCCTAAGCGTAGTACACAGCAAGGTTTCACACTGATTGAACTGTTGGTATCGCTCACATTATTGGCTCTGATAGTCAGCTCGGCAGCGCCTTTAGTACAGCTCAGTGCACAGCGAAATAAAGAGCAGGAATTGAAGCGGGCATTATGGCAAATCCGCGATGCGATTGATGCCTACAAACAGGCTGTTGATGATGGTCGAATCGAGCTTTCTGATGATGTATCCGGTTATCCGCAAAGCCTGCAGATATTGGTTGACGGTGTGGAAGATGCCCAAGATCCAGAACATAAAAAAATCTATTTTCTCAGACGAATACCACGTGATCCGTTTGCCAGTGACCCAAGTTTAAGTAATGCCGAAACCTGGGGATTACGCAGTTATGAAAGTTCGTTTGATGACAACTCTGCCGGCGAGGATGTGTACGACGTGTATTCACTATCCAATGGAATGGGTATTAATCAACAGCCTTACAAGGAATGGTAATGAAGACGAGTAAAGGCTTTACCTTAATTGAAATCTTAGTGGTGCTTACTATTATCGCGATTCTATTGAGTCTGGTGGCACCCCGATATTTTGCTTCCATTGACCGCTCAAAAGAAAAAGTGCTGCGTCATGATTTGATCGTCATGCGTAGTGCCATTGATCAGTATGTCGCTGACAGAAATGCCTATCCAGATACATTGGAACAATTAGTTGAAGGACGCTATTTACGAGAAGTCCCGGTGGACCCCATCACGGATCGTCGTGATACCTGGGTATTTACCCCACCTAAAGACAGTTATTACGAAGGCGAGATTGCCAATGTCTATAGCGGTTCGGAGTTGATCTCCTCGGAAGGCACCCCGTATGCCGAGTGGTAAGCAACAAGGATTTATCTTGCTTGGCATGCTGTGTTTGCTGGTGATAGCTGGTTATGCATTAACACAGGCAAGTGCACGTTGGAGTGATGTGATTCAGCGACAGCGAGAACAGGAGTTATTAAAAGTGGGTGACACTATTCGCAAAGCCATTGGCCGTTATTACAACGCCACACCCGGTGTCGTGAAACAGTACCCGCCCAATTTGGAAGCTCTGTTGTATGACGACCGGTTTCCGACGCCACAACGCTATCTCAGAAAACTGTATATCGACCCTATGACGCAACGTGAAGGCTGGGGCATTGTCGTCGCCCCCAGTGGAGGAGTGATGGGGATTAATAGTCTGTCGGGTGAAAAACCATTCAAACAGAAGAACTTCAGGCCTATCTACCAGGAGTTTGAGGATAAGGATTATTACGCGGAGTGGTTTTTTGTTTACGTAGAAGACTATCGCTCATAAAGAGAACTTCTCTAGTTATACGCAAGAAAAATGAAGGTGAATAAGGTGAAAAAGCCGTTAAAAACTACCAGGAATGAAATCGCCGAGTCATTGCTCGCCTTTAAATCTGTCTTTATTACGGTCGGTGTGTTCAGTGCTATTTTGAATATTCTGATGCTGACACCCTCGTTGTATATGTTGCAGGTCTATGACCGGGTGCTGACCAGTCGTAATGAATCGACTCTATTAATGTTAACTGTGATGGTGGTTGGCGCCTACCTGGTGTTAGGTGGTCTGGAGTTTGTTCGTAGTTTTGTGTTAATTCGCGTATCAGCCAAGCTGGATATGATGCTCAATAAACGCGTCTACACCGCGGCGTTTGAGCAAAGTCTAAAAAGAGCCGGTGTGAATGCCGGTCAGTTTCTGCAAGACCTGACCAGTATTCGGCAATTTATGAGTGGTAATGCCTTATTCGCCTTTTTTGATGCACCGTGGTTTCCGATATACATCTTCATCATTTTTTTATTTGATACATCACTGGGATTGTTTGCTTTATTTGGTTCGTTGACGCTGATTGCGTTGGCGATTGCCAATGAACGGTTATCTAAAAAGCCATTATCAGAAGCTAACGAAGCCTCTATCGCCGCAAATAATCTGGCCACCAATAATCTACGTAATGCTGAAGTGATTGAAGCGATGGGCATGCTGCCGAATCTGATGTCACGCTGGTACAAATTGCAGTGTCGATTCCTGTTATTACAAGGTGATGCCAGTGAAAAGTCAGGCGTGGTATCCGCTATCAGTAGGTTTGTCAGGTTGTCATTACAGTCATTAATTCTGGGACTGGGTGGTTTATTAGTGCTGGAAGATAAAATCACTCCCGGCATGATGATTGTCGCCTCTATTTTAATGGGCCGTGCACTCAGCCCAGTAGAACAATTAATGAGTGTCTGGAAAACATGGAGTGGGGCAAAAAGTGCCTATGGCCGTATTAATGAACTACTGACAGCGAATCCGGCACGTGATGTGAATATGCCTTTACCCAAACCTCAGGGGCTGGTGACAGTAGAAGCCATTACCGTGATACCGGCAGGTGGCACAGTGCCTACCATCAGAAATGTCAGTTTTTCGATTGCACCAGGTGATGTGCTTGGCATTATCGGGCCCAGCGGTGCAGGTAAATCGACACTGGCTCGCGCGCTTGTCGGCATTGCACCGACAGCTGCTGGTCATGTGCGTCTGGATTCGGCTGATATTTTCCAATGGAATAAACATGAGCTTGGTCCTCATATTGGTTATTTACCGCAAACCATTGAACTGTTTGCTGGCACCGTCAGTGAGAATATTGCCCGCTTTGGTGAAGTGAACCCTAATAAGGTGATTGCAGCCGCACAGCAGGCAGGCGTGCACGACATGATTTTACGATTACCTGAAGGTTATGACACGCGGTTAGGTGATGATGGTTCAGGACTTTCTGGCGGTCAGAAACAACGTCTGGGTTTAGCGCGAGCAATTTATGACGACCCTGCCTTGTTGGTATTGGATGAGCCGAATTCTAATCTTGATGAAACGGGGGAGAAAGCACTGGTTGCCGCGGTAAAACGTCTGCAACAACGTGGCAAAACCATTGTGATGATCACCCATCGTTCTAATGCTTTAGCCGCGACAAATAAATTATTACTGTTAGTTGAGGGCACTGCACAGCTATTTGGCCCCACCAAGGAGGTCATGACGGCACTGGCTAATAAACAGAATGGCAAAACCTCCACTGTCAAAGCAACATCGGCGGCCTAACAATGAGTGAAACCATGAGCACAACACAGCCTGAATCCCAATCTGACCAACCCGATGCTGTTAGTAAAACCATCAGTACGGACATTAAAAAATATACCCGCATGGGGTGGTTAATCGTACTGGCCGGGTTTGGTGGATTTCTCATCTGGGCTTTATTGGCCCCTTTGGATAAAGGGGTGCCATTAAATGGCAAAGTCTCTGTCGCCACCAATAAAAAGGCGGTGCAATATCAAAATGGGGGCACAGTCGATGCCATCCTGGTAAAAGAAGGATCGAAAGTTAAAGCAGGTGATGTCTTGGTCAGAATGAACAATGTTCAGGCTAAAGCTGATGCAGAAACCAACCGGGTACAGTATTACATTGCTAAAGCCACAGAAGCACGACTGATTGCAGAACGAGACGATCAAGATCAGATTGCGTTTCCAGCCATGTTATCGGATATGTCAGATAACCCGCGGGTCATGAGTTATCTGGAAACACAGAAAGAGGTGTTTTTATCACGACGAAATACCTTACATAGTGAGTTATCTGCCATTAGTGAAAATATTAATGGACTGATCTCACAAACCAAGGGTTTACAAGCCTCGCGTAAAAATAAAGAAGAACAACTGACCTATATCAATGAACAACTGGAAGGGATTCGTGAGTTAGAAAAAGAAGGGTATGTGGCCCGTAACCGTCTACTGGAACTGGAGCAAACGGCGGCACAAATCAATGCCACCATTTCAGAAGATATTGGCAATATCGCCCGTGCTCAAAGTCAAGTGAGTGAACTAAAGCTAAGTCGCTTACGACGCCAACAGGAATATAAAGAGCAAGTCAGAGAGCAGCTTTCTGAGGTACAAAAACAAGTGGATGCCTTGGCAAGCCAGTTAACTGGTCTGGATTATGACCTTGAAAAAGTACTGGTCAGGGCACCGGCATCCGGCATTGTCGTAGGCTTAAAAGTCTTTACTGAAGGTGCGGTGGTCGCGCCTGGTTTTAATATGATGGACATTGTGCCTAGCGAAGATTCGCTGGTGGTTGAAGGGCAATTACCGGTGCATTTGATTGATAAAGTGCGTGCTGGTTTACCCGTAGAGCTGATGTTTACCGCGTTTAATCGAAACCTGACGCCACATGTACCGGGAGAGGTCACTCAGATATCGGCAGATCGTTTGATTGATGAGATAACCGGTGAGCCATATTACCAGTTGATCGCCAAGGTCTCGCCGGAAGGTATAGAGATGATGCCGGATCTCACTGTGAAACCGGGTATGCCGGTGGAAATGTTTGTTAAAACCGGTGAGCGAACCATGATGAATTATTTGCTCAAACCGTTTATTGACCGCCTCAAACTGTCCATGACTGAAGAGTAACTGAGTATGAAGTTATGGATG
Organism: Methylophaga sp. UBA678; assembly: GCF_002299105.1. Lineage (NCBI taxonomy): Bacteria > Pseudomonadati > Pseudomonadota > Gammaproteobacteria > Thiotrichales > Piscirickettsiaceae > Methylophaga > Methylophaga sp. UBA678. The sequence continues at coordinate 190,456 of NZ_DBNG01000007.1, forward strand.
AAATCGCTATGTGGTGTCGCACTCGGATTGTTATCGACGTTTCAGACTCAGGCGCTAGATTTAGTCGAGGCCTATACGCTGGCGCGAGCGAATGACCCCACCTTTAAGGCGGCGTATCACGCCTATCAGGCTGGTAAAGAATACAAAACCTTGGGACGAGCCAATTTATTACCGATGGTAACAGCCAGTTATTCCCGGTTTCGAAATGATGCGGATATCGAGTATCAAAACAGTCTATTCAGCCGAACTGAAGAGCGTGAATATAACAGTGAAACCGCCTCCGTTCAGTTACGGCAGCCATTGATTAACTTTGATGCGTATGCACGTTACAAACAAGGACTGGCACAGACCTCAATGAGTGAACAAGAGTTTGCCATACGTGATCAGGAACTGATCTTACGGGTATTTAATCGCTATGCAGCCGTTTTGTATGCGAAAGATATGTTGTCACTGGCTGAACGTAAAAAAGCCGCTTATGAAGAACAGATGCAGGCCAATTTGGTGATGTATAAACATGGCGAAGGCACCAAAACCGATATCCTGGAATCACAAGCGAGATATGATTTGGCTGACGCGGATATTGTAGAAGCCAGAGATAATGTCAGCGATGCTCAGGCAGCCTTGGATCAAATTTTGGGCAGAACTACACGGGATATTGATCCCTTGATCGATAACTTTACGTTGCTGCCGTTGAATACCGAGGATTTATCCGAATGGGAAGCGGTGGCGTTACAGAATAATGTCGAACTCAACATTCAACGCTATGCCGTTGAGGTGGCCCAGCAAGAGCTAAAACGCAGCCAGGCGGGACATTTACCCACGCTTGATGCTGTTGCCAGTTGGAATAACAATACCTCGGATACCACCAATACCTACAATCAAGAAGCCACTATTCGTTCTGTTGGTTTACAAGTGACGGTGCCGATTTTCTCAGGTGGCGCGACCTCTGCTCGTGTGCGTCAATCACAAGCCAATTTATACAGGGCTAAAGAGCAGTTTGATGAGACCGCAAACAAAGTCACACTAGAATTACAGCAGCAGTTTAATCTGGTTTCTAATGCCAAACGAAAACTAAAAGCCTACAGAACCGCCGTTAACTCGGCAGAGTTACTGGTTCATGCTACCAAAAAAAGCATCAAAGGCGGCACCCGTACCAATGTCGATGTGCTTAATGCCGAGAGTCAGTTATTTGAAGCCAAAGCCGATTTATTGCTAGCCCGTTATAACTATTTACAAAGCTACCTGAATTTCAAAAAAGCAGCAGGGACATTGGTGTTTGATGATCTTGAGGATGTCTCATCACGTTTCCAAGGACGTTAAGAACACAAGCTTAGCGCTGAGAAAAAAGACTTAGAAATATATGCCTTTTAAAAAAATGTAAAAAAAATGTCACTTTTTCATTTTCGATTGGCATATAGAGTAAGAGCACAAGAAAGAAGTGCTCTTTGGTCAATGGTTGGTTTAACTTTTTAGTTCGTCATTGCTTGTTATCTTGATTCTAGGGAAAGTGGTTTTTTATGGATGCAGTTCCAGATATTGTTGATGCGGTACTTATCTTTCTTGTTATTTTATCGGTACTTATCTGGTCAGTAGGGATTAGTAAATACCTGGCCTTTTATCGTAATAGCCGTTTTGATAGAGAATTTCTGGCGGTTTTCTCCAAAGCTCGTGATATTCAGGATTTGTTGGCGGTGATGTCTTCAACAAAAGGCCGTCTTGCTCGTGTTTGTCAGGCAGGATTGGATGAGCTGGTTTCATGGCAATATCTGGCTAACTCTGTTGCGCCAGATGATAAACGTGAAATGTTGATGCACTCGCTGAAACAACAAGCGCATGCTGAGCAAACCCGCATGGAAAATGGCTTGTCTATTCTGGCCAGTGTGGGGTCAACTGCCCCCTTTATCGGTTTATTCGGTACGGTCTGGGGGATTATGAATGCACTCAAAAGTATTACGGCATCGGGTTCAGCGAGTCTGGATGTGGTGGCGGGACCGATAGGGGAAGCGTTGATTGCAACAGCCATTGGTATTGCTACCGCTGTACCTGCCGTTCTGGCGTACAACTACTTTTTACGTAAAGTCAGGTTGTCTGCGGCCACCATGGATAATTTTGCGTCAGCATTTCATCTGTTAGTTCTCAAATCTCGTATCAAACACGATTAGGCGGCTCAACAGGAGTAATGCCTGCTGAAGGCATCAACCTGTTGCTCGATAATGCATAAAGGAAATTTGTTATGGCGATGAATACTGGCGGTGATGACAATATGATGAGTGAAATCAATGTGACGCCCTTAGTGGATGTGATGTTGGTGCTGCTGACCGTTTTTATCGTGACAGCCCCGTTATTGATGAATTCGGTACCAGTCAATTTACCTAAAGCCAGCTCAGACTTAACACTCACTCAACCCGAATCTATCAACATCAGTGTGACAGCTGACGGCACCATGTACTTCAGTGATGAAACGGTGAATGCTGAACAACTGGATATGGCGCTGATGGAGGCGGCACAAAACGTGGACACTAGTGTTGAGATTTTTGCTGATGAAAAAGCGGAGTACGGCACAGTGGCTAAAGTCATGGCGGCCATTCAACGTGCTGGCATCAGTAAGTTTACCTTTGTGATACAACCTGAGTCTGGTCAGTAATGCTGTTTATTGATTGGCTTTGTGACGCGTTAATATGACGGCTTTGGTCGCTGATTTCTCTTCAAATCGTTCGGTTGGATCAGAACGCTTTCTACCTGGTTTTTTATGGGCAGTGCTGATTCATCTGTTATTGATTTTATTATTTATGCCCACACTGGAGCCAGCAGCACCGGCTGCACCAACAAGAATCACGGTGCAGGTAAGCCAGCTTGAACCCATCGTTGAAGAGGTGGTTGAACCTGAACCAATCCCAGAACCTGTCGCTCCGATAAAAAAACCAGAAACAAACAAAAAACTGCTCGTTGCTAAAGATGATACCCCTCCAGAGCCAGAGGAAATGGTGGTGATAGAGCAGCCACCTGAAAGTGAGCCGGTAGAAGAGATAAAATCCGAACCACCCAAGCCTGAACCGAAAAAAGTTGAACCTAAGCCAGAACCTAAAAAGGCAGAGAAACCTAAGCCAAAGCCTGAACCTAAAAAGGTTGAAAAACCTAAACCAAAACCTGAGCAGAAAAAAATTGAAAAGCCTCAGCCCAAACCTGAGAAACCGATTGAAACGGTGAAGCAGGAGCAGCAAAAACCGATGGCTGAACCTGAGGTTGTAGAAAAGATTGAGCAAGTCGAGACGCCAAGCGAAGTGGTTAAGGGTGTGGTGACTGATACACCAGCAGCATCCTCAACGACGGCATCCGGTAGCTCGACCTCATCTCAAGCTGACGCCACTGGCACGGGCAATGCAGCTAATGGTAATGGTAATGGTAGTAACCCAGGTGGTACTGGGGAAGTGGATCGAAATACCGCCTGGAAAGGTTATGGACAGTTGCTTTATGCCATGGTGTCTAAGAATAAAACCTATCCACAATTAGCGATTCGCCGTCACCTTGAAGGCACAGTGATGGTGAGTGTCCGTTTTGAGCAAGGCAGGATGGTGAGCATGTCCGTTGTTGGTCAGGGTAGTGGACATAGTGTTTTAGATAGAGCCGCGCATGAGATGGTCGAAAAAGCGGTGAAAGCCTTACCCGTTCGCGGTGATTTATCGAGAAAATCCTTTAGTGTGGTGGTGCCTGTTAACTTTCGTTTAACAGACTAAACTTATTCGTCAGCTTTTATCATGGCTATAGTGATGTATAGCGCCAATCAAGATATGATAAAGTGTGTCAGCCAAAATTATGGAAACCCAGCGTTACACAGTCTCTTAATCAACCTTGCCATTGAGGGAGGGGTGATTAAGGCAGTAGTCGAAATGTCTCTCATATTTCAAACGAGCTATTGTCGCCAGCCTTACGCGGGTATGCGAGGTCATCAGTGCATGAACTTGCGATTCAAAATCACGTATTTTTAAGGGTTTAGAATGTCGAAAATTATTTATACCAAAGTAGATGAATCACCTGCATCAGCAACGTACTCTTTGTTGCCCGTTATTCGTGCTTTTACAGCCAATGCGAATATTGATATCGAAAGCCGGGACATTTCACTTGCAGGACGTATCATTGCTAACTTTCCCGATAATCTAAGCGACGAACAAAAAATTCCTGATCACCTGTCACAACTCGGTGCCTTAACTCAGGACCCGGCTACCAACATTATCAAGCTACCGAATATTTCTGCTTCCATCCCACAGTTAAAAAACGCGATTGCAGAATTAAAATCAAAAGGTTATGACCTGCCTGATTATCCTGAATCACCTAAAAACCCTGCTGAACAAGCGATTAAAGATCGTTATGCCAAAGTATTAGGTTCTGCTGTGAACCCCGTGTTACGTGAGGGTAACTCTGATCGTCGAGCACCCGCAGCGGTGAAAAACTATGCACGTAAAAATCCGCATAGTATGGGCGAATGGAAAGCTGATTCAGCCACTGACATCGCGCATATGGATGCGAATGACTTCTATGGCAGCGAATTATCCATTACCTCTGCTCAGGCCGATGACTTTAAAGTGACGTTTGTCGATACAGCAGGCAATGAAACGGTACTGAAAAAGTCGATTCCGGTATTAGCGGGTGAAGTAGTAGATGCGACGCGTATGCGTGCAAGCAGCCTGCAGGCGTTTTATGCCGATGCCATTGCGAGAGCAAAACAAGACAATGTGCTGTTATCTCTGCATTTAAAAGCCACCATGATGAAGGTATCTGATCCTTTGATGTTTGGTTTTGCTGTCAGAGTGTTTTTCAAAGATTTAATTGAAAAACACAGCAATTTATTTGATGAACTGGGTGTGGATTTCAATAACGGTTTAGGTGATTTATACAGCCGTCTCGCCAATGTTGATGAAGCGACCAGAAAAGAAGTCGAAGCGGATATTGAGGCAGTCTATGCCAGCCAGCCTGATGTGGCGATGGTCGATTCAAACAAAGGTATTACCAATTTCCATGTTCCTTCAGATGTGATTGTTGATGCTTCTATTCCGGCGATGATTCGTGCCGGTGGCAAAATGTGGAATAAAAAAGGCGAGCAACAAGATACGCTGGCGATGATTCCGGATCGCTGCTATGCCGGTGTGTATAAAACAGTGGTGGATGACTGTAAACAAAAAGGGGCTTTGGATCCGGTCACCATGGGTACCGTACCGAATGTGGGCTTGATGGCTCAAAAAGCCGAAGAATATGGCTCGCATGATAAAACCTTCCAGGCTAAAGGCGATGGCAAAATTATTGTCACTAACCAACAGTCTGAAACGGTATTTGAGTTTGATGTGGAAGCAGGGGATATCTTCCGTATGTGTCAGACCAAAGATGAGCCGATTCGTGACTGGGTGAAATTAGCCGTGAGTCGTGCTCGTTTATCCGATACACCGGCGATTTTCTGGTTGGATGAAAACCGGGCACATGATGCTGAATTGATTAAAAAGGTGAATGACTATTTACCTGAGCATGATACAGCTGGATTGGATATTCGCATTCTAAATCCGGTCGTGGCCACACAACTCTCTTTAGATAGAATTCGAGCCGGTAAAGACACGATTTCGGTGACCGGTAACGTATTACGTGATTACAACACCGATTTATTCCCGATTCTGGAGTTAGGAACATCGGCGAAGATGTTATCTGTAGTGCCACTCATGCAAGGTGGTGGTTTATTTGAAACCGGTGCAGGTGGCACAGCGCCAAAATTACTGGATCAACTGATTGATGAAAATCATTTGAGCTGGGATTCTTTGGGCGAATTGATGGCTTTGGCGGCTTCGTTGGAGCATCTATCTAATACCCAGGATAATCCAAAAGCAAAAGTGTTAGCTGACACCTTGGATGCCGCAACGGGCAAATTACTGCAAGAAAACAAATCGCCCAAAGAAAAAACGGGTGAGTTAGATAACCGGGGTAGTCATTTCTATTTAGCCATGTACTGGGCTGAAGCACTGGCAGAGCAAACAGACAATGCCGAGTTAAAAGCGGTGTTCACACCTGTCGCTCAAGCCATGGCTGAAAATGAAGCTGCCATTGTGAACGAATTGAATGAGGTGCAGGGTAGAGCGGTTGATATGGGCGGTTACTACCTGCCTGATGATGAGATGATGAATTCTATTATGCGTCCAAGTGCCACATTGAATACCATTCTGTCTCAGCTTGTTTAAGCGTCATCATTTAATAAGAAAAGCCCCGAATGTCGGGGCTTTTTTGTTTTTATCGCATTCTCAGTAACGACTGTGATGATAGTACCGATCATGTTGGTATTTTCTATGTTGATGTTCAACCGCTTTTCGATACTTGCGATATTCTCGAGCCCTGTCTTGACGGTATTTGGACTCTAAACGTGCCATTTTTTGTTTGTGTTTCCAGTATTTTTTATCGTAGTGATCATTGTGATAACGGTGGTGATGATCATCACGATACCGGTTTGATGAGACCTTGCTGGTGGCAACTGACCCGACAGCGCCACCAATGGCAGCACCCAAGATAGCGCCGTTTTGACCTCCCATTTCGTGTCCTACTGCAGCACCGACTGCACCCCCAATACCTCCGCCCAAAGCGGCGTTAATCGTATTGTTATCTGCCATGGCTGCACCAGAAATCAGTGTTGATGACAGTAGTAAAGGTATTAATCGCTTCATATCTACCTCCTGATGTTTGGTATTCACTTAAGTAAAAAGTGAAAAAAGAAGCTAGACACCGCGGCTATCTATTAACAGCATAGAAGACCGTGATGTCATGATGAGTTGTAACAATCAGGAGGTTAAGTCTTGGTTAAGTGAGTGAAACCTTAATCCACAATATTCTTTTGTAGCAGGTCGGTCACAATTTCAGGTACGAATGTCCGTTTAATGGTGATGGCGTAAAAGTGTTCATAGACATTGGGTAACACTTGGTACTCAGACAAATTGCCACTGGATATTTCATCTTTGACGACAACCGGTGGCAGGGCAGTAATGGCGCCGGTATCACGTACTAATAGTCGTAACATCGCCATATCATCAGCTTCAGCAATAATATCGGGCTCATACCCGAGCGTGGCACAGTAGGCATCAAAAGCCGAACGAATTTCAGTGATTTTGGTAGGCAGCACCCATTTCAGTTTTTCATAACCGTGTGGAAAGGTTTTTTTGGGGTTGTGTTTTGCTGGACCAATAATAGATACCGATTGCCTGGAGACCAACTGACTTTGCCAGATTGCATCATCATTTTGTTGGCTTACAGAGCGGTTGGTCAGCACCAGATCCAGTTCATGACTACTGAGGCCATTGAGTAGATTGGTCATGCCTCGCGTGGTGAGTGTAAAGCTGACATTGGGCTCTTGAAGTAAAGGACTAATAAAGCTCTCTGTGAAGTTTCTGGAAAGGGTGGTCAGTACACCGATTTTGATGTGTTTTTGTGTCGCTGTACCGCCTTTGCTGATAAAGGATTGTAACTCTTCACCTGTCGTAAAAATTTCATCCGCATAGGTCAGAATTTTTTTGCCCATATCCGTTAATAAAAGTTGTCTGCCTGCACGCTCGAATAATTTGAGGTTCATCGTGGTTTCGAGTTGTTTGATTTGCTGTGATAATGCCGATTGTGAAACATGACATTCTTCAGCTGTCTTGGTGATACTGCCAGACAGGGCAACGCGCCAGAAATAATAAAGATGATGGTAGTTTATTTTTGCCATACTTAATTAAAACTTATTTATTTGTTAATAAATATCTATTTTATTTATGTTAAAGCATTTGCCATACTTTCACCATCTTAAGGAGGTATGTGTGTGAATTTTGAACTGACAGCCGTTTTCCCAGCGCTTATCCCATTAACCTTAGCCATTGCTAGTCTTTTATCCGGGGCAAGTCGACTCAGTGACAACACCCGTCAAGGCATTCTCAAATCTATCTCGGTGGCTGTTGTCATCTCCGCCATATTAATCACTGTTTGTCATATAGAAAAATCAGAAGACCCACACGCCTTACTGGCCATGAACAATGTCAATCTGATTGTGCTGTTGCTAGTGTGTTTTATGACTATTGTGCTGGTGAAGTTCTCTCAGCGTTATTTATCCGGTGAGACAAAAACACATCGTTACTGGCGTTGGTTATTTTTAAGCCTTACCTCTGTATCCATAGTGATTGTCAGTAATCATCTGTTGATTTTCTGGCTGGGCTGGGTGTCCATCAGTTTATGTTTCCATCGTTTATTATTATTTTATCCAGACAGACCTCGCGCTGTACTGGCCGCCCATAAAAAATTCATCTTGGCGAGAGTGTCTGAGCTCAGCTTACTCTCAGCCTTTGTTCTTTTATATACCCAACACGGTACGTTTTACCTCAGTGAAATAAGCCATTACTACCTGACATCGGCATCGGCTGCTGAGTTGAGTGTCGCAGAGACTGTAGCGGCTATCCTACTGGCCATTACTGCCTTAATTAAATGCGCTCAGTTACCGCTACATGGCTGGTTAATTCAAGTGGTTGAGGCTCCCACGCCGATTAGTGCATTGTTGCATGCCGGTATTATCAATCTGGGTGGTTTTTTATTACTGAGCTTTGCACCATTGATTGCGTTTAGTGTTGATGCACAATGGGTACTGCTTATTATTGCTGGTTTGAGTACGCTCATCAGTGCCTTAGTCATGATGACGCGTATCAGTATTAAGGTAAAACTTGCCTGGTCAACCTGTGCCCAAATGGGATTAATGTTAATTGAATGTGCTTTAGGGTTATATGAGCTGGCATTACTTCACTTAATCTCTCATTCACTCTATAAAGCTTATATGTTCCTCAGTGCAGGTGATGTGTTGCAGGAATACAGCCTTAAGCAATTAGCACCGCAGAAAAACGTCACTTTTCTCTCTGCTATGTCGAGTCTATTACTGGTCATCATCAGCACTTATGGGATTGTCTATTTCACTTCCTATTCAGGGCCGTTGAGTGTCTGGTTATTAGTGAATACTGCATTAGCCTTATATCTGGTGTCTGCAGTAAGAAACGGCACTCTATTGCAGTTCCTCACTTCTTGTCTGACTGTGGCGTTACTGGTTGGCTTTTACATGGGTGGCAAAGCGATGTTTACTTGGGTCATGCCGCCTGTGTATGCAAGTACGATGTTTGATGCCATGGACATCTGGTTGTCTGCACTCTTTATCGCATTATTTTTACTGGCTGTGCAGATGCGTGTGTTTCCTCAGGCTAAAGCCACCAGAACCTTATATCGTTGGCTGTTTTCAGGTTTGTACTTAGATGAATTGATGACCCGACTGACTCTATTTCTGTGGCCAATCACATTAAGACCAGAAACCAGAGTGGAATCTAACAATCAGCCACTTAGCAAGGAGACTTCATGAATACTGTGAATCTGTCATTGTCTGGACTCAGCGTCGAACATACCGCTGCCATCCATCAAGCGAGTTCATATATTGCTCCAAACTGGCCATTGGATCGGTTCATTGCGGTCAATGCTTTATGGGAATTTCGTGAGCAAACGATCGAGTCGGCTTCAGCCAGAATAGGGGCATTACAAGGTCTGAACACAACGATGTCAGCTGACTATTACCACGGCTTGTTTCAACAAGGCCAAATCAGTGAGTCGGCATTACTTGAATCGGCTAAGACATATGGTGCCAACACGGCGACAGTTGATGAGTTGAAGGCCTCACTTGAACAGCCACAGCCAGACGCAGCATTGAGCATCGCCGAAATTGCGGATTTAAGCCGTGATCATCACAAAATGCGTTGGCAGGATGAAATTGTTCATCAGGTCAGTCAGTTTTGTGGCGAGTTTGTGAATCAAGAACCAGAGACTTTCGATCATCTATATTCTGCCTGGTTGGATTTCACTCGCCATGATTACGGCATGTCACTACTGATGGGTGAGAAAAAACTGCGCCACGCTTTCACTCAGCTGCCTGATGACCTGGAAAGTTTGTTTGCCCAAGCGGTTGCTGAGTTGGAATTGACGCCACAGCAGCTCGAGTTATATGCACATAAGTTACTGATGTGTATTAATGGTTGGGCCAGTTACTTTGCCTGGCAACGTTGGGAAAACCGTCTCAATAATCAACAGACCGCCTGTGTAGAAGCGCTGCTTGCCATCAGAATCGCTTGGGATTTAATTATCTGGCGTCAGTTAAAAAGCAAGCCTGGGCAAGTTGAATTTAAGGCATTAAAACAACAGTGGGAGCATCAAAAAGAATCCCTGATGGCGCGTATAGCCGCCCATCATGAATATGCCTGTCATTATTGGGTTTGGGCTTATGCTGCAGAACTGACTTACCAGCAACAGCTACAGAAAACGCTAACCCAAACACCCATGCCGCTTGATTCAAGACCGGTCTTACAAGCCGCATTTTGTATTGATGTACGCTCTGAACGTATTAGACGCAATCTTGAATTACAGAATGATGCTATTCAAACCATTGGCTTTGCCGGTTTCTTTGGTTTACCCATCACCTATCAACCCGCCAACACGCAGGTTAAGCGTCCACAACTGCCAGGATTGATTGCACCGTCAGTGAAAGTGAGTGAGCAAACACCGAACCATAAAAAATTGACCAAAGTCAGTAATGCAAGTACCTGGAAAAACTGGGCCAGTTCACCGGTATCTTCATTCACCATGGTTGAGACCATGGGCTGGACCTACGCTTATAAACTGATAAAAGATAATTTCTTTAGCAAGAAAAAAGAAAAACTAATTGATGAGTTTACTCACCATCATCAATGGCACATAAGCCATAACCATGCTGAGCTAAGCTTGTCTGAGAAAGTCAATATGGTTACGGGTGTACTCAAAGGCATGGGCCTGACCAACACCTTTGCATCAACCATTTTACTGCTAGGTCACGGTAGTGAAAATCGCAATAACTTGCATGCATCAGGTCTGGATTGTGGTGCTTGCTGTGGTCAAAGTGGGGAAGTGAATGTCCGTGTTTTAACCAGCCTGTTAAATGATCCCGCTGTCAGAACAGAGCTGCACAAAGCGGACATCCACATTCCTGAAAACACACGCTTTATATCTGGATTACATAACACCACAACGGATGAAATCGTATGTTTTGATGCATTAAATAATGCTGACATTGATACTTGGTTAGAACAGGCTTCTAAACAAACCCGTCGCGAACGCATTCAGTTAATGGATGCAGGCTTAAAGGACCTGGATGATGTTGCATTAGAAAAGTCGCTAAAAGACAGAGGTAAAGATTGGTCAGAAGTTCGTCCTGAATGGGGCTTAGCGAATAATGCCTCATTTATTGTAGCACCGCGTGAGCGTACGCGTGGACTGGATTTACAGGGCCGTTCCTTTTTGCATGACTATGACTGGCACAGCGATGCCGAGTTTGCATTACTGGAGCAAATTATGACGGCACCGATGATTGTGACTCAGTGGATCAATATGCAGTACAACTTATCGGTCACAGATAATACATTTTTTGGTAGTGGCAATAAGCTGCTACACAATGCCGTCGGCCAGCATATCGGTGTGTTTGAAGGGAATGGGGGGGACCTGCGAATTGGTCTTGCGATGCAATCCATCCATGACGGTGAGAACTGGCGTCATCATCCATTGAGAATTAGTGTGTATATTGCTGCGCCAAAACAAGCGATTGAAAATGTGATTGCCAAGCATCAAACCGTACGCGACCTTGTCGACAATGGCTGGTTGTTTCTTGTGCACTGGTCTGATGACAATACTTTCGAACGCTATCAAAAATCAGGTTGGAAGTACATTGACTAAGTAGCTGACATGGATAACAGAATGAGACAGTTAGGCTATCGACTGTTTCATTCTGAATCAGTCAGTTTATTCGCGATCAGTTGATCTTTTCTGAGTTGAAACTTTCTCCAGTCAGCGTTGGCTAAAGTTAAAAGAGGAGAGAGTATGAGAATTGAAAAGTTATCGTTTGTCGTGTGTTTATGTCTGCTTTTTGGCTTCAACACCGCTCATGCACAGAAAGACGAAAAATCTGATGTGCTCCTGCTTGGCTTCGAGTTACGTGGTGATGATACGGTTCAGTCATTACAAGAACATGATGCCGAGGTAATAGAAACATCTAATCAGTATTTACAAGAAACTCTGAATAATGACACTTCGTTTGAGGTTATTGATACGCCAGAATCACAGGCATTACTGGCTGAAGCAAGGCAGAAGTTTAACCTTGAAAGGTGTAATGGTTGCGAGTTTGATCTTGCTGAAAAAGTCGATGCCAGATACGTGGTGGTGCCATGGGTATTTCGTATGAGTGTGTTGATTCAGACACTTTATATAGAAGTCCGTGATGTAAAAACGCAAAACACCGTTCTGCGTGTTGTGCGTGACTATAGAGGCAATACGGAGAAAGCCTGGCAAAGAGCGATTGATAGTGCCGTGCTTGAAATCAACGAGTCTTATCAATAAAACAACCTTATTTATCGGGGTATACGGATTTAATGGT
>NZ_DBNG01000004.1:0-26056 GCF_002299105.1 Methylophaga sp. UBA678
CAGATTTACAGTCTGATCCCTTTGGCCACTCGGGAACCCCTCCACTAAAGACGTGGCATTTTCCGTAAAACCGAGACTAATGTCAACACTTAAATCAGTAATTCTTATTTAGCTGCTGTCTTTGTACTCGAGATGGCTAAATCTATTCATGATTAACTGAAGTAGAAAAGCATGAATAGTATACTATTGCGTTCTATAAATTTGTCACACTTTAAAAAATCAAACAGGAGTCTCTATGGAGCAGTACCGCGGTACGACTATCCTTTCCTATCGCCGTGACGGCCAAGTGGTCATTGGTGGTGATGGGCAGGTGAGTCTTGGCAATACCATCATGAAAGGCAATGCACGCAAAGTCAGACGTCTTTATCACGGTAAAGTGATTGCTGGTTTTGCCGGTGGCACCGCAGATGCATTTACGTTGTTCGAACGCTTTGAAGCAAAGCTTGAAAAGCATCAAGGTAACTTAACTAGAAGTGCACTTGAGTTAGCTAAAGACTGGCGCACTGACCGGATGATGCGACGCTTAGAAGCTTTACTCGCTGTCGCCGATGCAGAAGCATCACTGATTATTTCTGGTAATGGCGATGTAATCGAACCAGAACACGGTCTTATTGCTATTGGTTCTGGCGGTCCGTTTGCTCAAGCTGCTGCGACCGCTTTATTGCAAAACACTTCACTCAGTGCGAGGGAAATTGTTGAGAAAGGGTTGAATATTGCCGCTGATATCTGCATCTATACTAATCACAATCTTACAATCGAAACTCTGGAATCAAACTGACATCTACCATGCAATCATTAACGCCAAAACAAATAGTCAACGAACTTGATAAACGCATCATCGGACAACAAGCGGCAAAAAAAGCGGTGGCTATCGCTTTGCGTAACCGCTGGCGCCGCCAACAATTAGATGCCTCACTTCAACATGAAGTCACGCCAAAAAACATTCTTATGATTGGCCCAACGGGTGTAGGCAAAACAGAAATTGCTCGTCGACTTGCCGCTCTCGCTAATGCCCCTTTCATTAAAGTCGAAGCCACAAAATTTACTGAGGTGGGTTATGTTGGCCGTGATGTTGAATCAATCATTCGCGACCTCGCTGAAACTGCGATGAAGATGTTACGTGAATCGGCAATATCCTCAGTTAAAACAAAAGCCGAAGATGCTGCAGAAGAACGAATTTTAGATGCCTTACTGCGACCAGCACGCGATGTTGATAGTGAAGATGAATCAGCCACTCGCCAACGTTTTCGCAAAATGCTGCGCGAAGGTAAGCTCGATGATCGCGAAATTGAACTTGAACTGAATGCGCCAAATGTTGGTGTAGAAATCATGTCTCCACCAGGCATGGAAGAGATGACCAGTCAGCTTCAGGAAATGTTTCAGAACATGGGAACAAACCGTAAGAGCACACGCAAGATTACTGTTGGTAATGCCATGCGCATACTGGCTGAAGAAGAAGCTCTAAAACTCATTAATGAAGAAGAGTTGAAAGCGGATGTGCTGGAGCGTGTCGAACAAAACGGCATCGTCTTCCTTGATGAAATTGATAAAATCACCGGTCGTGGTGAGAGTGGTAATAACGCTGATGTCTCCCGTGCAGGCGTTCAGCGGGATTTATTGCCTCTGGTTGAGGGCAGTACAGTTTCGACTAAATACGGCATGATAAAAACCGATCATATTTTGTTCATTGCCTCTGGCGCCTTTCATTTGAGCAAACCTTCTGATCTTATTCCTGAACTTCAGGGTCGTTTACCCATACGCGTCGAACTTGATGCACTTTCTTCTGCGGATTTTGTCCGCATTCTGACCGAACCTGATGCCTCATTAACCGAGCAATATATTGCATTGCTGGCTACTGAGGGAGTGGAACTTCGTTTTACCGACGACGGTATCGAACGAATTGCCGAACTGGCCTGGGAAGTGAATGAGAAAACCGAAAATATTGGCGCACGACGCTTACATACCATGCTTGAGAAATTGTTAGAAGACATTTCTTATGAAGCAGGGAGTGAACAGAATCTCTCCGTCGTCATTGATAGAGACTATGTCAATGAACAACTGTCCGTTGTAGCTGAAGACGAAGACTTATCACGCTATATTCTGTAAGGAATGCTTTAATGGCAGAAACTCAATTACCAACAGACATCACCTTGCACAAACAATCAAAGTGCCTATCTCTCAGTTATGGCGATAGGCAATATCGTCTTTCCGCTGAATATTTACGCGTTTACTCACCTTCTGCAGAGGTACGTGGGCACGGTCCCGGACAAGAAGTTCTGCAAACAGGTAAAGAAAATGTTGGTCTCGATAAAATCGAACCCGTAGGTCACTATGCGCTAAAGTTGTTTTTTGATGATGGTCATGACAGTGGTTTGTTTACATGGGATTATTTATATGAACTTGCCATGCATGAAGAATCCCTCTGGCAAGACTATCTTAACCGGCTCGAAAAAGCCGGTTATCATCGCCAACAGCAATAGGTCACGTTATGGAAGTTAAAGAGACAACGCATTTCGGTTACAAAGAAGTGCCCACTGCGGAAAAAGCCAAGCATGTTGCTGAGGTTTTCCACTCCGTTGCCGGTAAATATGATCTGATGAACGACTTGATGTCGCTTGGCATTCATCGTTTCTGGAAACGATTTACCATTCTCAACAGTGGTGTACGGCGCGGAGCTACAGTTCTGGATATCGCAGGCGGAACAGGTGACTTGACGCGGAAATTTTCCAAGCTTGTTGGTGACACAGGTAAAGTGGTGTTAGCCGATATCAATGCCTCAATGCTCAATGTTGGTCGTGACCGTCTAACAGATGACGGTATTGTCGGTAATATCGAGTATGTTCAAGCCAATGCAGAAGCTCTGCCCTTTCCTGACAATAGTTTTAACTGTATTACCATCGCTTTTGGCTTGCGTAATGTCACGGATAAAGACAAAGCCTTAGCTTCAATGTATCGGGTTCTCAAACCCGGCGGTCAACTGATGGTCTTAGAGTTTTCTAAACCTGCTGAATGGATGGCCCCCGTTTACGACGCCTATTCCTTCAAGATATTGCCACAACTAGGAAAAGTATTTACTGGTGATGAAGACAGCTACCGCTATTTGGCTGAATCTATTCGTATGCACCCAGACCAAGAGACCTTGAAACAGATGATGGAAAATGTAGGATTTGAACGTTGCGAATATCACAATATGACTGCTGGCATCGTTTCACTTCATCGTGGTTACAAGTTCTAACCCCATGACTACACTATTGCGTCCTATCGAGTTTGCCATCAATCAGGGGTTAAAACAGGATCCTGAAACGTGTGAGCGCCTTGAGGCTTTCGAAAATCGCGTCATCGTTATCCATGTTGAAGACTGGCAGCAATATCTGCATGTCTCCTTCCATCAATCTACTGTCAAATTGTCACATAACGATGAAGAGAACGCTGACTTATTAATCACTGCGAAAGCCTTGAGTTTATTAAAACTCGCCAAGCAGCCTGAGCATTTATTTTCTAATGAAATCCATATTCACGGTAATGTTCAGTTCGCTAAACAATTACAAGACGTACTGGATGGTTTCGATTTTGATTGGGAACAACAAATAGCCAACGTAACTGGTGACGTTATCGCCCAACCGCTTAGTTATGCGATTAAACACAGTTTCTCATGGCTGAATGCAACTCAACGTTCATTATCTATGTCACTTTCCGAGTACCTTCGTGAAGAAGCGCACATATTACCGGACAAGATTCAAATTGATGACTTTATGAATGATGTGGACAGGTTAACTGCGGATATCGATCGACTTGAAGCACGAATAAACAGGTTGGAAACAGAGTATTGACATTGTCTCTTGACCGCAGTCATAACCATGTAAGGAGCCATTAATGAAGGCTAATCAGTTATCCAGGCTGATTCAAATTAATCACGTCCTGGCAAAACATCGCCTGGACGAAGTGATCAAAGCAATCCATTTATTGCGTCCGCTTCGGTATTTCAGTTTTTTATCGCCACATCGCTGGCGCAATAAACAATCGACACTGCCTCGAGGCGAAAGATTAAGACTGGCATTACAGGACTTAGGACCTATCTTTGTAAAGTTTGGACAGGTGTTATCAACGCGTCGCGATCTCTTGCCGCCTGACATAGCCAATTCATTAGCTAAACTTCAAGACCAAGTAGCACCTTTTCCCGCTGAGCAAGCAAAACAACTGATTGATAAAGCCTATGAAGCAGAATCCATTGAGACATTATTTGCTCATATTGAACCTGAACCGCTTGCTTCAGCTTCCATCGCACAAGTACACGCAGCTACATTAAAAAGTGGTGAGCAAGTCGTTATAAAACTGGTTCGTCCTGGCATAGAGCCCATTATCAAGCGTGATATTGCTTTGTTGTATACCTTGGCATCTTTTGCTGAACGATACTGGTCTGAGGGAAAACGATTACGGCCCAGAGAGATCGTAGCTGAGCTTGAGAAGAACCTTTTTGATGAACTCGATATGTTGCGCGAGGCCTCTTCAGCCTCTCAACTGCAACGCAATTTTGAAGGCACCACCTTACTATATGTCCCCAAGATATACTGGAAGCTGACCAAACCTAATATCCTGGTTCAAGAACGTATTTATGGCACGCCTATTAGCGATACTGAAGGTTTAATCGCGAAAGGTGTGGATATGGCAAAACTGGCAGAAATGGGGGTCGAAATCTTTTTCACCCAAGTATTCAAGCATAGTTTTTTCCATGCGGACATGCATCCCGGTAATATCATGGTGGATAGTCATGATCCGGCAAATCCACGTTATGTTGCTGTTGATTTTGGCATCATGGGGACATTATCTCCAGATGATCAGCGTTATTTAGCTGAAAATTTCCTTGCCTTTTTCAATCATGACTATCGCCGGGTTGCCGAGTTACATGTGCAATCAGGCTGGGTGCCGGCTGAGACTCGACTTGATGAGTTTGAAGCAGCCATAAGAAGTGTTTGTGAACCCATATTCGCTCGTCCTTTAAAAGAAATTTCTTTCGGACAACTGCTGCTGAGACTTTTCCAAACAGCGCGTCGTTTTAATATGGAAGTACAACCACAGTTGGTGCTGCTACAAAAAACCTTACTGAATATTGAAGGCTTGGGCCGTGACCTCTATCCAGATCTGGATCTATGGAAAACAGCCAAACCCATTTTAGAATCATGGATGAAGGAAAAAATGGGCTGGCAAGCAGCGTTAAGAACGCTAAAGCAAGAAGCTCCTCATTGGGCTGAAACCTTACCCGAGATGCCGCGTCTATTATATGACCTGACTAAGAGAGCCCAAGATGGTCAGCTGAACGTTAATTTAGCATCTCATGATATTCAACAGCTGCGTAAAGAAATCAAAAAAGCCAGTTATCGTAGTGCTGCTGCTACCTCTGGCGCTGCATTTTTGGTAGGCGCTGCCGTTATCACCGGTCTCGATGGTTACTCGACAACTATGTTTGCAGGGTTACCAGTACTGAGCTGGGTATTTGGGCTATGGGGGCTCGGTCTTATTTATTTTAGTATTTCAAACAAAAGTTAATTGTTATGTTTAAGTGGATTGGCCTTATTCTAGGCTTTATATTACTCAGTACGATGAGTGTAGGATTACTCATTTTAGGAATTTTTGGCGCACTGATTGGCTTACTGTTTGGTGGTTTTGCTGACCGTATACGAGCGTATGGTCTGGGCGGTGCTAATCCATTTACAAGTCAAACCCGTCAAACAGTTTTTCTTGAAACTGTGTTTGTTTTGATGGGGAAACTAGCGAAGGCAGATGGTCGAATCAGCCAGATTGAAATCGATCACGTGGAAGCCTTTATCAAAAAAATGGGGATGTCGGGTGAGCATCGACAAGAAGCCATCCGCCAGTTTAAGCGAGGCGCAGAACCCGACTTTGATATTACAGACACAATGAATCAATTCAAACAACATTGTGGTAATACGTTTAATCTAAAACAAGTCTTACTGGTTTACCTGATAGTCATGGCCTTAGCCGATGGTAAGCTTGATCCACAAGAAAAAGATATTCTGGAACAAGTCTCTGCTCAGTTAGGATATAACCGGGCCGAGTTTAACCGTATTCTGGATATGGTGATGAGCCAGGCAAGTTTCGCAAGAGGTCATCAGCAGCAATACTCTTCCGGTCCGCAGCGCTCTTATTCTGATGAATTGGCCGACGCTTATAAAGCGCTTGGGTTGACTGAAAAGAGTTCTAATCAAGAAATTAAACGTGCTTATCGAAAACTGATGAGCCAATATCATCCGGATAAACTCATGGGACAAGGCGTTCCAGAAGATATGATTGCCGTTGCCACAGAGCAAGCGAAAGAAATTCAGTTAGCATACGATTTAATAAAAAAACATCGAGAACAAAATTAACAATTTCGTTTTATTTATTATTATCTGTTTGGTACTATTTTTTCTGGAAACACTTTAACCAAAGCCAAACTCGGTGTGAACCAAGGACGGAAAGTTACAGACCTTATGATACTAAGGTGGCTGTACTGCAATAATATCTAAGGAAAGAACACATGAACAAAATAGTTTTTATCGCACTGGCTTTATTTACTGGTTTAACTAACGCTGCTATAGCTGCAACAAGCTTATCAACTAATGGTTCATGGCAAACAGCTAATGGCGACCTAAGTTCATTGCTCGGCCAGTCTGCACCAGCTACATGGTCTTACGATACAGACCTAGCATCAGCGACCCTCTACTCATCATATGCTCTTCCAAGCACAGGCACAGTGAGTACATACGTATCATCAAATTACGTTCTCTCAGGTACAGCTGCCCCCACTTTGTTTGATGGCAGCCAGTTTGCTCTCAGTATATTAGATAATACTATTGCAAACCTTGATGCATTCAATACAGATATCGTTACATCAATGGTGAATAAAGGTCTCAATCCCGATATCACAGGTGATGCGATTCTATTTACAACTAGCACTCTTTTTCCGGTGTCTGAATTCACAGAAAGTTTTTCTCTGTCTGGCCTGATGATGTTTGATAAAGACTTTTTCACTGGCCCTATATCAACATTACCTTCTGCTGATATTCTGCTTGATAATGCATTATTCATTTATGCATCACTTTCACATGAAATTAACTTTGAAGAAACTGGCTTTGCTAGTTATATCCAAACGCCATCAGCAGTGCCTGTACCTGCTGCCTTATGGATGTTTGCTCCAGCATTGTTAGGTTTTCTTGGTTTGCGTCGCAAGGTGAATACTCAGGCTTAAAAAATTTAAGCACATAAAAGAAAAAAGCCGTAGTGATAAACCTCTACGGCTTTTTTGCTTAACACCCTTAATATTTGAGCTTTTTTATATCAAAACAGCCCGACTATTGAGCCATTATCATCAATATCAATACGTTCAGCAGCTGGGTGCTTAGGTAATCCAGGCATAGTCATCACATCCCCACAAAGTACAACCAGAAAACCAGCACCGTTTGACAGACGAACATCACGAATTGTCAGCGTATGATTCTCAGCCGTGCCACGTAAGCTCGGGTCACTGCTAAAAGAATACGGTGTTTTTGCCATACAAACTGGAATATCCCCGTGCTGCTCGTTCAACATAGCGATCTTATCCATCACTTTTTTATCAGCAACGACTTCACCACTGCCATATAGACGTTTAGCAACCTGATTAATTTTGTCCCATAGCGGTAAACTATCAGGATATAACAGACGACAAGGCTCAGCAGGGCTATCCAGTATTTCGACAACACGTTCCGCCAGTGTTTCTGCACCGGCCCCACCTTGTGCCCAATGACGAGCAAGAATGGCTTCAGCTCCCATTTCTTTTACAGCCGTTGTAATTAGTTCTATTTCTGCATCGCTATCATTAACAAAGTGATTGATGGCAACAACACAGCGTAGACCAAACTCATTTTGTAAGTTGCTTAAATGCCGTTTTAAATTAGCCAGTCCCACCTTTAACGCATCGAGGTTTTCTTCGCCAAGCTCTTTCAGTTCCAGACCACCGTGATATTTCAAGGCTTTTACTGTGGCGACAACAACAGCCATATCTGGCTTAATCCCAGCTTTGCGACACTTAATATCAATAAATTTCTCAGCACCTAAATCCGCTCCAAAGCCCGCCTCAGTGACCACATAATCACTCAGCTTAAGTGCCATTTTGGTTGAGATAACTGAATTACAACCATGCGCTATGTTCGCAAATGGACCACCATGAACAAAGGCTGGATTATTTTCTAAGGTCTGCACAAGATTGGGTTTTATCGCTTCTTTTAGTAATGCAGCCATAGCACCGTGGGCCATGATTTCTCGAGCATATCTTGGTGTCCCATCAACGGAATAGCCGATCAGGATATCTCCCAAGCGTTGCTTCAGCTCAGGCAAAGAATTAGCTAGGCAAAAGATAGCCATAACTTCCGAAGCAACAACAATATCAAAACGCTCTTCACGCAAATAACCATTGGCAGGACCACCCATACCCACCACGATATCCCGCAATGCACGGTCATTCATATCCATGACTCGCTGCCAAACAATACGTCTGGCATCCAACTGTAAGGCATTTCCATGATGGATATGATTATCAATCATCGCTGATAATAAATTGTGGGCTGAAGCTATTGCATGCAGATCGCCCGTGAAGTGAAGATTGATATCCTCCATGGGTACTACCTGAGCATAACCACCACCGGCAGCCCCGCCTTTCAAACCAAAGCATGGCCCCATAGAAGGTTCGCGTACACAGACAATGGATTTCTTACCAATTCGGTTTAGCGCATCACTCAGGCCGATCGTGGTTGTCGTTTTTCCCTCACCAGCAGGAGTCGGGCTAATAGCAGTTACTAGGATTAACTTACCATCGGGCCGGTTTGCCAACTCATCCATGACATCTAATGATACTTTCGCTTTGAAATGTCCGTATGGGTCAATATGTTGAGAGGCAAGACCCAGCTTTTTCTCGGCGAGCTGGATGACTTCCTGCATGGCAGCCTGTTGGGCAATTTCAATATCAGACATGGTTTTCCTGAACGGCATTAAATTTAAGCCACATTATACGTGAGTTAACGACGAATCCCGAATAACCCATTACTCACCCCATCGCGGCATCAAGTCATGCTCTATCTTGGCTTGGTCAAGTATTCTCGCGACAACAAAATCGACCACTTCAGCTAAGGATGTTGGATTAAAATAAAATCCAGGATTGGGTGGCAAAATACAGACTCCCAGTTTAGCTAACTTCAACATATTTTCGAGATGAATCACAGAAAATGGCGCTTCTCTTGGAACCACGATCAATTTCCGATCTTCTTTAAGCATGACGTCGGCAGCGCGGTTGATTAAATTATCACTCTGACCACAAGCAATTGCTGATAACGTTCCCATGGTACATGGGCACACAATCATGGCGGGCACGCGATGTGAACCACTTGCCAGTGGTGATGACCATTGTTGTTCACCATAAACCTGCAATTGTTCAGGAATACAGTCGAATTCCTGACTCAGCTTTTCCTGCACATCCGATGCTCTTGCAGGCAACTTCCAATTGAGTTCATCAGCGAGCACAATTCTACCAGCGGTAGAAATCATTAAATGTACCGTAAGCCCTTGCTTGAGTAATACCTGCAATAAACGCTTCGCGTAAGGCGCGCCAGAAGCACCGGTAATGGCTAATGCAATTTGTTGCTGATCCAACATTCTTAAGCTATCGCCTCTAAAATTCTCTGATGAATACCGCCAAAACCACCATTACTCATTACTAAAATCTCATCACCCGCTTGTGCTTCCTGGCTGATCGTCTTCACAATAGCATCAATCGAGTCAAAGACACTAACATGTTCGCCCAGTGTTTCAGTCACGTTTTTTAATGACCATTTCAAGTCGCTATCTTGTAACAACAATACTCTATCTGCCTGAATAAGTGACTGAGCCAAAGTATCTTGGTGAATTCCCATCTTCATCGTATTTGAACGAGGCTCCAATACAGCTACCAGACGACGGTTACCTATTTTGGCTCTCAGCCCAGCAATTGTTGTTGCTATCGCTGTCGGATGATGGGCAAAATCATCATAAACACGAATATTCTTGATTTCACCTTTTAACTCTAAACGACGCTTCACACCAGCAAACACGGATAAAGCCTCACAGGCATGCTCAACCGTGACACCAACATGATGGGCAGCAGCAATAGCGGCAAGCGCATTATTCACATTGTGTTGGCCGAGCATATCCCAACTGACTCGGGCTGTAGACTCACCATATCTGACTTCAAACTCACTGCCATCATTTTTCAATAATGTCGCACACCAATCAGCATCAACACCCAATGTCTGTCTTGGCGTCCAACACCCCATATTAAAGACATGGTCAATCGTCTTATCCTGAGGTGAAATAATCAAACCCTGTTCAGGTACCGTTCGTACCAGATGGTGGAATTGCTTTTGAATTGCAGCCAGATCATCAAAGATATCAGCATGATCAAACTCAAGATTATTAATAATCAGTGTTCTGGGCATGTAATGCACAAATTTTGAACGTTTATCAAAAAAGGCCGTGTCGTACTCATCTGCCTCAATCACAAAAAATGGCGTATTACCTAAACGTGCTGTTTCGCCAAAATTATCAGGGACACCGCCTATCAAGAAACCTGGCTGCATACCTGCATGCTCCAGAATCCATGCTAATAGACTACTCGTCGTCGTTTTTCCATGTGTACCCGAGACCGCTAATACCCATTTGCCTTGAAGGACATGTTCATTTAACCATTGAGGGCCAGACACATAAGGCAGACCTTTGTTTAAAACATACTCCACAGCCGGGTTGCCACGCGACATGGCATTGCCCATCACCACTAAATCAGGTGCAGGGTCTAAATGCTCAGGTTTATAGCCTTCTTTTACATCAATACCTGCAGCGGCAAGTTGGTCACTCATAGGCGGATAGACATTGGCATCAGAACCACTGACTGTCATGCCTAACTCCCTCGCAAGAATCGCCAGCCCCCCCATGAAGGTGCCGCAAATCCCCAGTATATGAATGTGCATTAAGTCACTCCTGAAATAGTAAGTCCAACAACTATCAACGATACGATGACATATGCCACCGTGATAACGGCTGCCAGCCCCGGTCCGATATCTAGTGCATACCTGAAGATATGTGCAACAACAAATAAACTCCAGAAAATGATAATAAGCACCATCAATAGAATGATGCTGGTCAGTTGACTATGTGGTTCGACCAACCTGAATACAGAAAAAACAGGCCAACTCACCAGACCTACGATAGCGCCAGTACTGGCCATCGCTGTAACAGTTTGTTCAAAGCGATGAGATAAACCTCTACTGGCTAATAATAGTTTTGTCACGATGATCAACATAACTGTGTCGGCTATACTCGTCACGAGACTGATAATCCAGTTGTGATCGATATGACTGACCAGCACGCCGACCATAAAGTAACAGACGATACTGATATTAACTAATACTGATGATGCTGGAATATCTGCAGGGCTGGCCTGGAACAAACAAATCTGCAAAAAACGCTTAATCACTTTATTCATCGAGGCATAATAACGTGTCAGTAATTGCTAACAAAGTATTTAATGATCTTTTTCATCACAAACAAAAAAGCCCGGCTTTATAACCGGGCTTTTTCTAAGAAGGTTTAACTATAAATCAATCGTCAACCACTACGCCCCATGGGAATTTTCCAACGTTGATAGTTTTGATATTTTTGTTTGTCGCTGTATCAACCACAGAAACCGTGCCACTCACGCCATCTGCTGTGTATAAACGCGAACCATCACGAGTCATTCCTAAGCCCCATACACGTTTGCCTACAGGGATATTAGCCTGCATCTCAAGCGTTTTGGCATCAAGTACTGCGACAGAATTACCACGACCAGTTGTCACGTAGATTGTTTTATCATCAGGACTAACCGCTATGTCCATCGGTTTTGAATTAGGTAAGTCGATTTCTGCTTGTTTGATAATGGACAGCGTTTTGGTGTCGATAATAGTGACTTCATTACCCACTTCACTGCTTGAATAAGCCAATGAACCGTCACTGTTAAATGCTAGACCACGAGGACGCGCAGCAACCAAAATATTTTTCACCACTTTATGTTTTGCAGTATCGATAACATGCACCATGTTGGTGGACTCGCTGGTGACCAATACCAGACTTCCGTCAGGTGAAACAGCGACACCTTCTGGTTCCAGACCAACGGGAATCACTTCAATGGTTTCGCCTGTTTTGGGATCAATCACACTGGCTTGTGCGTCATCTTCATTAGAAATGTAGATATTGCCATTAGGTGCCACATCAAATGTTTCCGGATCATCACCTGCATCCAGTTTTTTTACCACTTCTAATGTATCAAGATTTACAACGGCAATAGCGCCTTCCTCACTGATGGCAACATAAAGCTGTTTTTGGTCTGGCGATAAACCGATACCTCTAGGACGTTCTCCGATATTGATGGTATTGATTACCTCATTGGTTTTTGTATCAATAACACTGACTGTATTGTCTTTTTCATTGGTCACAAATGCACGGTGTGAAGGTTCAGCCCAGGCCGCTGTGCTGGCTAAAACCAATGTCGTTAACAAAATACTTTTTAATTTCATTATGCTTCCTTCTTCTCTCAAATTATTTACAGCTGATTAGTCCAAGACTATCCAGCCCACCCTTAACACCTCTTAAAGGTGCTTCGGCAACGATGTTGTCATCTTTATCTATTAGCAGAACAATCTGACGTAATTGTCCAGTATCTCTGAATGTGGCGGTGTCACCTTTTTGTCCATCAAAAGACAAGTCCTTCTTGAGGTAGTTCAGCATAGCTGCAGAATCCGTTTTTTGAGTTCTCGCTACAGTATCAGACAACATTTTGATAGCAGCCCATCCGGCCCATGCATCATCCGTCATTTGTGTTTTATGGTTTCTGGTAAAACGATTATTGAGTTGTGACGCTGCAAATTTTACAAAGTCATGATGCCAGGCATGCGCTGTTACTAATTTATCTGGGTTTTTATTTTGCCATTGAGCTAATGCATCCTGCTTCATTTGCTTACTCAGGGGAATATTTAATAAGTTTGGCAAACAAACCTGTCGCAGACTGTCAGCATCTGAACTCAAATTAAAGACCGGTACAGTAGTCAACTTATTCAGTTTAGCTATTTCCAGCATATGCTTTGCATCAGTGCCAACCAGAACCGCCGTTATCTCAGACGCTGGTAATGCCTCAACCTCTTCTTCCGTGATGTTTTTAACATCATATGTCTGGCCTAGAAACTGACCTTGCAAATTAGCCTCTGTTAGACCTTGCTGAATACCAGCCCACACTTGGCCATCTGTAGGTCCTATGTAGTGAAGCGTCACATTAATAGTATTGGCAAAAATGATTTGGGGCCATAACAGCAGCATGGCAATCCCGAGATTCTTCAGCATATTTAAACTCTCCGTTATTATTCTTTGTTTGTTGCCTGTGACAATACACAATCACATGGCTAAATAAATCAGCAAATTCCCTAATTTTATAGAGCAATCATCACTCCATAAGGTTCGCTTCTAAACCATTGTGTCAGTAAAACACCCTTTTTACCTCTAGGAGTTTTTCCTGTTTTTTCTGACTAAGATCACAATTCACTAATCACGGCCATCTTTTCGATCGGTTTTCATCTCAAGAAATCAGGACCTGTGTCGATATCTTGATTATCACAACAGGTAGTTTTTATGAATAAACAATTCCGCTCTTTACAGATGCAGCAAACACAGGAAAGCCTCGAAGAATTTATGAATTTTATGAGCTTTCGTAGTGATTGTAGTGGTGTAAGAATATTGTCTATTGAAACAACAGAACAGGCTGCCATTAGAGATGAAGCAGAACGTTCAGGTAAGGTGGTCTCAATCGGAACTCGTCGCAGAACCAAACCCGTGACAGTAACTATCAGTAAAGAGCTGCGGTTTAACGATCAAAATATACACTCATAAAAAAAGCCCGATTGCTCGGGCTTTTTTATTAAACCTGGCTACCATCTTCACCAATTTCCTGGTCACTCTCCTTCACTGGTGGTAGCAAATCTTCTTTACTTACCCCCATAAAGAGCACAGCAGAGCTTGCTACGTAGATCGATGAATAAGTACCAATCATGATGCCTAACAGTAACGCCTCTGCAAAGGAATGAATGACTTCACCTCCAAGCACAAATAAGGCAAAAACAACCAGCAGCGTCGTAAATGAAGTCATCAGCGTACGACTCAAGGTTTCATTTAAAGATGAATCAATCACTTCTTGTGGTGAGGCCTTACGCGCTTTTAAAAATCCTTCCCTGACTCTGTCAAAAACCACAATGGTGTCGTTGAGAGAATAACCAATGATTGCCAATACAGCGGCAAGTACCGTTAGATCAAACTCAACATGGGTTATGGAAAAGAAACCTAGAGTGATAATAACGTCATGCACCAAGGCGGCAACAGAGGCGATAGCAAAACGATATTCAAAACGGAAAGCCACATAAATCAAAATACCAATTAAGGCATATAAAACCGCTAAACCGCCTTGTTCAGTTAAATCATCGCCTACCTGAGGGCCAACAAACTCGACACGACGCACATCGATGGCATTACTGGAATCGACTTGTAGCAGCGAGACAACATTGTTACTGATTTCAGCCATATTCTCAGTTTCGATTATCGGCAAACGAACTAAAACATCATGGATAGAACCAAAATTCTGAACAACAGCCTGAGGATAGCCACCGTTTTGAAGGGTTGATCGGATGTTATCTAGATTAGCCGGTTCCTGATAACCGAGCTCGATCATGGTTCCACCTGTAAAGTCGATACCAAAGGTTAAGCCTTGTGTTATCAACGAACCGATAGAAACAATCAATAATATGCTCGAGAACACCAGCGCAGGCCAGCGTTTCGACATAAATTTGATATGCGTTTGTTTATTAAAAAACTGCATGAAAATGATTCCTAAATTGATAGCTTAGGTTTATGTTTACGACCGTAAAACAGATTCACTAAGGCACGTGTGCCCATAATTGCCGTAAACATAGAGGTTAAAATACCGAGTGATAAGGTGACCGCAAAACCTTTAATTGCACCTGTACCAAAACCAAACAAGACAATTGCAGCAATGAGTGTCGTGATATTCGCATCGGCAATGGTCGAAAAGGCTTTGTCATAACCTGAGCTGATACTGGCTTGCGGGCTATTGCCATTGCGTAGCTCTTCTCTAATACGCTCATAAATCAACACATTGGCATCCACAGCCATACCAACGGTGAGAACGATACCGGCGATACCTGGCAAGGTAAGTGTCGCTTGGAGTAATGAGAGTAATGCCACGATAAATATCAGGTTCGCAGCCAGTGCCATATTGGCAAACACACCAAATACTCGATACCAGATAATCATGAAAACAAGCACTAAAATAAAGCCGATAATGACAGATTCAAAACCCTGCTCGATATTTTGCTGTCCCATGCTTGGGCCAACCGTGCGCTCCTCAACGATTTCTATCGGCGCAGCCAATGCACCAGCGCGTAATAGTAGTGATAAGTCTCGTGCTTCCGTAGTGCTGTCCAGTCCGGTAATCTGAAACTTCTTGCTCAACTGATCTCGTATAGTGGCTACATTGATAATTTCAGGTACCTGGCGACGTACAGATACCAGCTCACCATCAATTTCTTTTGTTTCCATTTTAGACTCAATGAAAACCACCGCCATTGGGTTACCAATATTATCGCGAGTGACATTACTGAAAGCGCGCGCGCCTTTCCCATCTAAAGTCACGGAGACGGCAGGCGAACCAGACTGACCATCTAGTGTTGATGCCGCATTGATAACATGCTCACCCGTTAACATCACACGCTTATCAAGAAGGTATGGGCGACCATCACGACTGTAATAAAGCTCCGTGTTTGGTGGGATACGGCCATTGAGTGCATCTTTTACATCATGCTCGATATCAACCAGTCTAAACTCAAGTGTTGCCGTCGCTCCCAGGATTTTCTTTGCTTGAGCAGTATCTTGCACACCAGGTAGCTGGACGACGATTCGGTCTTCGCCTTGCTGTTGCACAGTCGGCTCTGCCACACCCAGTTCGTTTATGCGATTTCTCAAGGTGGTGATATTTTGTTGTAAGGCTAATTGTTTTGTTTCACGAATGCTCTGTTCAGACACATTCATAATGAGCTCAGGGTTAGCTTCATCTTCTGAGACGGTCACTTGAAGATCATTGAAATCATTGTTGATTAATGCTTCCGCTTTATCTCTGTCCTCAGTATTTCGCAGAACCAGAACGATAGTCTGCCCTTCTACTTTGATTTGTTTATAACGAATTTTTTCATCACGAAGTGATAAACGGATATCGCTACCATAGCTATCTAAGCTTTGCTTAACCGCAGCATCCATATCGACTTGCATCAAGAAATGAACGCCCCCTCTTAAGTCCAAGCCCAGATTCATCGGCTCCGCGCCCATAGAAGCTAACCAATGAGGCGTTGTAGAGGCTAAATTCAATGCGATGATGTAATCACCGACTAAGGTTTTACTTAAGACATCTTTTGCCTTTAATTGGTTATCAGCAGAGGTCAGCCGGATGAGTAACTTATCATCTTCAAGCTGAACACCTTTATAATCAATCCCAGCCTCTTTTAAAGCCTTTTCTGCTTTGTCTGCTAGATCCAAGTCCACTGTGGCCGTTCTGCCAGCAGAAATCTGGACTGCCGGGTCATCCCCATAAAGATTGGGTAGCGCGTAGAGCCCTGCGACCAGTAACACAACAAGAACGAGTAGATTTTTCCACAGTGGATATCGGTTCATATTTAATTCCTGACATTTTCAAGCCATCTGAAGCGATGGCCAGACTTTATAGCTTTTTCAATGTACCTTTTGGCAAAACAGCATTCACTGATTCACGACGCACTTTCACTTCAACATTTTCAGCAATCTGAACAGCGATAGCGTTATCAGTGATTTCAATAATTTTCCCCATCAGGCCACCATCGGTAACGACTTCATCACCTTTTGCCAATGCAGACTGCATAGCCTTGTGTTCTTTAGCGCGTTTTTGCTGCGGTCTGATTAACATGAAATAGAACAACACCAGCAAAATAATAGGAAATGCGAAATCCATCATGCCTGGAGAAGCAGCCGTTGTTGTCGCTGCATCAGCAGCAGCGGCCGGAGAGATAAAAAAGTCCATCGTTAATCCTCAAAATCAACAAGAAAAAAGAAACCGATTATGCCACAGCAGACCCAGTGTTCGATAGCATTGAAGCGTTTTAAACAATTTCGGTTTGCCTTAGCGCATAAAACTCTTGGCGGAATTGTTCCAGCGTATTGTTTTCTATGGCCTGCCTTAAGCCTTTCATTAATGTCTGGTAATAATGAAGGTTATGGATGGTATTTAACCGAGGGCCAAGCATCTCACCTGTTTTATCTAAGTGGTGTAAATATGCCCGGCTATAATTTTGACAGGTATAACAATCACAATAGGGATCCAGAGGTTTCGTATCCGTCTTGAACCGACTATTACGAATTTTGATGACGCCTTGATGAACGAATAGGTGTCCATTTCGAGCATTACGGGTTGGCATGACACAATCAAACATATCCACGCCACGCATCACACCTTCGACAAGATCTTCAGGTCGGCCAACTCCCATAAGATAGTGCGGTTTATCTTCAGGCATTCTTGGCGCCAGAAAATCAAGAATGCGTATCATATCCTCTTTGGGCTCACCAACAGACAGTCCACCGATGGCATAACCATCAAAGCCAATCTCTGTTAAACCATCCAGTGAAATTTGACGCAGCTGCTCATGCATCCCACCTTGCACGATACCAAACAACGCAGAAGGATTTCCGGCGTGGGCTTCCTTACTACGTTTTGCCCAGCGTAGGGATAACTCCATAGATTTTGCTGCTGTTTCCAGATCAGCAGGATAGGGCGTACATTCGTCGAAAATCATCACGATGTCACTACCCAATGCACGCTGCACAGCCATCGATTCTTCAGGGCCCAGAAATACTTTATTACCATTGACTGGTGAACTAAAATGCACACCTTGCTCTGTAATTTTACGCAGCTCGCCTAGGCTGAAAACCTGAAAACCGCCAGAGTCAGTTAGAATTGGGCCTTGCCACTGCATAAAGTCATGCAAATCACCGTGAGCTGAGATAATCTCGGTGCCGGGTCTCAACATTAAATGAAATGTATTACCTAATAAGATTTCAGCTCCTGTTGCACCGACTTCTTCTGGCGTCATTGACTTGACTGACCCATACGTTCCAACAGGCATAAAAGCTGGGGTTTCAACAGTTCCCCGAGAAAAAGTTAAGCGTCCTCGACGAGCAAAGCCATCTCGCGCAAGTAAATCAAATTTCATTCATTCATTCTCAGCAAAAAACGCCCGACAGCATATCATTTTCTTGATCTAAACGGCGAAACAGACGCAATTCTGATCTTCTTAAGGTAGGATCACGGTCATTATCAGTAATGGAGATATCAATGTCCGACTCTAGAATCATTGTTGCCCTTGACTATGCTAACGCGAGTGACGCCCTGCAAATGGCCGATCAAATTGATCCAAAACGTGCGCGAGTGAAAGTGGGAAAAGAACTTTTCACCCGTTCAGGTCCTCAAGTTGTCACTGACTTAGTCTCGCGTGGGTTTGATGTCTTCCTCGATCTGAAATATCACGACATTCCACATACAGTGGCAAAAGCCTGTGCTGCGGCGGCTGACTTAGGCGTTTGGATGTTAAATGTACATACGCTCGGCGGGCCAGCCATGATGCGTGCTGCCAGAGAAGCAGTTGAACAATCATCCAATAAACCTTTATTAATAGGTGTAACGTTATTAACTAGTATGGATCAAACGACTTTTGATCAGATTGGCCTTACCGGCAATATGTCTGATACTGTCACCCGACTTGCTCAATTGGCAAAACAAAGTGGTCTTGATGGCGTCGTCTGCTCGGCTCAGGAAGCCAGTGCCCTCCGAGATACGCTGGGTAATACCTTTCAACTTATTACTCCTGGCATAAGACCGGAAGGCAGTGAAAAAGGCGATCAACATCGAATCATGACACCCAAACAAGCATTAGACGCGGGAAGCCATTACCTTGTGATTGGCCGTCCAATTACCAAAGCACCCGATCCGATGCAGGCACTTGAAGAGATAGAACAAAGTCTACGTTAAATAAAAAAAGCCCGGTTACCCGGGCTTTTTTATGAACTGTATGACACGTTATACCTTAAACTTACTCGCCGCTTCCTGAAGTTGGGTAGCAAGGTTACTCAAGGTTTCGACAGCGACTGAAGACTCTCTCGCGCCCTCCGCTGTATGCTCAGCCACTTGGCTGATATTGACTATACCTCGGTTAATATCTTCAGCAACGGAAGATTGCTCATTCGCAGCACTGGAGATCTGTGCGCTCATTTCATCCATGGTGGAAATCATAGCAGTAATAGAATCTAAGGCAGCACCAGCACTTGATGCCTTTTCCACACTATGTTTTGCTCTTTCACGACCTTCGTTCATGACCTTAACAGCCACTTGAGCGCCTTGCTGTAGTCGTTCAACCATCTCTTCAATTTCATGCGTGGAGGATTGCGTTCTCGCTGCCAGTGTACGAACTTCATCAGCAACAACAGCAAAGCCTCGACCATGTTCGCCTGCGCGTGCCGCCTCGATCGCAGCGTTCAGTGCAAGGAGATTGGTTTGTTCTGTAATACCACGAATGACATCAACTATCGCGCCGATATTACCAATATCTGACTCCAAACTACTTAATTGCTCTGCTGCTTTTTCGACTTCAGTGGCTAATGAGTCAATGGCCTGCATTGTTTCCATAACAACTTGTTTACCAGCCTTGGCCTCGATATCCGCATTACGAGCTGCTTCAGCAGCGCTTGATGCCGTTCTGGCTACTTCTTGAACTGACGCTGTCATCTCATTCATGGCGGTCGCTACCTGAGTCGTTTCAGACTGCTGACGCAACACTCCATCCACTGTCTCTTTGCTGATAGCTTGCATATTTTGGCTGGCTGAAGTGAGCTGCGTTACGCCGCCAACCAATGTATGAACCAGGTTCGCCACATTTTTTCTGGCACTGTCTAATTCAAATGCCATCCAACTAAAGTCGCTTTTACCTGATATAGCCACTTTATTAGTGAGATCACCTTTTTTGATGTTTTGAATCGCACCGACCAAGGTGGTAGCACGTTTATCACCAAAACGGCCTATGTAGTGTGCAATGCCAATCACCGTAATGCTAGCGATGACGACATATATCGCAGCGATATAAATCGCTTCAATTTCCTTGATATCAGAATGGTACATATAGCCTTCAAGAACAAGTAGTCCCAATAAGGCAAATACACCCAGCCCACCAATGATATACATGCGTTTTCTCAAAGAGAAATTTTCAAGTTTAAACACGCCCGTCTCTCCCGGATTGAACTTAATATTATTGTTTTATGCCTTAGACGTATAAACTCAGGCCGCTATCCTGCGTAACTGAACCTGCTGTTTCGTCGGCTTCACTCATTATATCGTCACTTTGACGATTGGCTTGAGTAAAATTCTGAGAATTCTGCATTTGCTGTGGCTGCTCATCTCTTTGCTGTTGCTGCTGTTGCTGACCTACTTCAGCGTGAGTCAATTGCATACCGTTTTCGGCAAAACTCTCTCGTAATTTTGGTAAAGCTTGTTCCAGCGCATCGCGCGTCGTCGAATGCTGTGCTAAGAAAGTTACACTGGCTTGTTCATTTTGTACATGGAGTTTTACTTCAACAGGGCCTAAATTTGCCGGGTTCATTTTCATTTCTGCCTGTTGAATACCCTCTTTAGCCATCCAGACCACACGGCTATTCATCACCTGTGACCATGCTGAGCTTTGTATGTTGGGCTGAACAGGCAAACTCACTACTGCACTGGCTGAGGCCGAAGCTGATGAACCTGATGTTGATGCTACGCTGCTAGCTGTCGATGTATTCGTTGTCGGGGTCGCTCCAAATAAACGCTCCTGAAGCGTTTTGTCTGCCCGAATACCAGACAAATCTATCTCTGTTCTATCTTTATTTTCTGTTTGTGCGGCGATCATATTACGAACAGTCATATTCTGTTCACCATCGGCTTTTTGGCGCTGTCTGTTAATGGCATCCATAATATCAGCACGAATTTCGCTGGTTTTACCGTCGGCCTCATTCATGGATTGTAATGCCTTGGCGAAATTAGGTACCTTGTCACCCTCGGCAGCATGTTGAGTTTGTTTGATAACCGCTTTTTCTGTATCTGTCACTGTTACCAGGCTGGCATCAGGCTGTTTTTTGCTAATAACAGAAGACTCAGAAGAAGCCTCATTAGTCGATTTTGCTTGAGTCGAAGCGGCAGTGTTAGGCGTTGTTGGCTCAGCAACGGCTTGCTTGCCTACAGATTTCTCAGCCACCCCAGCAGTGCTCACTTTGTTATCACTGTTTACTACTTTCGTTTCAGAGGCGGATACCGACACAACGTTTTTTTGCTCAGGCTCAACACTCACATTAGTTTGAGTGTCCGATGAGACTACATTGCTTTCGGCATTATCACTTTCACTATCTTGGTCATCAGACGGCAATTTGTTGCCGTCATCAGCGTCAGTTTTTTCCGTTTTCCCCTCTGCCTCGGCAGTGACTTTATCATCACTATCAGATTGTTCGTTGAGTTTATTCTCGGAAGCTTCAGAGGACTTCGACGGGGCCTTAGTGGATTCAGCAGGCTTATGCTCAGCTGTATTGATATGCTTGTCTAACGTCTCAGAGAAGGTATTATCTTTTGATACTTCTCTGGCCTTTGCAGGCTTTGTATTGACGACATTATCAGTCTGTATAGAAACACTTTGTGGCATACCGCCTCTCCTACTCAATCGTCGTTATCGACTTGTTCATGTAGATAAGAGCAAGCAATGTGCCAGATATGCTTTAGAAGAGTTCGATATCCCCTGCATCGACATTTTTTTGAGTAACTGATCTGTGTTGAGTTTCGTCAATTTTTTTGTGCAGCTCAGCTACAGTTTTTTTGACCTCGAGAAATTGCTGTTGGCATGCCGCCAGATCAGCATCACTCTCTGATGACGAAGGCAAATCATTGATAACCTGAATAAGGTCCGAGACAGTATTTAAACGCTTGTCCATGTGTTCGCTTAATTGATGACACATGTCTTCAAACTGCAAAGACGTGACCGCCTGATTTACTAAACCCGAGATTTGCTGACTAATTTCGCTTGTGCCAGAGATAACAGATAAGGTTTTATTGTTAAGAGATGACATAGTCGTCATCATTTCAGCGACTTTCGCTTCACTATTTGTGACCAGATCCGTATCCGCAGTCACTAACTCTGCAATAACTGAGCTTGCCTCATCAATAGTTGATTTTACATTCATTGTGATCTTATTTATCTGATCACTAAACTCATCTGATTTTTGTGATAGTTTTCTAACTTCATCAGCAACTACAGCAAAACCACGACCAGCATCTCCGGCTCTGGCAGCTTCAATGGCTGCGTTTAAGGCGAGTAAATTTGTCTGAGAAGCAATATCTTTGACGTCATCAAGCAGAGAAATAACACCATCTACTCTTCGATTAATTTCATCTAACTTTGCCATCACCAAACGACTGTCGTCTGTGTTTTTTAGCAATGTCTGCACAAGAAAGCTCATCACAGACTCAGTCTCTTTGATAAACTCAGACAAGCCCTGCTCACCATCTTTTTGGTCAATCAAGCTATGGAGCATATCGTCCTCGTTTGAAGCCTGTTCATTCAATCCTTGGAAACTGTCTCCCAGTGACCGCACAGCATCATTTAAAAGCGTAGCTATTTGCTCATTTTCTGCACGTATATTTTCGATCTGCAAGCTGATATCAGTGACGACGTCTTTTTTTAAATTGTCTATATCTGCTGATTCAAACCGTGATGTGTTGACCGCTGCCTGACTCTGAACTGGCATGTTCTGAAACTGTAATAAAAACACCGAAACTGTGGCGAGCAGAACAAGCAATGCCGCCAGCCAATTCACCAAGAATAGGGCGACAAGAACAAATCCCAAGGACGATAGTGAAGCAATAACAAATTTTTTATTCAGTAATTTTTTCATCATATCGTCCTTAATTAACTATCGAACCAGTAACAAAGCTTATCGACCCTGCTTCATGATCTCTTGAGCGATTTTATCCAGTGGCAGCATGAGTTCAGCGGCACCTAGCTTATAAGCTGCACCTGGCATACCCCAGACTACGCTGCTTTTTTCATCCTGAACCATGTTACTCGCTCCATTCTCCCTCATCTCCAACATCCCTCTAGCACCATCATCACCCATGCCGGTCAACATAACCCCAATGGCATTGGCCCCGACATTTTGAGCAATCGAACGAAAGAGAACATCCACGGAGGGTTTATGGCGTGAGACTGCAGGTCCATCATTCAAGCGGCAATAGTA
This sequence comes from Methylophaga sp. UBA678, assembly GCF_002299105.1. Lineage (NCBI taxonomy): Bacteria > Pseudomonadati > Pseudomonadota > Gammaproteobacteria > Thiotrichales > Piscirickettsiaceae > Methylophaga > Methylophaga sp. UBA678. The sequence goes on from NZ_DBNG01000004.1 coordinate 23,482, forward strand.
ACGAGCACCGCTACGCTCGACTAAAAGATGCTTATCACCAGGCGCAATGTATGCATGCCCAGGGAGAATCTGTTCTCCATCAGTGGCCTGGCTAACATTAAGGGCTGACATTTTATTTACCCTTTCAGCAAAAGGGGCACTGAAGCTAGCTGGAATATGCTGAGTAATAACAATGCCCGGCGCATTCGCTGGTAAAGCACATAAGACTGTTTTTATTGCTTCTGTTCCGCCCGTAGAAGCGCCAATGGCAACGATTTTTTCTGTGGTTTTTAAGGGGATGTTTTTGGTGCTCTTGGCAATAACAGCATCAGCCGTTAAGCGTTCCTCCACTTCAAGTACTGATTTTTGGTTCAGCTTTTCAGGCTGAAAGCCTGCCGCCGCTTTAATCTTACTGATAATTTCTTCTGAGTAGGAGGACAATGTTTGAGATAAATCTAATTTGGGTTTTTCTACGAAATCAAATGCACCTAAAGCCATCGCTTCAAGGGTAATTTGTGCGCCTTTTTCAGTTAGGGTTGACACCATAACAACTGGCATTGGTCTGAGCCGCATCAGATTACGTAAAAATGTCACCCCGTCCATCTTTGGCATTTCAACATCCAGCGTTAACACATCTGGATTAAACTGTTTAATCTTGTCTCTCGCCTGATAAGGGTCCCCAGCAGTGGCAACAACTTCTAGCTCAGGATCAGAATTGAGAATTTCTGTTAGCAACTTACGAACTAGAGCTGAATCATCAATAACAATGACGGAAATCTTTTTCATGGCTGACCTTTACTCAAACAATTCCACGCCACCGCTAAGCGATGTTTCTTTTAAGCGTTCATGATACTGAGACTCGCGAACCAGGATTGTATCGTTGTATAAATGTTGAATACGTTTGATAAACATTTTTCCTGTTTGAGGGTAATACATTAATTTTCGCGGGTAGATATCACCTAAATCATAGGCAATAACAGGAATGCCTTCGAGTTTTGCAAAATTAAGTACAAACTCACTATTCTGGTGACCAATATCATTGGAAATCCCATCAATAATTTTGCCACCACCACAGACTTTCATTTCCAGATTTTTACGCGTACCGCCCGCCTTTAGAATTTCGTTAATCAATGCTTCCATAGCATAGCTACCATATCGCGTCCCTAATTTTTTCCAACACTCACTCGTACCATCGCCTTCACAGGGCAACATAAAGTGATTCATGCCAGCGATACCAGCCACAGGATCACGAATACAGGCTGCAACGCACGATCCCAGTGTGGTCGCAATCAGTTCTTTCGCACCACGATTAACATAAATTTCACCAGGCAAAATTTTCGCCACCCAGGCTTGGCGAGAGTTATCCCAATAACGGTTTATATTTTCAAATCCAGCTAATGCCTGAGGCATATCCGTTTTTAATGCCATCATGTAATACGCCGATATATCGTATTGCCATCAGAAACAAACTGGTTACTGATATTGAATAAGGTTTCTGAGTGACCGATAAAGAGATATCCACCAGGTAACATTTTTTCAGCGAAACGATGAAAAAGACCAACCTGCGTTGTTTTATCAAAATAGATAATGACGTTTCGGCAGAAAATCACATCAAACGTTCCTTTCATTGGGAAAGGGTGTAAAAGGTTAAGGCGCCTGAAGGAGATAAACTCTTTTAAAAAAGACTTCACTTTAACCAGCCCATTATTTTCAGCTTTTCCACGTGAGAACCAAGCATGTTTCTCGTCCTCTGAAAATTGACTTACCCGCTCAATGGTGTAAATCCCGGAAGCAGCTTGTTCTAGTACGTTCGCATCTAAATCTGTCGCCAGTACTTTGACATCCCAACCAGGGTGTCCTTTAAAAAACTGATGTAAGCAGATAGCCAAGCTATATGGTTCCTCACCAGTGGAACAACCCGCTGACCATATTCGTATTTTTTTAGTCGCCTGATTTTTAATCAACAGTTCAGGAAGTACATGTTGTTTCAAATAATCAAAATGATGTTTTTCACGAAAAAAGGCGGTTAAATTCGTTGTGATGGCATTGATTAATAACTCAATGGTGTCAGGGTCACCGTTATCAACTGCCAGACAAAATGCGTCAAAACTCCCACCATAGTTTCTACGAACATGTTTAGATAAGCGGCTATAAACCATATCTTTTTTTGCCGCAGGCAGCAGGATGCCTGTCTGCGCTGTGACGAAGCTACTTATTCGAGCAAAATGTTTATCTGAGAACTCAAATTCTCGTGCCGCTTTATCCATAAAACAGTCTTTCTCATTGGAAGGATTAATTGATGAGTGGGCTAGAACTCTTCCCATTCATCACTTTCCTGCTCTTTAGTCATTACCTGCCTTTTTGTTGGTAATGATGGCTGAGGAGGAGTCTTAGCATGAGTCGCTATTTGGCGCTTTACATGAGAAGTAGAGGCTTTAGGCGTCGTAACCTGGCGCGGTGTATGCTGTTCAGTAGCATTTGTTGTGAAAAATTGCATCATTTCTTCCAGATGCTTGCCTTGTTCATCTAGAGATTCGCTCGCCGCTGCTGCTTGCTCCACTAGTGCAGCATTTTGCTGTGTCATTTCATCCATTTG
>NZ_DBNG01000004.1:26353-82427 GCF_002299105.1 Methylophaga sp. UBA678
TTGCTGTGTCATTTCATCCATTTGTGTCACAGCCTGGTTGACTTGCTCAATACCCGATGTCTGTTCAGTACCTGCTGCCGCGATTTCAGAAATAATATCGCCGACTTTTTTTGCACCTTCAACAATTTCTTCCAGTGTCTTCCCTGACTCATTTACAAGAGTAGAGCCCTCTCTCACTTTCTCACCACTATCATTAATGAGCTCTTTTATCTCTTTGGCAGCAGCAGCAGATCGTTGGGCTAAATTACGGACTTCAGAAGCCACTACAGCAAAACCTCGGCCTTGTTCTCCAGCACGAGCAGCTTCCACAGCCGCATTGAGTGCCAACAAGTTAGTCTGAAACGCAATCTCATCAATCACGCCAATGATATCTGCTACACGCTTACTCGAAGTACTGATAGCAGCCATGGCCTGAATCGCTTCCTGGATAACATTGCCACCTTTTTCAGCTTTGCTTCTGGCGTCTACAGCAAGTTGATTAGCCTGACGTGCATTGTCGGAATTTTGTCTGACTGTGCTGGTGAGCTCTTCCATACTCGCCGCTGTTTCTTGTAATGACGACGCTTGCTCTTCTGTTCGCTGACTTAAATCCGTATTGCCTTGGGAAATTTCACTCGCCGCGGAAGAAATACTGATCGATGCTTCGATAATGTCCTGCACAATCGTTGAAATTTTGCTGATTGAACCATTGACCGCTTGTTGAAGCAGTGCGAACTCTCCTTCAAACTCACCATCCATTAGCTTAGTGAGGTCACCTTGCGCCAATGCATTCATAACCATGGATGTCGCTGATAAGGCCTTCTGAACGTCAAACTGTAAATGTTTCTCTTCAGTGATATCTGAAGCGTATTTCACCACTTTATAGGGCTTACCGTTCAGGTCAAAAATCGGATTGTAACTGGCCTGTAACCAAATATCTTTGCCATCTTTACCAACGCGCTGATACTCACCAGAATCAAACTCACCCCGGTTTAGTTTTGCCCAAAACTCTGTGTATTCAACACTCTGTGCCAGTGCAGGTGTAGCAAACATACGGTGATGCTTGCCTATAACTTCCTCTCGTTGATACCCCACAACATTAAGGAAATTATCATTCACACTGCGAATGGTGCCATCCATATTAAAACTGATCACCCCCATCGCCTTGTTAATAGCAGAAATTTGACCTTCGAAATTGGCACGTTGTAATTTTGTTTCAGTAATATCTGTGGCAAATTTCACCACTTTGAATGGTTTACCATTCATATCAAGAATAGGATTGTAGCTGGCTTGTAACCAGATTTCCTTGCCACCATTGGCAATTCGTTTGTATTCACCACTATCAAACTCACCACGATTGAGTTTTGCCCAGAACTCAGCATACTCAGCACTTTGAGCTAGCTCAGGTGTGGCAAACATTCGATGATGCTTACCGATGACATCTTCACGACTATAGCCCACTACTTTGAGAAAGTTTTCATTTACATCAATGATGGTGCCATCCATTTCAAAGCTAATCACTCCCATCACTTTGTTGATGGCATCAAATTGACCATGAATATCAGCATTACGAAGTTTTTCTTCAGTGACATTATGCCATTCAAGCATATTGCCGATATAGTTATCCTCTTGATCTAACATGGCTGTTACATTTAGACGAAAGGCAAGTGGACCGACTTTGATGTCTGCTTGATGAGGTAAATTATCGGGATTACTGAGCATTTGCCTTTGATGAGCAGGATTTTTATGGAACATATCAATATTACTTCCGACCAATCCTTTTATGGAAAATCCAGGGTAGATTCTTCTTAACGTCTCTTCATGCTCTCCCAACATATTTAATGTTGATTGATTGGCATATGTAATAGTGAAGTCTCTATCAATCATCATTACCGCCGTGACCGCATTATCAAGTGCGTTGGCTCTATTTAAGATGTCTTTATCTGCCTTTTCATTAACAGCCATGTCTCTCTCCTCCATGGGATATGCTCCCGTCGTCATTTTTTTAATAACGTTATCTAATGTTTCGTTCCATGCTGATGCAACAGGTTCTGACCATGATGACTCAGCATATTTTTCCAGCACCTTTAACAAGCAACTTTTGACAGCCTGATAATCTGGCTCTTTCACGCCATATGAAATGTGACGTTCACCTAATTCAGTCAAATAACTATCTAGTAAGGCTGGGTGACGCAGGTTTTGTACCAATAACACTAAAGCAGCTAATAATTTTTTCTGTTGCCCTTGCTGCGAGACACTTTTAAACAAGCCTTTTAGCTCCGGGTGCTGTTGAAAAAGCAACGTGTAAAAGTCGGCAACGACATATTCACCACGAGCGGCAATAGGAATGAAGCTCTCTTCTACCAGCTCGATATTCGTTTTAGGCGGTAATGACACTTCAGCCATAGCGTCTTCTGGTAATGATGATGTATCAGCAGATCTGTTCGTTGATTGTGTCGGGGGTTGATTATCTGCAGTCAACCAGGCAAGAGGATCGTTGCCCATTACATTTTTACTCTTGGCCATCAGCCACTCTCCTCTCTAAGACATCGCTAGCCAAAGAAAAATAGTCTTCTGCACCGGAGCTCTTTTTCCGATAGTCGAAAATAGTTTTACCAAAGCTAGGGCATTCTGCTAACGCCACGTTTTCACGAATAGGTGTGAATAGCACTCTACTAGGAAAATATTTCAGTACGCGTTTACGCACTTCTGCTGTGAGTTTTCTACGTAACTGCATCCGCGTTGATACCAGCCATAATCGAATACGGTGCCCAGAGATTTCTTCTGAACGTTTAAGGATCTGCATCATGCGTGATAGGCCTTGTAATGACAGATAGTCTCCAGATACGGGCACAATCAATTCACTAGAAGCAAACATCGCATTAACACCCAGTAAACCTGATGAGGGCGGACAATCTATCAACACAAAATCATAAGCTGATAATGACGACGCTTCGATTGCTTTTCTTAAGCGATGACCGCGCTCTACCCCACCTTCATTCAGGTGTTCAAACTCATTCAAGCGTGGCCCTGCCGGCACGACATCAAGGTTGTCCCGGGCATGCAGCTTGACGGTATCAATGGTCTCCCCCTCCAACAGCACAACATCAATGCCGAGCTGCTGATTGTCCAATCCTAAACTGGTGGCCACTTGCCCTTGAGGATCCATATCAATCATGGCTACTTGTTTGCCTTGGATAGCGAGTGCATGCCCAAGATTGACGGTTGTTGTCGTTTTCCCAACGCCCCCTTTTTGGTTCATAATCGCAATGATGCGAACGTGTTCAGAAGTCATCATTAGCCTATTTGCTCTACGCTGAGAAGCTTATCGATATCCAGTAACATCAACATACATTCATCGATGTCAGCAATCCCTTTAATAAAGCTGGTATCAACGATACTGCCTAAGTCTGGTGCATTTGAAATCATATCTGGATGAACATTGTATGCATCAGACACAGCATCAACGACTATACCTACAATTCGGTCAGTTATACCTTCCACTTTGACAACAACGACAACAGTAGTCTTGGTGTAGGCATTGAAAGGCATACCGAATAGCAATCGAAGATCGATAATCGGCACAATCACGCCACGCAAATTTAATACACCACAGACATGTTCTGGTGTATTTGGAATCGATGTCACCGACCCCCAGCCTTTTATCTCCTGCACACGGAGAATCTCCACACCATAATGTTCGCTATCCAACTCAAATGTCAGGTACTGCTGGGAACCATCGTCGATGCTGTCAGCAATATCAAGAATATCCAGAATCTCATTTTCTGTGTTCATCTCAACCATGACTCAAACCACACTCTTGAGAGAAGTTTGTTTTATTATTGATGGCTCTTTGTGCATTGCCATCACCCCTGCAATATCCAGGATTAAAGCAACTGTTCCATCACCTAGGATGGTTGCGCCAGCGAGACCTTTCACTTTACGGAAGTTCGTCTCTAGACTCTTGATGACAACTTGTTGTTGTGCCAGAAGCTCATCAACAAACAAACCAATTTTGTAATCCTCACAGTCCACAATCACCAGCAAACCATGTTCTAGATCTTCAATACCGCCATCCAGGTTAAACACATTTCGCAATCGGATAAGCGGTACGTATTCGTCCCTGATTTTGTATAACTCTCCTTTACCAGTCACTTTTTTTACTTTGCTGATATCCACTTCAACAGACTCAATAATGGAAATCAGAGGAATGATGTAACGTTGGTCTGCAACCTGAATAATCTGACCATCCATGATCGCCAATGTCAGAGGTAGCCTAATAGTGAATGTTGACCCGATTCCTGACTCAGATTTCACCTCAACAGCCCCTCCCAGGCTGTTAATATTTTTCCTCACCACATCCATGCCGACACCACGGCCAGAGAGATCACTTACTTGATCGGCAGTAGAAAAGCCCGGTAAGAATATAAGTTCATGTATTTTCTCAGGTGAAAGTGATTCATTCGGCTCGACCAGACCTTTTTCGATTGCCTTCTGTAAAATCTTCTCTTCGTTTAACCCTGCACCATCATCACTAATCTCAATCACAATATTGCCACCCTGATGATAGGCGTTGAGTTTTAGAACACCGGTTTCAGATTTGTTAGCCGCCAGGCGTTTTTCGGGTGTTTCCAGGCCATGATCCAGGGAGTTGCGAACAAGATGAACAAGTGGATCACCAATTTTTTCCATCACTGTTTTATCAAGTTCGGTTTGCTCGCCGGTCAGCACCAGTTCCACCTGCTTTCCAAGTTTGCTGGTCATATCATGGACAAGGCGAGGGAAGCGATTAAACACAAAACTGATGGGCAACATACGAATACGCATGATGCTTTCTTGCAACTCTCGGGTATTACGCTCTAACTGCTCTAAGCCATCAATTAGTTGTGGCAGCATACTGACATCAAAATTATCACCGATCTGACCTAACATCGACTGAGTAATAACCAACTCACCGACTAAGTTGACGAGTGAGTCGACTTTATCTGTACCCACGCGTATAGAAGCTGTAGAGGCATCACTGCTGACTGTTTTCTTTTTAGGTGCGACGTCACTTTTGATTGGTGTTTTTGATGGAGCATCAACGGCTATAGAGGCGTGGTCAGTCGCCATGGGTTGAGATACAGCTTCAACAACCTCAGGTTTATCATGGCTCTGTTGCTCCTGTAACAGTTCAGGTGAGTCTGAAGCTTCATTTTCTTGAAGTCGTTCAATTGTTAGCTCACAATCACCATCCACCCATTCGAAGACTTCATTTATCTGAGCTTCATCCATTTCGCCAGTAAGCGTCAGTTCCCAACTGAAGTAACATATTTCAGGATCAAGGTCTGTAAAAGGGGGCAACTCCTCATCATTCACAGTTACAGCTAATTCACCAAGTTCAGCTAGCTCACGGAACATACGTATGGGTTCATTACCCGTTTGAAGCAGGTGAGGTAGTGGTTTGAAGTGAATCAACCAAGACTGTTGCTGAGTATTCGTTTCAGTAGTATCAGACTCATGGCTCTCTGGTAAGGAGGTATCCTCAACATTCATCCCAGTTTCAGCCACAGCAGCATCTAATATCTTCTCAAGCGCGTGAGAAACTTGAGCTACTTTTTCCTCATCAACATCTGAGCTGTTTTGAACAGCTGTCAACATTTCACGTAAGGTATCGACAGCGGAGAGTAATGTTTCAATGACCTCATGAGTTGCTTCACGCTCACCGTTGCGAATTTGGTCTAAAAGGGTTTCTAGACCATGCGTGAACTCAGAAATATGGCTAAAGCCGAACGTGCCAGCCCCACCTTTAATTGAGTGTGCAGCACGAAAAATGCCATTAACCGTATCATCATCGATCTCCCCTTGAGACATGCTCAGCAGGCCTGTTTCCATAATATCGAGGCCTTCGAAGCTTTCTTCGAAGAATACGCCATGAAATTGGGTAACATCGATGCTCATCTGTCTACCCCAGGACTTTTTTCACCGTTGCTAAAAGCTGATCTGGATTAAAAGGTTTAATCAACCAGCCCGTAGCACCGGCAGCACGTCCTTCTTGTTTCTTTTCAGGGCCTGCCTCGGTTGTCAAAACAAGAATGGGAGCAAACTTAAAACTAGGTAACTTTCTTAATTCTCGAGTTAGCGTCAGGCCGTCCATCACTGGCATATTGACGTCTGTAATCACGAGATCAAAAGATTGTCTTTGAGCAATCTCCAGTGCTTGTTTACCATCATCTGCTAGCGTGACTTTATGCCCTGCTCCTTGCAAAGTGAATGTCACCATTTGGCGCATTGAGGCAGAATCATCGACTGCGAGAATATTAGCCATAACAAAAAAGCTCCTTCTTTAACTTTAGTTTTTTTATATTTTATTGTGCGTAAAATGCTTTGATACCCAATCTATCGACAGCTTCACAAAAAAGTTGACTAGGATTTGACCAAATGACTACCAGCCCCTGAAGTTGGGCATTCCGAGAGAATGAATAAAAAAGCTGAATAACGGCCGTGTCGATACGTTCAATATCACTTAAATTAATTTGAATAGCCTGACCTTCAGCTATGGCCATTAAGAGCTGGGCATATAAATCTGCAACTTGTGCGATGGTGACAGACTCAGCACAGTTTATTTCGACAATCGACTCAGCCATTTTTCTATTCCCTCTATTTCTATAGACGATAGATGATGATTTTTCTCACTTGACTCATCTTCACTATTGTTTTTCATATCGTTTTACTAATATCGGCCAGTAATGAGAAAAAATTATCTTGTTTTTCAATTATCTAAAATTTAAGTATCTATATTTATTTATTTCGATTTCTCAACCATGCACTATTGGTATGTTCATCCATTTCAACCTGCTCCCTCTTTAACTGTTTCTTGAGCTCAGTTGCTTCGTAGCGGGCCATTAAAGCATCAATTGCCTGCTCTTTATTTCTTGCTTGCAACCACAGTTTCTGTTGTCTTTCTACATTGGCATTGGCTGATTTAACTTGGGATTCTTGGCTGAGAATAGCCTGATCTAGTTTTGCTAAAAAGCTTCTTAAATCGAGAGCTTTTTTGGCCGTCATGACCATAGGATCATCCTGGCGAAATCGCGCCAAGTATTCGGCTCTGTATTGACAGAGATCATCCAATTGGAATTGCTCCTGTTGAAGTAAGGCATTTTGCTGGCCGAGTTTTTGTAATTCTGACTCCGTTGCCTTTCTTGCCATTTCTATCACGGGATCAAGTTTACGACTACGACTCATGTATTGACTCCACGTTAAGCACGAACATTAAAAACGCCGGGTATTTCCATCCATCAGCATTGGGGCTTGTGATACGTTTTGTTGCTGCTGATTCTGTAATTGCTTTCTTAACTCAAGCACCTGTTTCAGACGTTGATCACTTTGCTCCCAGTTCACCGCTTCATTCATTCCCTGTCGTAACAGCTGAAGTAAAGCAGGGAACATCGCTATCGACTCATCAATAGCAGGATCACTTCCCTTACTATAAGCGCCTACACTGATAAGATCTTGATTTTGTCGGTAAGTGGAATAAATCTGTTTGAACTGCTGGGCCTGTTTCAGGTGGTCTTCACTGACTATATTTGGCATCACCCGACTAATCGAGGCTTCCACATCAATCGCAGGATAATGGCCCGACTCGGCCAGCTGTCTTGATAACACTATATGACCATCCAAAATTGCACGAGCCGCGTCTGCAACCGGATCCTGTTGATCGTCACCTTCGGTTAACACCGTATAAATAGCAGTGATAGCCCCACCATTAAGTGGACCATTCCCTGCACGCTCCACTAATTGCGGTAATAAGGAAAAAACGGAGGGTGGATAACCTTTAGTTGCCGGAGGTTCGCCAATCGCTAATGCAATTTCACGCTGTGCCTGGGCAAAGCGAGTCAACGAATCCATCAGCAATAATACTTGCTTACCCTGGTCGCGAAAGTATTCTGCAATACTGGTAGACAACATCGCACCGTGCAATCGCATCAAAGGCGAATGGTCGGCAGGTGAGGCAACAACAACCGACCGTGACATTCCTTCCTCACCAAGAATATCTTCAATAAATTCTTTTACTTCTCGACCACGTTCCCCAATCAAACCCACCACAATGACATCGGCTTCAGTGAATCGTGTCATCATGCCCAACAACACACTTTTACCCACACCACTGCCAGCGAACAGGCCCATACGTTGGCCTCGGCCTACGCTGAGCAAGGCATTAATGCTCTGGACTCCCACATCCAGATGCTGACGAACAGGAGAGCGTGCTAGTGGGTTTACCGGTTCACCGTGTAAGGGAACCTTATCTTGAACACGAAGTGGGCCTTTACCATCTAAGGGTTTACCAGCGCCATCCACAACACGGCCAAGCATCGCTTCGCCGACAGGCACTTGAGAATCACTGCGGACCGGTCTGACTTTCGCATTAGGTACCAAGCCACGCATATCACCTGTCGGCATGAGAAACGTCGTTTCGCCAGAAAAGCCGACCACTTCCGCTTCTATCGGTTTTTGTCCCTTACCAATAATCTCACAACGACTACCAATAGGCACCTGAAAGCCTACCGCTTCCAATGTTAACCCCACCATTCTGGTCAACCGCCCTTCAATCAATACATCCTGCTCGTCACCAGAATCCAATCGCTGCTGATATTGCATCAGTTTATTTTGTAGTCGCGATTGGCGTTCCGCATTAGTCATTGTCAGCGTCTCTCTCATCGCCAAGGACTTTACTAATGATGCTATTCAATCTTGATTCAACGGTTGCATCCACACTAGTGTCAGACGTTTCCAGTCTTAATCCACCCCGGGTTAATAAAGGATCTTCTATCCATTGGTATTTGTTTGAATCATGCTCAAGAGATAAGCCTTTCTGAATAATCAAAAGATCATCTGGATGAACATAAATTTTGAGTTGACGGTCACTGATGGGTAAAGCTTCCAACGCCGCACGCATAGCACCGATAACATGCTCGGGTTGATGCTTAAGTTCGCGACGAACCAACTGGCGAGTCATGGTTATCGCTAGATTGACCAGATCTTTTTCTAAAAGCTCATCGAGTTCTGTCAGGGGTTGCTGTAATGTTTGGAGCATTTGCTGGAGCTTTTCAACCTGCAGCTGAATATCTTTCAGCCCAGCTTCCTGACCGTCTGCAAAACCCGCCTGGTGTCCTTCTTCGTAACCCGCCTTATAACCTTCTTCTTGCGCTTGTTGCTGAAGCGCTTCAATAGCTTTGATATCGAGTACTTGGGGCGCATCCTTATCTTCAACGTCCGTCACCGACACCATTCTTGGTGCCTCCCAACGTTTTATCGCATCAGCAATCTCATCGGCAGATAAGACATCAGCTTGTTTAGTAACAACTGTGTCATCAGACGAAGTCATCACCTGCACCTCCGCCTAGCATAATTTCGCCTTTATCAGACAAGCTTCGTGCTGTGGCAAGAATGGCTTTTTGTGCAGCCTCAACATCACTCAAACGAACCGGCCCCATGGCCTCTAAATCATCACGCATCATCTCGCCTGCACGTTGTGACATATTACGCAGGAATTTCTCTTTTAATGCGTCATCAGCGCCTTTCAAGGCAAGCTGTAACTGATCTGTCTGAATTTCACGCATCAAGGTTTGCATACCACGATCATCGACATCAATAAGGTTTTCAAAGACAAACATAAGATCTTCGATATTTTGACCAAGATCGGGTTCACTTTCTTTGATTTTTTCCATGATAGCGGCTTCAGATGTGCCATCAACAAAGTTGAGAATATCGGCAGCCGTTTTGAGACCACCCACCATTGTTGATTGTGCACCAGCCGCACCACTGAATTGTTTTTCCAGAATTTCGTTTAGCTCCGTCAAGGCTGAGGGTTGTACCCCATCAAGCGTGGCTATCCGTAGAATGATGTTAGCTTGATCACGAGCAGGGAACTGCGACAAAACCCCCGCTGCCTGATCGGCATCAAGAAATGAGCAAACAATCGCGATAATCTGAGGATGTTCAAGTCGGATAACTTCATAAATGCCTCTAGCATCCATCCACTTAAGCTGTTCCAGGCCGTTGGTATTACTACCTGATAGAATACGGTCCAATAGGCTGCCAGCACGATCTTCACCTAAAGCACCCACCAGCATTTTACGGACATAATCATGTGAGCCGATACCCAGTCCGGTTTCTTGCTCCACCGTGGTAACAAAACTATTCAGAACGGATTGCACTTCCTCTCGGGTGACATTTTGTAAGGTCGCCATTGCCTGACCGACTTTTTGAACCTCTTTCGGCCCCATATGCTTGAGGATAGCCGCCGCTTCCTCTTCACCAATAGAGCGTAAAAAAACAGCCGCTTTTTCAGTGCCTGTCAGTTTTCTGAGTTCTTCTGCCATTAGGCATCACCCGCCGTCCAATTTTTGACTACTTGCGCCACCAGTGCAGGATCTTGCTGCACTAAACTTCGGACATTAGATAGTTGCTCTTCCATCTTTTCCGAACCAGTGGTCAGTTTAGCAATCTCTTCACCGCTTGCGCTACTTCTAGCTAAAACTTCTTCTGGTGATAAATTGTCATTATCACTCTCGGTGACGGGCACTTTTGTCATATCTCTGAATGCTGGACGAATCACACCAAAGATAAGGAACAGAACAACCAGTGCACCACCCACTTGTTTGGCTAGATTCCAGACCCAAGGTTCTTCCCAGATTGGTTTTTCAGGCAAGGCTTCAACCGTTTCAGGTGCCATGAATGGGGCATTGACCACATTCAAACTGTCGCCTCGCGCTTTGCTAAAGCCAATGGCATCCATGACTAAGGCATTGATACGGGTCATTTCTGATTCAGACAATGGTACGGAAGTAACATTACCTTCTGCATCCACTGTTCTTCTCTCGTCAACCAATACGGCCACACTCAGTTTTCTGACATTACCAGGTGCCATTCGGGTATGACTGATAGTGCGGTCTAACTCAAAATTACGTGTCGTGCTTTTTCTGCTTGAACCGGGCGCTGTTGTCGTAGTGGCCGCTTCATCAGCACCTTCTTCTGGAAGCGCTTGCTCAGGTGCAACACCACCACCAGGAGGTTGATTACTGAGTGCGCCGGGCACGCCAAACGGTCCACCATTACCAACACGCTCTTCTTCTTGCAGCTGCTCACTTCTCACTGCTGTCATGTCCGGGTTATAACTTTCGTGTGTTTGTTCAGACATTGTAAAGTCAACATCGGCCACGACCTGTGCACGCACCCCATTCATACCCACAATGGGTGACAAGATATTTTCTATACGGTCGATATAGATTTGTTCAACCTTACGTGTGTATTCAAGCTGGGTATCACTCATTGCCACACCCGCCGCACGCTCTGGTTGAGTTAATAAGTTGCCACGCTGATCCACAATAGTGACATCGGCATTTTTCATATCTGGCACACTGGAGGCGACCATGTGTGTGATGGCTGCCACCTGAGATTGATCAAGTGTTCTGCCAGCATAAAGATGAACCACCACAGAAGCGGTAGGATCTTTACGATCGCGAACAAAAACAGATTGTTTAGGAATAGCAAGATGCACTCGCGCACTTCTGACGTTATTGAGTTCAGCAATGGAGCGAGATAACTCTTCTTCCATTGCACGCTGGTAACGGGCTCGCTCGATAAACTGACTGGTACCAAACCCTTGATCCTGATTCAGCATCTCCATGCCCAGGGCAGCACTTCTGGGTAGGCCTTCAGCAGCAAGTTTCATTCGCAGTGTTTGCACATCACCAGCAGGTACTAACAATGCGCCAGTGGACGGATCCAATTTGTAATCGACATTCATCTGCTGCAAGACGTCAACCACTTCAGTCGATTCTGCAGGTGCCATATTCGCGAAAAGGACCTGATATGAGGGCGTTTGTGACCACAACAGCACATAACCACCCACGGCGATACTGGCTGCAATTGCCAATAAGAACAACATCTGTTTCACAACAGGTTGTTGAGAGATGTTTGCCTGCATAGCGCCCAATGCTGTTGTGGGTCGTGCTGTTGGCATATTGGCTTGTGAGCCGGTGGTGGCAGGTGCGTTTTCCATAGTGTTTCTCTACTCAGGCATATTCGTCAATTAAACAGACATACGCATAACTTCTTGGTAAGCCTCAATCAGTTTATTTCTGACTTGTAAGGTTGCCTCAAAAGCGACACTGGCTTTTTGCGATGCAATCATGACATCAGCCAGATTGACATTCGGGTCACCTAACTCAAATGCCGTTTTTAAATCACCGGAGTTTTTTTGCAGATCATTCACCTCATTCACAGCTTTTTGCATTACGCTGCCGAAATCCACTCGACCATTGCTCTCAGCCTCACCAGAAGGCATGGGTTGTGTTGCTGGTGAAGCCTGAGCTTGTAAAGCTCGCATCTGAGTTAGTAATTGGTTAGGGTCGATAGCTTTAATCATCTTTCTCTCTGCTCCGCTATAAAAATGACGCTGATAGTTGCTTTATGCAGACTTCTTGCCAAGTTTTTCAGGGATTTCCACCCCTTGCTCACGGAATTTGGCGATTTTGTAACGTAAGGTACGTTCACTTATACCTAGCTCTTTTGCAGTCAGTCTTCGGCTGCCTTGATATTTTTCCAGCATGTCGAGAATATGACGTTGCTCTTGGGACCGTAAATCGAATCCCTCTACAGCGCTTTTACTGCTTTCTGTAGATGAACTGACTTCAGTTTGACTCACTGAGGTATTCAATTCCTGGCCAGACACCGCCTCAAAAATAATATCTTTTGCTGTAATTGATTGACCCGATTGCAAAATTAACGCCCGCTGCAAGACATTATCCAACTCACGAACATTACCTGGCCAGTTGTGAGAAATTAAGCGAGACTTAGCCGCAGCATCCAGTAAAGGCGCAACGCGTCGTGATTGACTGGCATGTCGCGTCAACAGGCGCTGAGATAAAGGAAGAATATCATCCTGACGTTGTCTGAGAGGTGAAATTTCCAATGGAAAAACATTCAAACGATAATATAAATCCTCACGAAAACGGCCGGCTTTGACCTCCTCTCGTAAAGTTCTATTGGTGGTGGCTAACACTCTGACATCCAGCGGTATTACCTTCCTACCACCAATACGTTCAACTTCACGCTCCTGCAAAACACGTAAGAGTTTTGCTTGTAGTGATAAGTCCATTTCAGAGATTTCGTCTAATAAAATCGTGCCATGATTAGCTTGTTCAAACTTACCGGCATAGGCTTGGCTGGCGCCTGTAAACGCCCCTTTCTCATATCCAAATAGAGTAGCTTCCAACATATTTTCTGGAATAGCCGCACAGTTAATCGCTACAAAAGGATGTGAAGATCGGGGGGAATGAACATGAAGGTAGCGAGCTAACACTTCTTTACCGGTACCACTCTCGCCATTGATAAGTACAGTGGCATCACTGTCGGCCACACGCTTGGCGATAGCTTGAAGCTCTTTCGATGCCTGGGCCTGCGCCACCATGTCATCTTCTTCAGTACCAATATCGTTGATATAGCGCTGTACGCGCTGTAAGAGTTCATCGGCTTCAAATGGCTTTAATAAATAGTCAGACGCCCCCTGATGCATGGCATCGACAGCACTTTGAACGGTACCGTAGGCTGTCATCATCACGACAGGTAAATCAGGCATCATGGCTTTTGCCCGCTGCAGTAAGGTGTGTCCATCCATCGGTGACATCTGTAAGTCACTTAATAGTAAACCTACAGGCTCGCTGGCTATCTTATCCAGTGCAGACTGACCATGCTCCATACCAACGACTCGATAACCAGCGAGCTCAAGTGTGTCGCATAATGCCGTGCGAAGGTTAGCATCATCCTCAACCACTAAGATATTTGAGTGATTCATAATGCGACCTCCTCTGCTGCTTGCTCTGGCGATGTATTTGCTGATGTATAAATAGGAAACAATAATTTTACTGAGCTGCCTTTTTTGGGTTCACTTTCGATCGCAAGTAAACCTCTATGGGCTTTGACAATTGACTGAACAACGGCAAGCCCAAGTCCTGTGCCATTAGAACGAGTGGTGTAGAAAGGCGTTAACACTTTATTTAGCTCAGCTTCAGACATGCCCTCACCATTGTCATTTACGCTGATCTGGATGCATTGTTCTTTGGCGTTATTTTCAGCGTACTCTGCCATCACCTCAATCTGACCATGACCTTCACATGCTTGACGAGCATTATTGAGTAAATTGGTAATAGCGCTGATTAATGCAGATTGACTACCATAGATGTAATCGTCATTAACCTGGTTGACGAGCGTCATCGTCACTGTGCTGTTTTCTACATCATTTTGAGCAGAAAACTGTTGTTCTAATTCACTTAATAAATCACTCACTGCTACCGGTGAGGGTGATGCCATATTCCCTCTTGAGAAAGATAAAAGATCACGAATCAACTGCTCCATATGGGTGAGACTGTCTTTTACTCTTGTCGCAAAACGCTGCTTAACTTGTTCATCAGCCCCCTCTTTCAGTAAAGGTGAAAGATAGAGCATGGCAGAGGACAGAGGGGTTCTGATTTGATGAGCCAGTCTTGCTGTAACTTCACCGATGGTCGATAAACGCTGCAAATGGGAAACTTTGCTTTGCAGTGCTCGAGTATCCGTTACATCCTGTAATAAGATAATTTGTCCCGGTTCATGGCCAAGTGGATTCGTTGAGATGTGTACCAGGCGACCGTCTTTTAAGGAGACATCATGACCATCACTTGGCTTGGGATCAAAAGCCCGTTCAATGACATTTACCCAACGCTCACCTGACAAAGGTTCACCCAACAAGGAGATCGCTGCCTCATTGGCTTCCTGAATAAAGCCGGAACCATCAATCACCACCACGCCTGCGGGTAGCACAGCCAATAAACGACTATGACGATTGGCGAGTTGGTCCGCATCGGTATTAGTGGATTGTTGAATATGTTCAGCTGAGATATGGCTGACATTTGAAATAGTGCTGAGATCGATGTCTCGTGAAAAGGGTTGCGACTGATAATTCGATTGTTGAAAATCGTCACCCAGTGATAATTTCAGATTCATGTTTCTTGCTCCTACATGCACTATTGCATCGTATTAGAGCCTGAGCAATTACCATGCCCAAAACATAAAATCTTATTTATCAAATACTTAAATAGAAAACGTCAAAAGATCGACGTTGCTTCTTCGATTATTCAGTATCGCGTTGAATCCCGTATTTACGCATTTTCTCTACTAGCGTTGTTCTACGCATTTTCAGTTTATTCGCTGCATGAGCAACCACGCCCTCAGCATCATCTATGGCTTGTTTTATCAATAGATATTCAAGATTGGCAAGATGTTCTTTCAGATCAATACCATCTTCTGGCAACACCATATCTTCTGGGCCAGAAGATGAATTAACTGGGTCAGAGGATGTCTCTGGCACGGGTTTAATCTCTGGCGATGTCTCAGGTAGATTCCTTGAAGCTTCTTGCTGTGGGCCAGCGGCAATGATGCTGGTAATTTCTTCAGGTAACTCATCACCTTCTAGCTGATACTTTTCTGGAAGGTCATCAAAATCGACCGTGCCGTATGGATAGAGAATCACTAATCGTTCGACCACATTCGCTAATTCACGTACATTTCCAGGCCATGGGTAACGGCATAATGAGGTAATCGCAGCAGGGGTGAGTCGAATAGTGCCTCTGTTTTCATGTTCAATACGTTTAATCAATTCATGAATAAGCAGCGGAATATCTTCTGGTCTGTCTCTTAATGCTGGCATTTCAATAGGAAAGACATTCAGTCGGTAAAATAAATCTTCACGGAACCGACCATCAGCAATATGCTCTTCGAGGTTACGATGTGTGGCGGCAATCACGCGAACATTGGCTGTTTGTGTTTTATTACTACCTACTTTTTCATAGGTTCTTTCTTGCAATACACGTAACAGTTTGACCTGCATAGGCAGTGGCATATCGCCTATTTCATCCAGAAATAATGTGCCACCTTCAGCCATTTCAAAACGTCCTTTTCTGGCCGTTATCGCCCCAGTGAAAGCGCCTTTTTCGTGACCAAATAACTCACTTTCCAGTAACTCTCCTGGAATGGCCCCACAATTGACTGGCACAAAGGGTTTATCTCTTCTGGATGAAAAGTGATGTAAGTTACGAGCAACGACTTCTTTGCCAGTTCCTGACTCGCCCAGAATGAGCACATTGGCTTCTGAATCAGAGACCTGATCAATCATCCGCTGCACATTCTTAATGAGCCGACTATTACCTACCAGTGACCGAAATAAGTTATTGGGTGTGCTAGCTTCAGCCGCCATACCCCGATAGATGGTCGCCTGCTGTAACGCATTGCTGAGTTGAGGATATTTAATGGGGTAACGAATAGAACCGATGGTGCCTGGAAAGTCTAATGCTTCGCCAGATGGAGATTCAAGAACAAAGACGGGAACCCGTGAGTCATGATTAACCAGTTCTCGAAGTAACTGCTTAGTTTGATTTTGCCCGCCACAGTCACCCACAATGGCCATCACCACGTCATCAAGGTTTTCTACATGCTCAAACCAAAGGTCTGATTCTGAAATCACAACCGGCTGACAATTTATAAACTCAATGAGTGTGCTTAACATCTCGCATCGGTCAATATCACTTTCCACGACCAATACATTATTTACACTCATACTCACTCCATCTCTTCACTGGGTTTTGAACTGGCGATAAGCCTTGAATAACTGGAGTTAAGCATTTTCTGGCAGACATTGTCAAAATTATGACGGGTTAATTTTAAGCAAGATGTGACGTACTAGTTAGATTGGTAGGCTGCTGCCACTTTTTTGTTTTTATTAAACTGGCCTAACTCGGTTTGGATCGTTTGTCTTGCATCACGACAACGTTGTTCAACATTTTGATTTAACGTCACAATTTGTTCTATTAATGGACGCGCTTCTGACTGGTCAACATGACTATCAAGAGGAAAGATACTTTCCATTAAATCTGCTCGTAGCTTTGTCAAAGTGGAGACATCACTCCATTTGCCAGCATTCACTGCAGCACTCATGTCCTCAGTTAATCTTAATACCTGTTTTAGACGTGTTATCTCAGACATAACTAGTGAAACTCAGGGGGAATCCCGTCCCACCCAGCTTTTATTTCTTCAAGAAGTTTAGTGACTTCGTCTAATATAGCGACATCGTTACTCACATTCGCTTCGAGTAAGCGGCGAGTAATATAGTCATATAATGAATCCAGGTTCTCGGCAATTTCGCCACCTTTCTCAGCATCCAAACTGGTTTTTAAACCATCTATGATACGGATACACCAAGAAATTTGATGACCTTTTTCAGCAATTTCATTACGGGCAATACAGCCTTTTGCAGTGGCGACGCGAGCAAGCGCACCTTCCATCAGCATCTGAATAATTCGATAGGGCGAGGCATAATTTACTTCCGACTCTATGGCATTGCGGCCATAACCTTCCATCGCTTTTTTATTCACCATTACCTGCATACTCCAATCCTTAATGCCTAGGGATCATACTACTTTATTTTGAATTCAAGGCGGATAGTTGCGAAATCAAATAATTGCCTTGTGATTGTAAACTGCTGACCAAGGTATCCATGGCTGCATACTGAGCTCGTAAACGTGTTTCCGTCATTTCAAGACGTGCTTCCATCTGCTCTTTTTGCGAATCCATTCTTTTTAAACGCGAATTGAGCCCTTCTTCTCTTGAGTCAATCAGTCCATCTGTTTGTAACCAGGTATCAGCTAGAGACTCTAAACGATTAGCAAAACCTTCACCTTCAGCTGAAAACAGGTTCGCAAATGAGTTAAAGTCAGAACTTAAGACCTCATTGACTTTATCTTCATCAACCGTCATCACACCATTTTTATCAAAAGAAATGCCTGCTTCAACTAAATAACTAAAGCTCGAGCCGGTAATACTGGCTCCCGAGTTGAAGACATCTCTGACTTGGCGTTCAATTGTAAGTAGTGTGCTGTCCGCCTCTAATTGACCACTTCGCTGAGATTTAATTTCTGTCATCAACGCATTGTATGCCGAAGCAAACTCGTTTACTGACTCTAAGATAGCCTCATCATTTCTTGTGATATCGAGTGTCGAACTACCCACATCTTTTACGTTTAATGTCACTCCATCAATAGCATTGGCTATGGAGTTTGAACTACTGGTAGTCGTGAAGCCATCAATATTAACAATCGCGTCTTTTGCCGTGGAGATAGATGACAAGTTTTGTGTACCGCCAGAGCTATAAACAAAAGCCGATAGACCTGATGTATCGGTATTATTACCATCACTATCACCGCTCACAGAGACACTGATCGCGTTTTCAGTCCCGGTTTCGTTTGATGTCAGAACCAATCTGGCACCACTATCATCTGTAATGATTGATGCCGTTACGCCAGTGTTATCAGAAGCATTATTGATGGCGGTACGAATTCCTGCGAGGGTGCTATTACTGGAGTCTATCGCGACATCGAAGCTCTCACTTCCCACACTGATACTCAGTGTGCCTTCGCCAATTACTGAGTTGTAATCAGTAAATGCAGATGACGCTAACTTATCTCGACTGGCAACTTGGGTGACATTAATATTGTAGGAACCAGCCGATGCTGAACTGGTCGATGTCGCTGTGAATAAGTCTTCATCTTGTGAATTAGCTTGGAACACCTTAAAACTGGATGCACTTGCCAACGACGCCATGGCCGTTTGAAAAGAATCGAGTTTACTCTTAAATGAACCATAAGCACTGATCTGTGCGTTGATAATACTCTGCTTGCTCTCGAGTCTGTCGAGCGGTTGACGCTCAAGATCCATTAAGCCCGTAACAATGCTCTCCAGATCGAGTCCCGTTCCTACGCCTAATGATGAAATTGTCGCCATGTCAATTCTCCGCCTAAACTTAATTGCAAAATTGCAGCAAGTTTTGAGCCAATCAAGCCTTTGTTTCTAGCAATATACCGCGATACTTTTCAGCAGCATGTCTAGCTTCAAGTATCTCTTCTGAAGGGATCTGCCTGACCACTTCCTCAGTTTCTGAGTCAATTACTTTAATCACCGTATCACCACTCGTATCATCGACACTAAATTGCAGGTTACGGTTCATATTCTGCATATAATCGTTAAGTTGAGCCACCTTATCACGCAAATCGTCTGCACGTTGTTGCTGCTGGCTATTCTGTTTCTCAGCTTCTTTCTGAAGAGCTTGAGATTGAACAGATAATTCAGTAACAGTCTCAGTCTGAACAGATTGCGTAACCGGTTTAGACTGACTAGTAACATTGTTTTGCACTGATTGAAGGGCAGATTGCACTAACAGATCATTATTAGCCATTGTCTTCCTCCTAATCTAACTACTTTGTAAACGGCATAAAGCCTGGAGAGTAGTTTACCCACCAGGCCCATGCGCTTCATCCTTTTGTTATTATCCCAACAGTGATAATGCTGACTGAGGAATAACGTTCGCTTGCGATACGATGGATACACCAGCCTGTTGCAGAATTTGCGCTTTGGTTAAAGCAGCAGTTTCAGCAGCAAAGTCAGCATCAACAATACGGCTACGGGCAGCAGAAGTATTTTCTGAGAAGCTTTGTAAATTTGAGATTACAGCTTCAAAACGATTCTGAATTGAACCGAATGTTGCACGCAATGTACTAACGGTGTTGATGTCAGTATCTAATGTTCCTAAGGATGTTGATGCAGCAGTAGATGATGAAACATCAGCGGTTGTGTTGCTTAATGCAGATGCAGATACAGCTACTGTATCACCACTGTCTTGACCCACTTGAATTGAGATACTCAAGCCGCTCAAAACTGCAGTACCATTGAACTTAGTACTATTCACGATACGAGTATTTTCAGCTTCAAGCTGAGTAACCTCAGCAGATAGACCTGTACGGTCAGTTACAGTACCGTTAGCAGACTGCACGGCAATTTCACGGATACGTTGTAGGTTATTACTGATTTCAGCTAATGCACCCTCTGCTACCTGCGCAAGGGAGATACCATCAGCAGCATTACGAGCTGCTTGGTTCGCACCACGGATATCTGCTGTCATTTGCTGCGCGGTGTATAGACCAGCCGCATCATCTTTTGCACTGTTGATACGAAGACCTGAAGACAAACGCTGTAGAGATGTATTCAGTGTGCTTTGAGATTTGTTTAAGTTACGTTGTGCGTTTAATGATGCAATGTTTGTGTTAACTACTAATGCCATGAGATTTACTCCCTCATAGGGTCGAGCTAGGCTCGCTTTATACATGGCGGACAAACTATGAATTTTCTAGTTTTTACCGCCTCCGAAAACATTAGCGGCAGGGAGTGAGATTTTCTTTAAGACAATTTACAAAAAAAAAGGTCAGACTTTGCAAAAGTCTGACCCAGTTCACATTTTACTTTTTTTCAGCTTAGCCCTGAAGAAGCGATAAAGCGTTCTGTGGCAAGGTATTCGCCTGTGCGAGGATAGATGTACCCGCTTGCTGTAAAATCTGAGCGCGTGTTAGTTTTGCTGTTTCTTCAGCAAAGTCGGCATCCATAATTCGGCTACGTGCAGCACTGGTATTTTCAGCCAAACTTTGCAGGTTAGAAATAACGGCCTCAAATCTATTTTGAATAGAACCGAAGGTCGCACGCAGTTGGCTTAGGTTATTAATGTCAGTATCTAATGTTCCCAGTGCCGTTGAAGCGCCCGTTGAAGTGGAAACGTCAGCGGTGGTTGTGGTAGCAGCGGTAGCAGCCACTGTGACAGTATCCGCAGCATCGGCTCCAACCTGGAATGTCAAAGAGACGCCACCCAGGACCTGAGTACCGTTAAACTGGGTACTTGCAATAATACGGGCATTTTCTGATTCAAGCTGCGTTACCTCGGCTTGCAGACCATTTCTATCTGTGACTGTGCCGTTAGCTGACTGTACCGCTATTTCACGAATACGTTGAAGGTTGTTAGTGATTTCAGCCAAGGCCCCTTCAGCAACCTGAGCAAATGAGATGCCGTCTGCAGCATTTCTTGCCGCTTGATTAGCACCACGAATATCCGCAGTCATTTGTTCGGCAGTATATAAGCCTGCAGCATCGTCTTTGGCGCTGTTAACACGAAGACCAGAAGATAAACGTTGTAATGCAGTGTTCAAATCACCTTGCGATTTTGTTAAGTTCCGCTGCGCATTAAGCGACGCAAGGTTAGTATTTACGATTAATGGCATTTGAATTCTCCCATTTCAAATATTATTTGCCTGTAGCCACAAAGGGTTACCAGACTCGATGGGAGTAAAGCAGTTTGCGTACCAGTTTTTTAACCAGCTGCGACAAAAATCATTAACTAATTGTTTTTATTAAAATTAAACACCTTCAACCACTCATCCAAGTGTTCTTCAAGGATAAATTTTTGACATACCCAGTTTTTAAGCTGCCGACCTTGAGCGGCAATTTTCTCCGGTTCGGCTAAAGCGGCAAGGATCGTTTCTACCCACACAGCCTCATCATTTGGAATTAACGTCACAGGCGCGCCATCTTGCTGGTATGGATAGATGTCACTGGCAATCACAGGCCAGCCCATGACGCCATACTCAAGCAGACGTAAATTACTTTTCGCTTCGTTAAAAGGGTGTTCCTCTAGAGGTGCGAGAGCCAAATCTAAATCAAGATCGGCTAAAGCCTGTGGATATTGATTAAACGACACAAATTGATGGAACTCTTTGACATAAGGCCTCAGTTCAAGCGGGCACATCCCCATAAAAACCCAATCCACTTTATCTGCCAATGATTCAACAACATGAGCCATTAAAGCCAAATCGCCCGCATGCTGATTCGCCCCCGCCCAACCCACTCGGGGCTTTTGGTGAGCTTTTTTCTGTGGTAAGGATAGATTTAACCAGCGTTGTGACTCCAACCTATTAGGAATAACCGTCACATTGTCAGTATATTGACGACATAGCTCCGCTAATGGCTCGGTAGAGACGATTGTATGGTCACATAAAGCGAGTGTTTTTCTGAGCCTTGAACGCATGTCCCGAAATACTAGTTTTTTTCTGTCACTCAATTTTGGCAAGTTGGTGACCAGATCATCCAAGGAAAAAACGATATTGATTGACGTATGCTGTTTGACCCCTTTCAGAAATTCGTAGCTGATATCATTCAACATTTGCTGCACGTAGAGCACATCGGGTTTCAATCGCATCAACTCAAATAAAGTCGGCAATAAGGGCTGTTCTTTAAACTCATGAAACGGCATCCATGTGAGTTCTACATCACCTCGTTCTGCCAAAGCCTGCATTGGTGCAATCATGCGATACTGGCCAGTGCCAGAACCATTAAGAGGAAAAACAACAACCCGTGTTTTTAAATTAAACCTCGGGTCCCATTGCCGCTGGATATCTACCTCGGCGGCAAAAAAACGTGATCGCAGACTCAGGTTGTCATTATAGAAAGGATCGTGTGTAAACAAATCAGACCACTTTTCGACGATGAATTCTTCTCTGCCAGAATTGTAATCGGCCACACCATTTGACTGCTCCGCCAGCTTTTTGTCCTGAAACAAGGTCACATAAGGTGACCAGATAACGTTTTTACCTTGCTGCTGGATAGTGAGACATAAATCCATAACGGTATAGCGTGTATCAGAGAATGAATTTTCACACAGGCCACCAGCCTTGATGAATGTCTGTTTTTCAATCCCGAAACAAGCTGATGACACCGAGGAATATTGCTGAATACAATGTGCACGCTCCATATAACCAGAATCTGTAATATCCAGCCCTTGGAACATACCACTAACGTCATCAGTAATTCCGAAAACGCCACCAGCATGAATGACATGATTTTTGTCATCGAGGATTCGAGAGCCAACAATACCCACATCCTCTCTGGCCAACAATGGCATCATCTCATTTAGCCAATTGCCGTTCACAGCCATAGCAAAGCAGGACATAACAACAATATAATCACCACTAGCGATGTTCACACCATGGTTAATAGCTGCCGAGTAGTTTTTCTGCTCAAAACGCGTTGAGACAAAACGTTCCCCCCACATTTCTGACATCTCAGCATACACATCTTCGAGATCTTCGACATCACTCATGACATCTACAACGACCACTTCATAGTTAATATAGGTCGTGTTGAGCTCTAACTCTTCCAAACATCGGGCAAGGTAGGAAACATAGTTATGATGAGCAACGATAATAGAGACTTTGGGCTGATTTTTCGTACTGTAGACCGTCTGGAATCGCGGCTTGTTTTTGGGGTTCGATATTGTGGCAGAAATACCGGACCTGTTTAGATGCGCATGGCGGGTCAACCATTCATTTTCGGCCAATTGCTCTCTATTAATATCTAATGGAATTGATGTGAGCAAGACATCGGGGACATGAGAAAACGCTAATTGCTGATACTGCTCATACACCTTAAATGCCATATCTGTGGCATGAACGTAAGCAAGATTCGAATACCCACCGACCTGTTCAAAGGCTTCTCTACTGACAATAAATGAACGCCCTAAATATGAATAGGCCCTCAAATAATCAAGACTAAACTCCGGTTTGAACCAGATATCAGCTTTTGACTCATCGACTAACTCATCACTATAGATAAACTGTGCTTGTGTCTCTAAGTTAATCGTATCAGCAAAGCTCAATAAGGCATGTGGGGCTAATTTATCTCCAGGGATTAATTGCATAATCCAGTCAAGCTGAGCGGCTGTGACAACTTGCTCAATGTCTTGATTGATATTTTCCCCTGATATCTGAACCCATTCAATATTTTCTGGCACAGCGGAAAAAGCATCAGGGGCCGGAATATTACTCAGGATAGTCAAACCCCAAGCCTGATAGAGCTGTTGTTCAAGAGAGTCAATCGTATTGGAGAGAGCATGCAGCTCCCTAGGATTAACAATGAGCAGTAAATGAAAACTCGGTTGTTGTTGCCATTGGTTCACCATACGCTCGGCAAGATGTGAGACTTGTGACGCAACAAAGCTTGAGTTTGACAGCCATCTTTTTGCAGACAAAACTGGACCAAACTTTGGTATATCATGTGGCTTACAAGATACTGATGAAAGAAATTTTTGAGTCTTTTCGTACCATATTTGGTCGCTCAGTTCGATCGAAAGTGGCAGTTGTTGACTAGTCCGAATAAATTCTTCAACCCCTTCCCAACAGTACTGCAGAAAATCATCGTTTTGTTCTTCTACTATATGGATTGTCTGCTTAGCGCGCTCAATTTCTTCTTCATCAGGAAAGCTGGCAATACCATGACCAGCGATCGGATGACTTAAGTTATCTTCAAGAAGAGGGTTAGGAATCATCACCACGGGACAGCCGCAGAGTAGTGCCTCCCTTATAATCGCAGAAGGCTCATAGCAAAATAGTAACTCAGCTTTCCGTAAGACTTCGGCAAGCTCATGGTGTGTAATTTTAACGTCTTGGCAGAGACTTTTTGCATCACCAATATCTGATGTTAATTTGCCACCCTTGAGAAGATATTTATTAGCGTAAAAGTAACGCCCCTCTCGATGTTTATCGTCAGGGTTGTTTTTATTGTTAAAAATATTATTGTCAACGATAGGCACGGTCAGCAGAGGAAGAGAGCGCCCCATAGGAATATAATCACTGGTGAAAGCGTATACCAACTCACTATCAGATATGACCTCGTCACCTGCTAAAAAACCAGGCTTATTGAGCAACCACCTCACTACAAATGGTAATTGCAGTGGATTACCACTTATCACCTCAGGATAGATAACAATGGGTAGTCTATTTTGCTCAATATGTTCGTTGAGTTGCTGCTCAGTTAGTAAGGGGGTTCTTAAATTATTTTCAGTTTCGATATGCCCGACAAGGAATGCCTCGGCACCTTTTACGTTAAGTGCATGACATAAGTAATAAAGTGCACGCATGCCTGCCGACTTCTGACTAAATCCCATATCACCGACATAAATATAGTAGGGTTGTGAGGTAGTTTTGAAGAAGCTCAGCCTTGAGACGTCTGTCTCGTGCTTAATTTTAATATTGTTCCAAAGTGATTTAAGCACTTTATGGTAAGCACGCCATGGGCCCTCAGGCTCGGAATTTTCTATGAATTTGTCGAGGTGACTTCTGCTGTAGAAAATTTGGCTCTGAGTGAATTCAAGATGCGTACTATCACTGATCAGATAAAAGTTGCTTTTTTCTGACTCTAAAGCCTCTACTTTAGAATCACTTGAGAAAAAGTCACACAGCTCAAACCACTCTAAAGCTCTGGTTGTGACAACACTTCTTTGACAAACACGAGTAAAAAGTTCTGATAGGAATAGTGATGGACTTTTACTCTCCAAATTATCAGCAATTAATGGCAAGCTTGACTCAAGCTCTGGTACAAACTCATCTCGAAGTATGGCAAACAAGTCTGAAGTACCAATTATCAACCTCGGTGAATATAGTTTTTCGCCCGTTTTCACCTTACTTTCTGCATAACGAGATAAGATTAAGCGATTACCCTGCTGACTTTCTAAAAGAATAGAGGCACTATCAGTTGCAACCAACATGTGGGGAGAAGCAAGAATAACAATATCGTCATCAAAACTATCTTTCAGTATAGATAATGGCCAATAGTCGCCAAATACCTCGTAATTCTGTGGCGGTACAATCTTTACTTCAATTGAATAAAGTTGTTCTAAATGATGAAGATATAATTGCTGCTGCTTTGATATATCTTTAAGCGTATAGAGTGTAAGGGAGATATTTTCTGGGTTAATACCACAGTTAGCCCGCCATGATTCAAAAAAACAATGTATAGCGACTAAAAATGAAGGATGATTGGCTAAATAAGTAATAACTCTTATTTTTGTCCCATTCATTGTTGGTGCCTATTAGATTCAGGAATGTATAGACTGTATGGCATTTTAACTTCAGACGAAAGATAGCCGTACATTTTCCTCACGGCCATTGCATTCACATCTATCTTCTCTGCTAATACCTCATCAACCAAGGCTTTATGCTTGTTTGCTGTGTTTCTCTGAACATCTTTCACGGCATACTCATAAGGCGCCAACTCACAAAAATCATCGATTTTTTTTAACATCTCATTTGGATTTTCAATTAAGTCTTCATATCGAATAGTCAAGAGTTGACTAGGGCACACCTTCATCTCATTTGGAATTGCTTTATTCACCTTGCACCAATAATCAATAAAAACAGCACCATCCCCACCCGGATAGATATGTGGATGTTTATCTAGAAGCTCCCTTGCAGTTTTATCTTCTGGCCGAGGCATTAACCAAAAACATGGATTCTCTTCATCAGGAGGAAGATACAACAACACACTATTAATGGCATTCATGATAGCTTTCCAACTAGCTACCACAGCAGGACAATCCCGAATTATGTGGATAATTTTTGCATCTGGAAATATCTTGAGAAGGTAATGTAGTTTGTTAGAGAGATGAGGTTGTTTATTAATTACCCGTAGCGAGGTATCACCATTTAGAACCGAATTAAAATAGTACTGATGCATACGAGAGATTGTCTTATCAGTAACATCATTATCTGACATAGGTAAACACACCTGAAACCCGTTAATTCCAGTTCCAAACTGTGGTGCTGTGTGGTTGCCAATACCTGCCATGACACAATTCCCATGCTCCACCCACCCCAGATGGTCTTCACCATCAGGATATCCCATAGTCTTAACTAAACTTGGATGTTGTCCTAATAAATCAAACAGCAGCCCTGTCCCTGAGCGACCACACCCTATGATAAAAACTGGCTTTTTTATTTGAATTTTATTCATTGAGTTTTTGTTTCAGTTCATGCAAACCTAGGCTAGCAATGGCTTGTTTAATGCCATTTTCAATATCCATTATCATTATTGAAGGATCATTATGTTTATTTGCAAGCAGTGATGATTTCTTGCGCGCCTCTTCATAATATGTGTGGTCACTGTATAACTGACATGCAATTTGTAGGTATTCATTATGTGAACTGGCTAGCGTCGTCAAATCTCTCTGTTCCTTTAACAGCTCATCCCACTCACCTGCAAGCATTGATACGACAGGTATGCCATAAGACATCATTTCTCGACAAGCCAACCCTCCCACGAACGGAAAGGTGTCAAGAAAAACCTTTACTCTGTCTTTATAGCATTGCAACTCAACCATCTGATTTATAAACGTTACACGTGCAGAAAAGGTAGATTCAGACAACCAGTTAGCAATTAAATCACTATTTCCACTACCCACAATAAGCAGCTTGGCCTCAGGCAACGTCTCCATTAACTCACTCAGAATGTGTAATAACTCACTATTCACTTTCACGAGGCGAGTAAACAAACCAAAACTAAATTCGAAATCATCTGAAATATCAATGCATGCATCTTTAATGTTTGGAAAAACCTGATCTGTAATAGCAATCCGAACACTGCTCGCGCGATTTCTTGGAATATCAAATCCTGACTGAAATGACTTTCCTGGTAATAACACCCAATCTAACTCGGGGATATTCCAATGCGGATATCCCGGATCAAGATACATTTGCAGCCTAGCCACTCTTTGGCTGTACAACCAAGTAGCAACTGGCGAAGCTACATCAGAAATAATGACATCAGGATTGGCCTCACCCAAAACGTGTTTCAGCTCATCCAGCCTTTTATAACTGATTTCTTGTGGAATGACTCTTACCCTAACTCCAGCATCGACTAATTCATCGATATAACGTTGCTCAGCCCATTGAACACAAAAACAAGTAATATTAAAGACACTTTGCTGGTTATGATTGATGATCAAATCTTTCATCATTGGCCCTAGGGCATTGCCCCTGTTCATATCAGCATAATGAACCATATAGACAATATTTAAATTCTCTACTTGGTTTTGATGATGTGAGCTCGTGTTTATTTTTGACCCGCTTTGTGTTTGCTTGAGATAGTGATAGAAAGGCTGAACACCAGCTCTGTTGTATCCACGCATATCGAACAAACTAACAGCGCCGACCCAATTCAGGCCATGAATGGCCTCTAGGAGTCTGCATGCATCAGATAAATTAAGCTCTGGTAAGGAAAAAAGTCGCTGAGCATGATATTCAACCAAACTTTTTACTACTACAGCATTATTTAAACCATGATTTACCACTGCTTGGAAGCTATCAAAAAGCCAATTTACCTGCTCATGTAAAGTGATCTCATCAAATGAATGTTCTGACAGCAACTTCACAATGATATTTTTAAGCTCAGGATGATTTTGTTCAAACAAAACTTTCCGTGCTTGTTCAGTGAGTTGAATATCATTGGAGTTCATTAAAGTGCTCTCGTGTTCCAACGTTCTTGTTTTCAGGGAATGATAATCTGATTTGGCGACAGACTGGATATAAAGTCTCGCGCGCCAGGGCCTTGATTCGCAATCAGATCTATTATTGATAAGCCTGCATCATAACCATCCCAAAGTTGTCTGTACTCTGGGTAATCATAAGATTTGTACTCTAAGCTAACCCCATTTTCTCTAAACATGCTTTTCTTTAGATAATCATCAGCTGATGCACCACTCAGATAAGTGCAGCCGTTAACTTTTTTTAGTATTTCAATCAAACGTTCTGTTTTTTTTCCAGTGACTTGCAACTCAGAAGACATAATCATTGGCGTCGTAATATTTAGGTAATGACAAATTTGCTTAATGAGAAAAATATTCAGCCCACTAATTGTGTTAAATTCACGTGTATTAATGGTAGACATTATGTCTATGACGTCGCTTAGATAGGGAGCGCCTCGATAGTTTGCTTGTATTTGAGCAAGGTGTTTCTTTGGCCAAGCTCTTGAGTAATCAATCTCCGTATTCAAAATCAGCTGTTCTACTTTGGAGTAGTGCACTGGTACTGTAAGCCAGTTCATCCCTTTTTGAGTTTTTATTCTATTCCTATTTCTCCAATCTCCCTTTGTGTATTGCAAATCATCATGAAAAATAAATAGGTCAACAGAATTAATAAAATCAAAATAACCACGCCAAGGGATGTAACAAGACTGAATGATGCCAACCCTCAAGAGTTAATCCTCCAGCTGTCTTACAAGTGAAGCAGGATTCCCTGCAAAAAAGCTCATTGATGGCACATCTTTTGTAACAACACTTCCAGCACCTATGACAGCCCCATCCCCAATATTAACTCCTTTGAGTATTGTCACACCTGCCCCAATCCAGACATCATTACCAATATTGACAGGACGACGTTTCACCTCATTAGCATCAGTTTTTTCACCATTCAACTGGCTTCGCCGTACGCTTGGAGATAATGAATGAAGATCAGTATCTGTAATCCATGTCGCTGGTCCTATTTGAACATAGTCACCAATAACAACGCTTTCATAAGCCGTTATACAACAGCCGTTCAGATCACATGAGTCACCGATTTGTATAATTGCATTTCTTCCTAATGCAAACTTTACTGGATGGGAAATAGGCACAAAGGCGGCATTGTTATCAGAGTTAAGAACGGTATTGATACCGATCATCAAAGTAGAGGCATACGGATTAACTATTGTGGGCATCATTCCTCTGACAACAGCACTCTCCTTCACTGTTGCATAGTTATCTAAAAAATAAGCTTTTTCACTGTCAGATAACTGAGAGTTGATCAGGTCTTGTCGATTTTTCATTTTCAACTTCAACGCTTTCTAGCAACAAATAACTTTCTAGTTAGTTGTTGATATACATCGTACTGATTACTTTCTATTATTTTTTCACGTATCGCTTTATCTACACCATCATAACTAGAAAAAGCATCATCAAAACATAACCATCCGCCACTCACCAGTCTCGTTTCAATAAGACTAATATCGGAACAAACCGATTCGTAACTATGATCCCCATCAATAAAAGCCATACGAACTTTAAATTCAGGCGATACAGACTCCAGAAAAGTGGTCAGATTTCCTTTATGTGGAGAAATATAATTACCCAATCCGCAATGCCTTGTGTTGTGGCGAAATATCTCTTCACTTTCTTCATGAATCTCATAAACAGGCAAGACTTCTTGATGGAAAGGTTCAGCCCAAACAGTCTGGTCCTGGTATGCCTCTATGAGCTTTTCCTTAACCTGAACTTTGAATGAGTAGCTACCATCAACGTTTTTATACCAATCTCTTTTTGCTGGAAAAAGATCAACGCAATGCAAGTGAGCATTCTTTAGTTGCTTGATAGCAAATCCAATCGCAATTGCAGATCTACCACACCATGAACCCACTTCAATAATATCGCCGTCTAGGTGAGCCGTTGCTAACGTCAAGTTAAATAAACTCATCAGTTGTTCTTGTGAAGTCCAGCCAGGGATAAGTTCTACAGCATCCGAAATTTGATCACTTGCTGAAACCGTCAACTGCCAATCATGCCTCATGATTGAAACTCCGTAATCATGTCTGCATAGCTAAGACCTTCATGAGGCCAACGTGTTGAAGCCCAATCAGGACAATTTCCACAAAACGAATGTCTAGAATATTCATTATTTAAATGGGCTTGTCTTAGCGCCTTATAGAAGTCACTTTGCCAGACTTCATTAATGGATGTATCTCGATAATCTTGTATCGTTGAACCATGCACCCAATCAGAGGGGCAAAAAGCAAGTTCTCCTTTTGCGTTAACGACAATTCGCTCCCATGGATACAAACAGGGTTTTCGTGGCTTATCTAATTGAATTTCTCGACGTTGTGTTGCAAGCTCTCCTAACGCGCCTGAACAAGAATGCATCCTTCTTATGACAACCCTATCAATGCCGGCGTCATACCAGAATTTCTCAAAATCAGATACTTCATCGGCGTTGTTGGGCTGTTCGACAAAGCTGACTACAACCTTTGTTTGTGATTTTGACTCCTTGACCCATTTTAATAGTCTCAACACGTTATCCCGTGTCACATTTAAATCACCGTTAACCCTGATAGCTTTATAAGTTTCTTCTCTATATGCATCAATACTGATATCTATCATGTGTACACCCGCATCGAGAAGCCTCTGCGTGCGTTTTTCATTCATTATGGTTCCATTGGTCGTTAGCGTGACATAAACCCCTGAATGTTTTACGGCAGACTCAATCATGTCATACCCTTGAGGATGAACTAAAGGCTCGCCATTACTGGCATACCGGATATATTGAGTGCTGCCTTTACCATAATGTTTGACTTCATCAATCATTTTTTCATTAAGTTCGACATCTAGGAATCGTCCGGCATAGTGTGCTGAATTTTTAAAGCTGGGATGCGGGCAGTGTACGCAAGCGAGGTTACACACTTCGGTAATGTCCATCAGAATCTGTGAGGGAAATACTGATGATAAGCGTCCGCCAAAGCCATATTCGGTGTTTAAATTCTCAACACTCATCTTATGTATTCTTTCTATTTAGGATGGAATCGAGAGTACCGACGACATAATCTATATCCTCAAATGTCATGCGAGCACTCATTGGTAGTGTCATGATTTCCTCAGATAATCTCATAGTAACAGGTAAAGATTCTTTCATTTGGGAGTAGAGAGGCTGAATATGCAAAGGTAAATAATGGATGCTGACCCCCACGTTCGCCTCTCTTAAATATTTAAACAGTTCATCTCGTGTCAGTCGGAATTGTTTCTGACAAAAACGCACCACAAATAAATGAACTGCGTGTTTATCACTAAATACATCTCGCTGAAAAGCTACCTCAATACCAGCTTGGTCCAAACATTTTTTGTAATAGCGTGCCAAGTTATGACGATGGCTTGTCATCTCTTTCAGACGACTCAATTGAACCCTGCCAATCGCGGCCTGTAGATCTGTGTAGTTCATCTTATAACCAAGCTCTGTCAGAAGCTCTGTTTTCTGTAAAGAAGGAGAAGAATACCTAGACCATGCATTAGAGCCCATACCACTCATCCTAAGTCTTCTGAGCTTTTCAGCAACGTTGTCATCATTGAGCGCAATGGCTCCACCATCAGCTGTAGATAGGTTTTTGTTCGCGTAAAAGCTAAAACAGGTTAAATTTCCTGATGATCCCACATAATCATTTCCACTGTATCGAGCTCCCATAGCATGAGCTGCATCCTCTATAATGAGGATGGATTCGGGAAGAAACTGGCGAAGTTTCACAACATCCGTGGCCAACCCACCATAATGTACAATGATAACGGCACGTGTTTTGGGAGTGACCTTAGCAAGAATAGATTCGGCTGTAACTGACATGGTTTCGATATCAACATCACAGAAAACTGCTTTAGCCCCCAAATACATCACAGAATTTGCGGTAGCACACCAAGTCAGACTGGGGACAATTACCTCATCTCCCTCTCCAACCCCACCAATCAACAGTGATAAAAATAATGCTGATGTGCAAGAGTTGACGGATACAACATGCTTAACACCAAGATAGCTTGCAAGCTCTTTCTCAAACTCTAAAGTCTCATTTCCCATTCCAACCCAACCTGTTCGCATCACTCTAGCTACAGCATCAATTTCATGTTCCGTGAAATCAGGGGTACCAAATGCTAAGTAAGGTCTATTGTTCTCCATATTTGACAGATTAAACTCAGATGGCTGACGCATTTTTACGAAGGAATAGTTGTTCAACATGACAGTGCTCATGTGAAGCTGCTGAAAAAAATGGCCAACGTGAAGGTTGTCTAGCTAGCAACTGAAAGTCTTTTAGCTCTGGAAAACAATCGATTGGGTAATAAGTATAGGCTTGACCATTATTAATGAGGTTTTCATGATAAAAATAGCTTTTAGTTGTTCTCTGAATTTGTTTGAGATATTCATTTATCGTTTCAAAGCTCATCTCAGATAAGCTAATAGTGTTGATGAAGCAATCGATCGATAGGTCCGGTAACTGAGGTAAACAAAAGTGTGGTAACAGGACAATATCAAATTCAGCGATCAAGTCTCTTAAATCTTCCTCTCCAGTGTAATAATGCGTTTTCAACTCAGGGTAAATGATGGATAGGTAATATGAAGAAATGAGCAAGTTTTCAGGCAAATCAAAATTTACGTAACAGCATGACTGACTGAATTTCTTTAAATAATAGGCAAGCCCACCATAGCCAGCACCAATTTCAGCAATCACAGGTCTAGCGAGTTCACCTACTAACTGACTAATGTAGCGACCTCGGTAATGGTTGAGAAAATTATTTGGGTGGACAAGAGAGTCTTCAATAAGATGACCGTATGGATTGCCGACTTTCGGCGAATCTAGCTCCTTAATGGGTGCCTCGCCCAAACTATATGCCCAAATATTAAATAAACTTCTGAAACCAGCTGACATATCAGGATGTTTCACATAATCATCGAACCCATGTTTGCCACCAAAAATACCTGTGCTCAAATCATTACGAAAAAAATTAGCTAACAATGGTGCCAAATTAGACTTATTTTCTTTGAGAGAACGATAGAATTCTGGTCGCGTATTTTTTAGGAACTGCTCCCAATTTTGACCTGTTTGATAAGGTGCGGATACATCTTTTGCATTTTCCTTTGCTAACTCATAAGCCTTTAACAAATCGGAAATGAGTGAATAGTGACTTTTAGTTTCCATTGTGACATGTGAGTAGTCATCTGAAATGACGTCGCCAAGCTCAAATGTCTCAATCCAACTGTCTAAAGTTTGTGTTTTGGCTTCGAAGTTATCATGGCGATAATTCAAGCAACGTCCACCTTGAAGATCTTCTCTTTTTAAATGACTGAAGATCAGAATATTTTCTCGCTTAATACCTAGCGCGACTAATTGCTCTGTCATTTTTTCATGATGCTTTTCACTAGCAATTAATATTCTGTCGTAATTTTTTTCAAGTACCTCCTGTGGAGGGAGAATTTCAAGACCCAGACGTTTTTTGTACCATTTGGACTGGTCGTTATCGATGTAACATAGAATCTTAAAACCTAATTGAATCGACTGATATTCAATTCTTACAGAACAGGCTCCAGCTCCAAATACGACATACTTCATTCTCTAAATTCCTAATTTATCTTCTGTGAATATCAGGAGCCTCATTATCAAATTTTTTAGATAATGCATTGATCCATTTTGTGTCAGACTTACAATAAAAGGTATGATTTTCACCTGGCTCTATAACAAACAAATCTTTGGGTTTAAAAGGGTATTCTGTCACTAGCCCGAACTCATCTTGTATGTGTATTTCACCCTCACCTTCAATAATGAAGAAAAATTCTCTCGTGAGTTTATGATAGTGATTGCCTCGAGATAAACCAGACTTGGTCTCTAGGTAATTGAATTCTTCCCAATTACCTTCATTCAGTAGCCCAAGTAATATACCCCGCTCATCTTCAAAGGTTTGATACGGCGATAGAATTTTCATCGAGTACCTCCAGTGAGTTCAGGTACGCATGATGTGTGCCAACGGTGACATCAAGTGACTCACAGGTCATGGTATTTTCTAACGACAAATCACCGAATAAAAATGGCACTTCACCATGCAGTCGACTGGCTTGAAGAATTAATTCATCATCAAAACCAGCACTTCTGGCAAATAACTTAGCAAAGAAAAATCGCGATATTCTCTGTCCACAGACGTGATAGACCCGATTAGATAATTTTGGCGTCATCACGAGTTTATCTAGAACGTTCAAGAAATCTTTATAAAAAGTAGGTGAGTAGAAGGCATCATCGAAACAGTCGACCGCTTTACCGCTTTGTAACTGCTCCCGGAGA
The DNA here is from genome assembly GCF_002299105.1 of Methylophaga sp. UBA678. Taxonomy (NCBI): domain Bacteria; kingdom Pseudomonadati; phylum Pseudomonadota; class Gammaproteobacteria; order Thiotrichales; family Piscirickettsiaceae; genus Methylophaga; species Methylophaga sp. UBA678. The sequence continues at coordinate 60,941 of NZ_DBNG01000004.1, forward strand.
AATCTCAAGAAGGTCGCTTCTCCATCATAAAGTGCACTTAGTCTTAAGACATAAAATTGGTCGCTCAAGATTAAACCATTCAGTTCAGCTGAGGCCTTTGTTTTCCCATAAACTGTTAGAGGAGAAATAGGATCAGTTTCTCTGTATCCACCTCGGTCACCTGAAAACACATAGTCACTTGAAATATAGATTATTTTTGCATCAGGAAAGGCTTTTATAAGATTGAGCGTTGTTTGTACATTCGCCTGATAAGCCAGACTAGGATCACGCTCACATCGCTGTATATTCTTATCACCCGCCGCGTGAATAATCACATCTGGAGAGACTGTTTGTGTCAGCTCAACAACTGCATGTTCATCAGACAAATCACAAGCGGCTATATTTTGGTCAATATCACCATGCTGACTAACACCTAAAATCTGCCATTCGCTATCAAATGCCGTTTTAATGTGTTGGCCGACATAACCTGTGGCACCCGTTAACAGAATACTCATAGCCCCATTGTGCTCCATACAGGGTGAGCTAGATCGTATAACGGTAGGATGCATACCTTTCCTTCTAAGTAGTTTATATCCTGATAAATACTTGGTCCTGAAGCACCTGCTGTCAAAATGAGGATATCCATCTCAACCTGCTCTAACTCAGTCATTGCAAAGACAGGAAGCCCCATAAACTCACTCGATTTTAGAGAACGGTCCACAATGCCAATAATTTGTAGATTAGGTGTGATGTTACTGATGAGATCGAGTGTTGTCTGCCCCATTCCAGAGATACCATAAATGACCACTCTCATCTTTTGTTCGGCAAAAACAGGGAGCAATCTTCTCAACCTTTTTACGTACTCAAAGTTATCAATGTAGGGAAATGCAGAACTCAAATATTCAGGCACTGAAATTACAGCCTCGGTGACGATACGCCCTGTTGGTATGGTAGCCAGCTCTTCTTGACTGCTTGTATCAAAGAAATAATCTAGGAATGATGCAAGTTTATTCCCAGGCACAATATAGTTGATCAGCAAATGTATCTTGGCATTTTTCTTGATTCCAAGAAGGATTGTGGTCTTCTCATCACCCAGAAGAGGAAAGAGAATTTCATCGTCGACAGCACCATCAAGCAAGGTAGAGTGCTTCTCAACCAGTTTTGGTTGAAGCGGGTTGTATGTGAGATTACCTTCAAAATCAATATAGCTACTGACCTCGAGTATTTGATCAGGAAACCGCTTTAAAAAAGGACTTAATGTAGAGTAGGAAACAATGAGCTTGTCGAACCTGCCGGCTTGAATATGAATCCACTGGTCATCTCTAAAATGAACTGTCTTATCTTTAATTTGCTGGTGAAATGTCTGCAATGCTTGCTGTGAGGTAATCGAGATAACTTCAACGTCAGGTAATGATGGTGAAGTTTGCTTCTCTAATGGGTAAAGCTTCTCCATTGTGTCAAAGAGCATGCCCACACGATGATCCAGGGTATGTTCAGCCAAACTCCGCTGATAAGCCGCATCGGCTATCTGTTCTCGTTCGTTATTATTTTCGAGGAAATATTCTACTTTGGAGAATAAAGCTTCATCATTATCATAGAAAACGATTTCTTTATCCGGCTCATAAAGCTCTGCCAGTTCCGAATTAGTATTGGTAATTTGGAAAGCTCCACAGCCAGGCACTTCGAAGTGACGAAGTTTTGTTTGAACAGCATCAGTTCCATCCGATGACCAAGCAGGATTAAAAACAATCTTTGTTGAATTAAGAATCTTAACCATCTCTACCTGCGATGGCACACCACCAGCATACTCGGACAGCGTTGGATGTTTATCCCATCCATAGCCGAATATTTTAAAAAGCCAACCACGGGACTTTGCAAGCGTTGCTAATTCTTCAAGAATTTTTTCTCTTTGCTGTCCATCCTCTAAATAGGATTTGTCATCAAGCTCATTCACTTTATGTTTACCGAAAAAGACGATATCAATCGATTTCGGAACATCATCCAAGCGATAACATTGACGTTGATTGTAGCCCCATGGCAGGTATATCACCCTATCTGCCCAGCCACTTTGCTTCCTTCTCTCTACACCACGAGATGAGTGAGAAGCAATTACATCATAATGATGATCAAACTGTGTGTTTCTTTGGTACCAAACCTCTGGCTCATCATCTGGAAGAAAGGTAACGATCTTGATACCTGCTGAACGTATCTTTTCAAAAAACGTATCTGGGTAATCAGCAAAAATCCAATCATGATAGAAGAATATGTAGTCAATATGCTCACGACGAACCAAGTCGTATATATAGGCACAATGAAAACTCTCAGGCTGAGTCGAGTAACGTTCTTTGTTTACCAACAACGGTGCAGCATTGACACAAATAACTTGCTCACCCAATACTGCCTGAAGTGCATCAAACCAATTTTCTCGTATATATGGAACCCATAATGCTCCAATTGCCAATACCCTCATGAGTTATACGAAAAAATCTGACCACGCCGGCTCACACCAGCGGTAATGTTGCCTGCCAAGTATGAAGCGACACTCTCTACCTCTTGATACCCATCTCGATTCTCAAATGTGTATGGAATAAAAGCACCTTTAAAATTGATATCATTTTTCAGCACGTCCAACTCAGGTTTAAGCATGTCGCTAAGAAAATGACTATTGCCGGAGAAAGCATGAATCTTATCTTCTGATAGCACGGGAGAGAATTCATCTTTAAATCGAACAGGTGTTAAGACATGTACATCCAGACCTAACTTCGCAAGAGAGGTAATAATCCAACGAGTAAGATGAACACGTGAGGATTGCATAACAACGACGCTATCGCCCTTGTTTAGATGACTTAGTGTTTGTTTCAGTTTTATGGTGACTTCTTCTGCCGGAAACGCTCTCTCTACCTGGGCTTGGTCGAAACGACGATATGCCTCTTTGACATAAGCCTCAAGCTCTTCTGCAGTGAAGTTTTCTGTTCTCGACACTGCTACCGTTGATCCATTGTAATCATCCCAGTCTTTGGAAACGATCCAACCTTTTTCATCGTATAAACGATACATTTCTGTCCCAGGGAATGGCGTAGCAATAGAGAATTGAACAGTATCAGCCGGCAAGCCACAGGCCATATCGATTGTATTCTCAATGGTTTCAGCTGTATCACTAGGTAAACCAAATGTGAACGTGAGATGTACGCGAATACCCAGCTCTGATGTCAGCTTGATCATCTCAATATTTTTTTCGGCATTCATCCGTTTATCAATTTCATCTAGGATTCCCTGCTCGGCTGACTCTACACCATATTTAATACTGAATAATCCAGCATCTTTTAGTGCTTCCAATGTCTGCCTATCCATCAAATCGGCTCTACCCATCGTTGACCATGGAATGCGATTACCAATACCAGAAGACTTCATCTTAGCGGCTAACTCAAGTACAAACTTTTTATTGATATTTACCGTGTCGTCATCGATATAAATACTCTTGTAAGGCACTTTTTCTAGGTTAGCTTTAATTTCCTCGATGACATCATCCGTCGTACGCATGCGATAACGAGGACTACGGAATAACATCTGCGGCCACGCGCAAAAAATACAGCCGTAAGGACATCCACGTGTAGCCATTAACTGCAATTGAGGACGCTCAAGTCCACAGACACCATCAAAATAGTTCAGGTTTGGTAAACCCTCACGTTCAGCCCAAGGCATGGTAGAAAGGTCTGGCAATCTGCCATACTCATTCTTTTTCACCTGGCTTACTTCGATAGTCTCAGACACGTCTTGTTCTGATTCTTTTTCAGCTTCATTTCGATATATTTTTCCATTATCCCTATAGATCAACGCAGGAATATCTTCCAATGAGCGGCCATCTCTGAGCGCGCATAAAAGCTGGATTACGGTTGTTTCGTATTCACCATAGATGGTGAAATCAATAACCGGGTTTTGCTCTAAAAACGTTTCATCTTCAAACTCGGTATGAAGTCCTGTAAACGCTACTTTCACATCAGGAAGCAGTGCCTTAATTTGACTCACGATCTTAAGATCGGTTTTTACAGTCGGGGTTGAGCTCTCGATAACAATGAAATCAGGTCGGCTTTCTTTGATGAACTGATAGAAACTATCAAATGTTTCACCCATTGAAAGTGAATCACGAATAACCGTCTCAAACCCTTCTCGCTTGGCATAGGCTGCGCCAGTAGCTAGCCAGACAGGGAAGGGTAAATAGCCTCCGATATGTTCCTGAATGATGCCATCTACCACTGTGTGCGAATGCACTTGAAAAGTATGTGGCCAGCGGGAACCAGCTCTTACGCCTCGCCAGCCAGGCGTCTCTGGTGTGGCTTCTTTGTACCATGGAGGATTCGAAAATAATACTTTCATAGCCATTGCCTTTCGTAGTGCAGCAAAATACGTGTTTTACTGTTTATTATTATCAGAGTTAATGTTGTTTTCATTCCAGCACAGTGATGCCAGAAGCCCAATATTCCGCCGCCTGATTAAAATGAGGTCGCTTATTAAACGTTAGGTTATAACCATACGCTTCAAAATGATAATTCGCTTTGGGATTATCCGTCTCCATACCCGCTAACCATAGTAAAGGAGGATAACCATCTTTCCTGAACAATAACTCTGGCAACGAAATAAAAGCTGCTGTTGTGTCATAGGCTCCAGACAATAGAAAATTCTCAGGAAATAATTCGATCTGCTGCCTCGCGGCTTCAACAGAAAAGCCTAAAAAGCAAGGAAAATACATCCCTACAACTGCAGATTCTCTTACCTTGTTAAGTAAATACTGCTGTCGTCCAGATGCAGCGGGTACGAGTTTAGCCACTAAAGACTCTTCAACATGATTAGTAAAGTCAGAGTCGGGAAAGTTATCTGCATAAAGCTGGGCTATGGCTGGCAAAAAACGCTGTTCCAGTTCTTGCCCAATATCATTCTGATGAATCTGAGGAAGAATAAAAGGAATCGCTGGCCCTTGTAATATGTTTTCCATGCTCGAATGCTTAGCAATAGAGGCTTTGATAGCTTTTACTTTATGTTCAAAGGATGAAAATGCCAACACCTTTTCAATATCAAAAACGCTCTGATGTCGAGAATATATCTGCTGTAAATCAATATCCGGTGTATCCAAGATAAAGTAGCGTCTTGTTTTTTGATGGGCTTGACCTTGTATGCTGCCAGGAATACATCGACCATGAATATCGAAGCATTCTTCGGTATCTGAAAGCTGTGGTGAAAATTGAGAATTCAATATGGTCATTACTTATTCCGATTAGACTAACGTCTTTATTTGCTACTAATTCTAAGCAAACTTCATACCTATGGTCGTAAGAGTCTGATTAAACAGACAAGATAAATTAATCAAACAATGAGTCTTTATCTGAAAAGCCTTCCCCCCAAGGAAGTGGCAAAAATTTGGCGTTGGCTGTTTTTTCTGTGTGAATACGAATAAATTTTTCATCCTCACCAATAAGACAATCAGGGCGATGAGGGCCAAGCCATGGGTTTCGCATACCTCGATCCAAAATATCTTTTAATGGCGTCTCTTTTAAATTACCTATGGAAAAATCAATGTAAGGGCAAGGTGTAATCTCACCCGTTGATGTAACCGTTATTATGCCTTTTACCGTGATGCAGCCTTTATATGAGCCATATGAGGGTGTCATGTGGGTGAACACAGAATATTTTTTCTCGAGCTCTCTTATACGATCAGCATCTTCTTTAGTGATGACAAACTCAGGATGTTCTGTACACGACCCCGTTGGCTTCGCATACGACACATATAAACCCACACCTTTTTCTGTACAGAACTCACACAAATCAATAAATTCTTGTGTGTGAGCACGACCTTTAATGAGTACGGTTGATAATAGCAAGTTCAGGCCGGCATTCAATGAGGCATCAATTGCCCGCATCACTCGCTTGTATGAGCCTTTTTTATTTCTGAATGAATCGTGCTCTTCTTCTATAAAACTATCGAGTGAGAGTTGAATTTTCTCTACACCAATAGACTTGAGGTGTTCGGCTTTTGCATCATCTAAAAACCAGCCATTTGTATCTAAGATGACATAATGTTTATCCGGATCTATCGCTTCAACCACTTCATCCAGGTCACGCATCACTAAAGGTTCGCCACCAGTGATAACGAAACGAGCTAAACCTAATTCATCGGCTTGTTTTGATAAATTTCTAATAAACGCTAAATCAATTTTTTCACGCTCATCCTGGACATGAAGCACTTTTTCTAAATGTCTATCCATATAGTACTCAGCAGAGCAATGTGAGCATTGGAAATTACACAAGTAACTTTTTTCCAGCCTGATGATGGGACTTATTTCTCCCCGTTCTTCCATATTTTTGATATTCGCCAGTTTGTCTGCAATGTAGGGCTTTCTTGCTCGAAGATCACTCCTTTTCGCTTGTTCAGCTGGTGTAAGCATATTTTCTTCTCGGTATTGGAGTTGATTGATTAGAAATAATCATTGAATACAAATCATATCGACTAGATTTATCTTAACATTAATTCAATAATGAAATTGACGAGGGTCAATCTCATCTTGGTGCGCTTGATACCACTGCAAAAGTGAGCTCAATGAAGTTTGTATTGGTGTTAATTTTAGATCCGGTATTTCTTTTAATAGAAGACTATTGTCACCACTATACTCATGACGAATCTGTTGATTATGGATAACAACATCAATTTCTTCTGATGAATACAATTTAGCTACGCTAGCTGCTAGCTCAGTGTATTCGTAAGCCATTCCAGAACATACATTGTATACAGAGTGTTGTGGCTGATAGTCAACAAACCACTGAACAACTTTGATTAAGTCTTTGATGTAAAGAAAATCTACTTTTGCATTTTGCTGCACGGTAATAGATTGTTTTTTTAATGCGTGACAACAAATATTTGAAAGAAACCGATAACGCCAGTCGTCTAACTCACCAAACACACCAAATAACCGCAAGTTGATAATATTGTTTTTTGATTCAGCTATTTTGGTCATTAAGTACTTTGAATAACCATATTGGTCCTGAGGCACATGTTTATCAAAAAACGTCTCACGCATTTTTGGTATCCAGTGAGGACGACTAAACTCGGCACCAGAACCGAAGTAAAGCAGCTTGCCATAATCATGCTCACAGCGAACAAGATTTGTGAACATCCTCATGTTGTATTCGAGAACCATCGAAGGGGCCTTTTTTGAACCCTTAGGTGCGGCATCATAGGTAGCAGTGTGGATAATGACATCAAAATGATGATGTCGAAGAAATTCTGAAACATGATTCACGTTGAGTAAGTCCAGCTCACTCCTAGAGCAGACTGTTAAATCGTATTTTTCTACAAATTCACGAGCAAGACTTCTAGCAATAAAACCATTGCCGCCAGTAATTAAAACTTTCTTCAAAATTCGCTTTCTCGACTTCCCGCTCAGTCCACTTCAAGTAAAGAATTAAGTGCATTTACTTGCGACAGACAAACCCCGTCATAATCTGACCAATCACCATATCCCCATGCCACGGCAACGAAGTCAACCTGATTTGACAAGGCTGCGATCTGATCATCTGTACGATCACCGATATAAAGAGCTTGGGAAGGATCTACCTCGAACTCGTGCAACATATTTGATAACAAATTGGTTTTACTCTGCTGCCCTGTGGGTAACATATCAACACATTGTATCGATTCAAACAGACTCTTCCAGTTAAGTTCGTTTATCACACTAAAGGTCGGCTCTGTTCGCTTATTAGTGGCTATAAATAGTTGTTTATCACTGGCTTTCAATTGATTTAAAACATCCTCAATACCAGAATAAGCAAGCGTCTCTTTTTCAACTATAGCGTCATACCTTTCCTTAAAGCACTGAGTCATTTCACTCAATGTTTTTTCAGAAACATCACCCACAAGCATTTTCATTGTCTCAGGAAGAGGTGGTCCGATAATGCCTTGTTCAATCTTGACCTTGGGCTTCATATCAAAAGTCTGCATCACAAATTCATAGCTTGATAGGATACAGGCAGCCGAATCTACCAACGTGCCATCAAAATCAAAGAAAATATATTTTTTATTCTTCAGTACAGTCACTGCATTACTCCAGAATTTTCAAGTTGGCACCATCAACCACGGCAATACCAGGATTATTCAATCTCATCGTTTTCAGAATCCTATAAATTTCATCCGAAAAACTACCGGCCATGATAATGATGGCAGCGATGGGCTCCTGCTCTAATTTTGCTGGGGCGGTGATAGGTATGTGTGTGGCCGGTGTTAGTTTATTTTGTTTGAATTTAGCTGAATCCACTACAAAACGAATCTTTCCACTGAGGTTGGCCAACGCCATAATGGCCAATGCTTGGTGACCGGCACCCCATATAGCAACAGAATTGGAAGGAAAAATGTTGATGTAGTGATCGAGTTGTCGTTTTAGATCATGCTGAAACAATTCAAACCGCTTTAGGTTTTTGGTGGCACGCTTTCTAACCACAGCTGAAAGATTGTAATCATGCCATACCGCCTGACAAGACAACACCTCAAAACCAGCTAAATTGAGCGTAGTTATCAACGTTTCTTTAGAAAAGTAAGACAGATGGTCAGGTATAAACTCTGAAAAAAGCTCCTTCTCCATTATCATTTCAAAGTTTGGTACCTCAACGAGGCCAATCGCATCACTTTTGAGGTTGTCAGCAATAGCTTGTAAGGAATGAACAGGAGATGGCAAATGTTCTAAAAAGTTGAGCATGACAAAAGCATCAAAAGGGCAAGCAGCAACTCTGGTAAGCCGGTCTTCGAGAAATAGCTTTTCAACATTTAGTCCTAGAGATTGGCAATGCTCCGAGGCTAATTCGCCATATTCAACACCGTAGGCATCAACACCTGTTTGTGCCAAAATCTCTAAATACTCACCTCTGCCACAGCCAACTTCTAACACTTTTTTCTGATGCAGTTGGTACTTTTCAACCCAGTCTGTAAATTGATCATGGCGAAAAGCGGCCATCTCAGCCGAAACGGATGTCGCTCGTATGACTTCCCGATAATAACTAACAGGCTCAGCGCTAAGCTGGATCAAGCCGCAGGCATTACACTCATATACATGCAAATCGACACCAAAATCATTGCCAGCATTGAATTCATCAGGAAAATACTGGGCAGATTTTGGCATACCACAATAACTCAACGACGGTGTGGCACCAAGTGCCGCATCACAAACTCGACAGTATAAACTCATGGTATTTTTGATTCTTGAATAGAATACAACATCAATAGCGGCGCTCAACCAAGATTGAATTAGGAGAAACGGGAACTGACATTTCTTTTTGAAGCTGCTCTGTGGATAACAAAGGTGACATATCCTCCAATGGCATCGATATCATCGAACCATTCGCTTGAGGAATAGCTGACACTTTTGGCCATAACGCTTCGTCTTTAATGATAGTAACATCACAAAGAATTGGGCCTGGATGATTGAGAACATATTGGATTTTTTCATCCAACTCACTGGCGTCATTTATACGAACAGCATCAAGGCCAATCGCTTCAGACAGTTTGACTAAGTCCGGTATCAATAAACCGGCTTCTTGCCCTGTTGCCACATAGCGTTCATCAAAATAATTTCGTTGTGTATTTCTAATTGAGGCATAACCATTATTGTTCATAATGAATAGGCGTATAGGTAAATTGAGGGATTTTAAGGTGCTTAATTCTTGAAGATTAAGCTGCAAACTTCCGTCACCTTCTACCGAGACAACGGGCTTTCTGCCTGAGGCCAGACAGCCACCAATCGCCGCGGGCAAACCATAGCCCATAGAACCTAAACCCGAGGTGAGAAAAACACGCTGTCCGGTTTTGTTCACAAAGGTGGAATAAAACACTTCCACAGCTAAGCCCGAACTACCGGTAATGATCAGTTCATTCTCAGCTGTATAAGCTGATAGTCGATCAATAAAATGATAATGGCTGATTTCACCTTGCTCAGGAAAGGTTTGACCATCACAGCGAGGATAACGCTGTTTCCAGTCTGTAATTTTATGTATCCAGTCAGCATAGTCAGCAGGTGCGTCATTCACCTCAGTCATAAGCTGTTCAATAAAGGTTTTGGCATTCGCCTGAATTAAACGGGCTTTGGGTAGCTGATGTTTTTTCAGTTCAGAGGCGTCAATATCGACAATCACTTTATCGGCATATTGAGCAAAGTTTTGCGGGTTATGGGCGGTGACCACATTATCCAGACGGGCGCCAATGCTGATCAATAAATCACAATTCTGGGCGGCAAAGTTTGCCGGTCTGAGTGCCACGGAACCTGGTCGACCAGCACATAATGAATGTTCGTAAGGAATTAGATCCAGAGAATTCCATGTGGTTAATACCGGAATACCGGTTTTTTCATAAAGTTGTTTGAATGCGTCAGCGGCACCTGATAGACGGATACCATGACCTGCCAGAATAATAGGACGCTCTGCCTGCTGAATGAGTTGGATAACTTCATCCAGCTCAAGTGCACAGTCTGACTCAGTGTCTGTATTCGACTCATCCCGGGCTAGCTCTTCCGGCTCAATCAAACTGGCTTGTACATCCAAAGGCACATCCAGCCAGACAGGGCCTTTTCGCCCTGTCATCGCTTCATGTAAAGCCTTATCAAGATAAAGACCAATATTCTCTGGCTCATCAACGGTGATGGCATATTTGGTAATGGGTTTAACCATCGACACGATATCGACTTCCTGCGGGCCCATTTGCCGTACACCGCTATCAGCTTTCATATCGGCCCGTTTCACCTGACCGGAAATAATCAGCAATGGCACAGACTCAATCCAGGCACCCGCTACGGCAGTTAAAGCATTGGTTGCACCTGGCCCTGTGGTGACCAGCGCCACACCGAGTGTTTCATTCACGCGAGAGTAGGCTTCAGCAGCAATCGCAGCCGCTTGTTCGTGATGAGTCGGTATGAAAGTGATATCAGGATTCTGTCCCAAGGCATCCACAAGATGCATGGCGCCACCACCAGGAAGTAAGAAAACCTCTTTAACACCTAATTCAGCCACTCGGGCAAAGATATAGTCAGCAACGCGTTGTTCGCTCATGCCCACTCCGTAGTTAGCCAGTCAGCACGAAAGATCAGGTTCGTTTTGCGACGACTGTTCTGGTTGATGCTTTTATCGTCGTAATATGAGTCATCAGTGAAATGTGTGGTGGATAACTCTTCAAATATCGCCCCAGTTTCACTGCTAAAAGCATGTTTAACACCGCGCTCAACGGTGACCATTTCACCGGCTTTGATGGTTTTTAGCTCATCACCTAGTTGTAAGTGCATTTCTCCCGCCAGCACATTAAAGGTTTCTTCTTTTTTATGATGAGCGTGCACGGGATGATTTTGTCCTGGCAGTAACACCAGAATCTTTTTACAGTATTCACGGTTAACCACATCAATAATGGTCGCACCTGTTTCTTCGAACTTCTCGATGCCATAGTGATGCGATAATTGGCAGTTCACGCCATCCGCAATAGCAATACCGGCTTCACGTAATAAAGCACACACTTTAGATAATGAAGCTGAAACCATGTCACGGGTATCGGTGATTTCTAATTGCTCGAGTAATAAAGGTTCATTAGCCTTTACCGCCGCTTTTAACTCAAACTGTTTGTATTTGGATAAGTCATTAGCTAATAGTTGACCGGGTTGACTTGGAATCGCCAAGTAAAAATCTTCTGTTTGCAATGCTTTGCCTGCAGCGAGATCTTGTTTAGCAAACACCGCTCGGCGTAATGAATTCAGTGTGGTTAATTCTGTCTCTGTCACCGCCACACGCTCGCCCTCAAGACCAAGCATGGCATAAGCTTCTTGCGCTGAGAGTAACCATTGTCTGACTTGTTCAGGGTTCGCCGAGTAAGCATTGAGCTCACCTACCCCAACATGCTTTTCAAACAGCTGCGCCCCCATGGCGACGGCCATTTTTACTGCTTCCGTCTCATTAGGATTTTCATGGGTTGAATAGCCCACCGTCACCTCAGGAAACCGTTGTTTTAATAGAGCAATTTGACCTAATTGTAAATTTTGTCGTGGCGTTGGATATTCACCAACACAATGCATCACCGCTAACTGTTTGTGGCGATGTAAGAAAAACTGAACGACATTGTCAATCTCTTCCATCGTGGCACCGGCGGTAGACATCACCAGCGGCAAAGAGGATTGAGCGATACGTTCTAGTAATGGCCAATCAGTAAGTGAACAGGAGGCAATTTTTAAGATGTCAAAACCATGTTGTTCAATCCAGTCAACAGAGGCTTCATCAAACGGCGTACACATGGAAATAAAGCCTGCTTCATCAATGGCTTTTTTTAACTCCAGCAGTTGGGCTTCGTCTAACTCTGTATCACGAAACCGTTTAACGTATTTAATATCTTGTCTATCGCGATAATCAGGATGAATAAAGGTTTTCAGGTTACGGTACTGCAATTTAAAGGCAAACTGGAAAGGAAAGTCGTCACATACTTGTTTCATCTGCTGAATAACCTGCTTGCCATGAGCAATATCACCTTGGTGATTATTGGCCATTTCCAGCACGAATAACTTTTGATACATCGGTGTTTTGTCAGTCATCACTCACACTTTGAAATAAGATTGGATAGTGTCGATCATATAATCAATCATCTCATCAGATAGCCCCGGAAAAACGCCGATCCACAACGAATCATTCATGACCTGATCGGTGACGGTTAATTCGCCAACTTTACGATAGCTTTGCTGTTCAAAATACGGCTGTTTGATAAGATTACCGCCAAAAACCAGCCGGTTGGCTATCTTATGTTGTTCAAGATACTGAATAAATTCAGCTCGATTACCTTGTTTTAAGGTAATAGCAAAACCAAACCAGGACGGTTCAGCATTATTTTCTGCTTCCGGCAGTAACAAATAATCTTGTAGAGAAGTTAAGCCAGCATATAAACGTTGAAAGTTAGCTTTACGCTTTTCAATAAAGCCCGTGACTTTATCCAATTGAGACAAGCCCACAGCGGCCTGCATATCAGAAATTTTCAGGTTATAGCCAAGATGAGAATAGGTGTATTTATGATCATAGCCACAAGGCAATTGCCCTAATTGATAACTAAAGCGTTTATTGCAGGTATTATCTTTGCCTGGCTCACAAAAACAGTCTCTGCCCCAATCACGAAATGACTCCAGAATCAATTTTAGTTGACCATTGTTGGTATAAACCGCGCCACCTTCTCCCATCGTAATATGATGAGCCGGATAAAAGCTTAAGGTTGCAATATCACCAAAAGTGCCTACATGACGGGGCTTATCTAACTCAATTACTTGTCCACGATAATCTGTAAGCTCAACGGAGGGTGAATAAGTGGTGCCTAATGCATCACAACAATCTTCGATTAACCATAAATTATGTTGACGGGCAAAACGCACAACAGCATCAATATTGAACGTATTCCCTAATGTATGCGCCATCATGATGGCTCGGGTTTTATCAGATAACGCCGCCTCAAGCTGACTGACGTCGATATTGTAAGAAGGTAAGGTAATATCAACAAAAACCGGGACTAAACCGTTTTGTAAGATGGGATTCACCGTAGTCGGGAACCCAGCCGCGACAGTGATGACTTCATCGCCTTTTTGTAATGCTTTATCACCTAACTTAGGTGACGTCAGTGCAGTTAATGCCAACAAGTTCGCTGAAGAACCTGAGTTTACCGTGAGAACATGTTTTACATCGATAAATTCTGCCAGTGCTTTTTCAAACTGGGCATTAAACCGTCCTGTTGTTAGCCACCCATCCAGTGAGGCATCCACCATATGCTGGATATCATTGTTATCCAAAACTTTTCCAGACACTGCAACAGCATTCTGCCCAGGCAGGAAAGCCTTTGATTGAAATTTATGTTGGCTGTAGCGTTTCACTTGACGTTGAACTAAGGCACGTAATAACGCTTCTACTGTTGAAGCCGAAAGTTGACCTTGTCGACTGGCGATATTCATTGGACCAGTAAAAATAGGCTGCCGTAAATCCAGGTATTCTGCTGAACGGCTTGCTGTCGCTTCCGATAACAAAAACCAGTTATCCACTGAAGTTGAAGGATTGTCTGTTAAAGCCATTACTTCATAACACTCTATGACGGCTTCTTCCTGAGAAATCACGACACATAAAGTTGGCGAGGTGGCAGGTTTATTGACAACACACAGTTCACCGCAAGTAAAAGTAGCAGCGTGATTGGTCATATCATGAGAATACATTGGGTTCATAATGTTGCTTTATGTTATCGAGCTCGCTTACTCGCCTGAACAAACTGCTGAATTTGTTGCAGGCTTATCTCGCGCATGGGCTTTCCAGAATAAAAAGCATCATACCAGTCAAATGTGAGAGACAGTGCATCATCAATATGCCAAACAGGTTGCCAGTCTAATTGTTGTCGGGCTTTACTACAGTCGAGCATCAGTATTGATGCTTCATGATGCTCGTTATGCTGAGGTGCAAACCAATCAAGAGACGGCCAACGCTGCTGAGCAAATTCCACAATATAATCTACAGGCTTCGTGTCTTCCATAGCAGGACCAAAATTCCATGCATCAGCTACTTCCGCACCGCGCTCAACCATGTGTTGAGCCAGTAATAAATAACCTGATAAAGGCTCCAATACATGCTGCCAAGGTCTAATAGCTCGCGGATGACGAATCTCAAGCGAATGACCTGTCTGATTGGCCTTTATTAAATCTGGGATTAACCGGTATTCAGACCAATCACCGCCACCAATCACATTACCGGCACGCGCACTAGCGACGGCAGTTTTATTACCCATAAAAAAGGACTGTCGATAGGCACTGGTGACAAGCTCGGCACAGCCTTTACTATTGCTGTATGGGTCATGCCCACCCAACCGATCGTTTTCGCGGTATGGCCAAGACCACTCATGATTTTCGTAACATTTATCTGAGGTCACCACGACCACAGCTTGAACACTGGGACAATGTCTGACGGCTTCTAGAAGATTGACTGTCCCCATCACATTGGTTTGATAGGTTTCAACAGGAACAAGGTAACTGGGTTTAACTAATGACTGTGCAGCGAGATGAAACACCACATCGGGCTGTGTCTGATTCACAAGTTCAGATAGCGTTGATAAATCAGAAATATCTGCCATCACAGAGTTGATAATTGTCTCTAACTCGAGAGTTTCATATATTGAAGGTGTGGTATTTGGCGCAAGCGCATAACCCGTTACTTTGGCGCCAAGCTGAGTTAACCACAAGCTCAACCAGCTACCTTTAAAACCGGTATGTCCGGTAATCAGAACGGATTTGTTATGCCAAAAAGTCTTATCAATCACCACACTTTCCATGGTGCCTGATTTGACTGCCATAAGTGCTCAAGGTGCTGTTTGTCTCTAAGCGTATCCATGGGTTGCCAAAACCCCTCATGTCGGAATACTCGTAACTGTTTTTCAGCTACTAATTTCTCCAATGGTCGGCCTTCCCAACTCGTCTTATCGTCGCTGATGTAATCAATCACTTTGGGTGACAACACAAAAAAGCCACCACTGACCATACTGTTATCACCCTTGGGTTTTTCCTGAAAGTTAATCACGCAATCATCTTTAATATCCAAGGCGCCAAATTTTGCCTGTGGATAAGCAGCCGTGACCGTGGCAAGATTTCCATGTTGTTGATGAAATTCGATACTGCCAGCTATATCAATATTACCGACACCATCACCGTAGGTTAAACAGAAAGCGTCTTCATCTTTGACATAATCGGCGATCCGACGAATACGCCCGCCCGTCATACTATTGTCACCTGTGTCCACTAAGGTTACTTTCCAAGGCTCCGCATGCGCTTCATGTACATGCATTTTATTATTTTGCATATCAAACGTGACGTCTGACATATGCAAAAAATAATTCGCAAAATACTCCTTGATGAGATAACCCTTATATCCACAGCAGATAATAAAATCATTCACGCCATGATAGGAATAGATTTTCATAATATGCCAAAGAATAGGCTTTCCACCTATTTCTATCATTGGTTTCGGCTTATTGATGGACTCTTCACTGATACGGGTGCCTAAACCACCAGCCAGGATTACTGCTTTCATATTTTTATAACTGACGAGTGTAAAAATGTCAGTGTTTCATAAAAAGTTAAAGAGGGACAGTCCTTGCACTTTGACATAGGCTTGTTGAGCCGCCTGCAAACCCGTTGTTTGCGAGTTTAAGCGTGAAATGGCTTCGGCATAATCCAAGTCTTTAAGTTTAGTTAGGCTCGTTTCCAGACTAGCTAAGCTGTCTTCATTAATACTACGTTGCTGGTCTATTGAATTGATTCGGGCACCTACAGCGGTTCTTGCTGTCGTTAATGAATCAATGGCTGTCGACATATTATCAAGAAACTCACCATTATTAGGGGCTGTGCCTATAGTATTGGCTTTAAGCGCGGTAGAAAAATCATCAATGGTTTGGAAAACCGCCTGAGTAGTTGTGTCGGCATTGGTGATAACAAATAGCTCATCGCCGGGAAAGGTTGCTTCAACAGAATAATCGCTGCCTACACGCATACTGCGTTGCCCACCATCGCCGCCATAAGCAAATGTGGTAGTGTCAAACGCTTGTGTAAAAGATTGATAACCAGAGAATAAAAACTCGCCGTTCGCATCTGTGGTGTTCGCCAGGCTCACGAGAGACTTATTCAACTCATCAATTTCTTCTGCGATACCTGCTCGGGCATTGGCATCGTTGCTGTCATTAAGTGCTTGCACAGCCAGCTCACGGATCCGTTGAACAATATTTGTTGCACTGGTTAAGGCATTTTCAGCGGCATTAAGTTTGTTATTAGCCACATCGGCATTCGCCTGATACTGTTCGTTGATGCTGACTTCACGCTGATAGTTCAATGACTTTACTGCTGCCACCGGGTCATCTGACGGTCTTAGAATTCGTTGCCCCGTTGAGACTTGTAACTGGGTATCCGCCAACTGCTTTTGTTGGGCCAGCATCGTATCAACACTTTGCTGTTGAATATAGGATGTAGAAATTCTCATGATAATCTCCTAAACAGCATTAATCAGTGAATCAAAAATAGTATTGGACACAATAATGATCTGTGATGCCGCCTGATAGGCTTGCTGAAACTTGATCAGCTGAGCGGCTTCTTCATCCAGATTTACACCGCCTACCGCGTCGAAACGCTGTTCGGTCTGCTGCAACAATGCTAATTGTGTTTCCTGACTGGCTTCTGCTTGCTGAGTTCTGGTGGCGACATCAGACACCAGCACGGCATAACCTTCTGATAGGGAACGAGTTACACCGGGGGCAATGGTCACGAGCGTTTTATCTGTTTCCAGATTAGCCAGCGCCAAAGCGTTTTCGTTATTGCCAGAGCCAGAAATATTTATCGTACCTGTTGCCGCATCAAATTTAGAGGAAGCGGCAATAGCACGCGGATCACTGATTGCCAAGGAGATCGTGGCAGCGGTAATATTTGCCGGGTTAAAGAAATCCCCACCATCATTACCATCCAAATCAACTGAACCCTGACCGCCATTGGCAATATTCGTCGTGTTGTTGTGGACAGCATTAAAACCTTCCACAACGGCTTGTGCCAACACATCAAGCTCCGCTCTCACATCATCGATAATCGTGTCACGGAAATCCAAAGCCCCACCTAAGGTACCACCAGATAACTGACTGGTAATATTCGTACTACTATCACCGTAGCCAATACCTAATCTTGGTGGACTGGTTGAGGTATCCGTAACCGTCGTTAGAGCCATACTTTTTGTGCCCGCGACAAGGGCCTGGCCATTACCAATCAGGATATTTGTGGTGCCGTTTGATTGCTCAATAACATTCACTGAGACGATCTCGGAAAGATCTGTGATCAGTTTGTCACGCTTATCAAGTAAATCATTCGGTGATCCACCAGCACCTGTGGCGGCAGTAATGGCCGAATTTAACTCGGCAATACTTTTCGACAGATTATTGATGTCATCAATGGCAACGGTGATATCGTAATCAACCTGCTCGTCTAGCTTTGTTAGCTGTGAGTCCATGGTGTTAAAACGATTCGCTAAGAGTTCACCACGGGTCAGCATCAATTGTCTGGCCGCTATAGAGGTAGGATCGTTTGCCACCTCATTTACTGAGTTGAAAAACTCACTGATGCCTGTACTCAGACCTAAGTCTTCCGAACCAAGTAGATCATCTACCTGTTGTGAATAACTGAGATAGCTTCTTTGGGCTGCTTCTTGTGCGGTATACGTTCTAACCTGGCTCGCCAGAAAGGTGTCATAAACACGTTCAACCGAGGTTATCTGTACACCCGTACCAAAATACATATCTCCTTTGTAGTCAGGTGTACGGGTGGCTTGGTCAGCACGCTGGCGAGTGTATCCCTCAGTATTGACGTTACTGATGTTATGACTTGTCGTCGATAAATTACCTTGGGCTGTTAATAATGCCGATGTCCCAATCCCTAGCAGACTCATGGCATGCTCCTTAACTCGTCAGCGTGATTATGCATGGTCTGACTCCAGCGAAATTCGTGCCAGAATGTCACTATTCATTATGCGTTTTATTTTGTCAGCGTATTGAGGATCGGTTGCAAACCCTGCTTTATGCAGGTGTTCAACAAAGGCTTCAGCATCATTGGTGTGCTGCAATGCGTTACGGTAGCGTGGTTGAGTTTGTAAAAACTCAACGTAGTCATTGAAGCTATCTTGGTAAGAATCATAAGCACGGAATTGAGAAGCCTCGTTGTAAGCTTTGCCATCACGATACTCAAGTGCCACTTTACTGACACGCTCTCCGTCCCAGCTTTTATCCGCTTTGATGTTAAACAGGTTAAAGCTTGTTTCACCACTTTTGCTTTTTAATACAAATTTACCCCAGCCGGTTTCGAGTGCAGCCTGCGACAATATTACTTCAGGCGACACGCCTATTTTATCTGCAGCTTGTTGTGCATACGGCCACAAGGTTTGCACAAAATCTTTGGGTGAATTAAAAACCTTTTCCCCAAGATTCATTAAGTCTGCTTTTGTCTCAATCTCACCGTTTTCTGCATGAATCTCACGGATTTGTTTGATCATCAGTTCATTCACTTTCTTAGCAAGTGCTGGCCGAATAGTCACTGTGTCATAACTGTATGATTGATCCGTTCTCGCTGGTTGAGAGGACTGCAACTGATAACTTCCTAGCTGTTTGATGATGGCATCTTGCAGTCCCAGACCACCTCGCATCGATAAATCTGAGGCCAGTTGCTGATCAGCCATATCCTGATACATTTTGCTTTGTGTCGAATCAAACATGCCTTCAGCTAAACTGGCTTGGCGCATGGACTTGAGCATCATATTCACAAATAAAGACTCAAACTGACCAGCCACCTGCTTAAGTGTTTGCTCAGCATCACTACCTTTCACCGCTTGCTGACGCAGTTGGTTCAGACCATGAAAGTCAACAGCGGACTGGGCAATATTCGATTCGTAAGCCATGATTAAATGACCACTAAGTCTGCTTTAAGCGCACCCGCTTGTTTGAGAGCCTCAAGGATGGCGACCAAATCACCAGGTGCGGCGCCGACTTGGTTTACAGCACGTACGATTTCATCCAGTGACACGCCCGGGTTAAACACAAACATACGACTATTTTCTTCCGTGATGTTGATGTCGTAGTTAGGCGTCACCACGGTTTGTCCTTGTGAGAACGGTTCAGGCTGGCTAACCTCAGGATTTGCTGAAATAGTGACTGATAAGTTGCCATGAGTGACAGCAGCTGGACTCACTCTGACATGCTGACCAATCACGACCGTTCCGCTGCGTGAGTTAACCACGACTCTGGCAGGGGCCTCACCTGGGCTCAGCTCTAAATTTTCAATCAGTGATAAAAAGGGTACTCGTTGATTAGGATCTCGTGGCGCATTGACTTTTACGGAAGAAGCATCCATCGAAAAGGCCGTGTTTTTACCCAGAGTATGGTTAATCGCATCACTTAAACGACTGGCGGTGGTGAAGTCAGGGCTATGTAGATTCAGAATAATCGAATCTCCTACATTCAATGCATTTCTGACCGCCCGCTCGACGGTTGCACCGTTAGGCACACGACCAGCACTGGGAATATTGACGGTAACGCGTGAACCATCAGCTGCGTCAGCACCAAAACCACCTACAATTAAATTGCCTTGTGCCATGGCATAAATCTGTCCATCTGCCCCTTTTAAAGGGGTCATCAATAAACTACCACCACGTAAGCTTTTCGCATCCCCTAAAGAAGAAACGGTGATATCAATGGTTTGTCCAGGCTTCATGAAAGGCGGCAAATCGGCATGAACTGAAACGGCTGCAACGTTTTTACTTTTTGGGTCGGTGCCTGGTGGAATATTGATGCCCATTTCTACCAGCATGTTTCGTAAACTTTGGCCGGTAAACTTGGTTTTATCACCCGTACCATTGAGGCCGACCACAAGGCCATAACCGATTAATTGGTTATTTCGCACACCCGCAATTGAGGCTAGATCTTTGACCCGTTCGGCATAAGCCATACCCGAACTCATTATTAACGCAAATGCGACAAACACTTTGAACTTCATAACTTTCACCCTTTAGAAAGGCATTAATGCACTGACGAAGAATCGACTTAACCAGCCCATCACATTGGCATCATTAGTCGGACCATCTCCTACATAAGAAATCTGGGCATCGGCAATGCGGATAGACGAAATAGAATTATCGGCCTCAATATCTCTGGGACTGATCATGCCTGACAACCGAATATATTCATTGCCTTGGTTGATAGTGATGACTCGCTCACCACGAATCACCATATTGCCGTTTGGCAGTACTTCTACAACCGAAACACTGATATTACCGCTCAGTTTGTTATTCTGATCACTGTCGCCCGCACCAGTAAAATCTGAGTTAGAGCCAATACCAAATGCCAAATTGTTATCTGTTGTGTTGGCTAAAGGTAACTGACTGGGCAAATTGAATTGAGGAGTAGTACCAAACAATGTTGGATTATCGATGTTGTTACTATTTGATTTACTGACAGTAGTTTCTGTTTCTTTTTCGGCATCAGTCTGCTCTTCCAGCTTCACCGTCAAAATATCGCCGACTCGTCTTGCACGATAATCTTCAAATAGAGAAATATTATTGCGTGCGTCAAAAATAGCACCGTCATAATTATCTTGTGGCTCAATAGGAGCAGGACGAACAGCAGCAAACGCAGGGTCACGTTTGACTTCATTGTTGTAGCAACCCGATAACATTGCCACAGCAAGAAATACTAAAAATGGGGCAACTGTTTTCATTTTGACACTCCGAAAAAACCAACTTCACATGAAATAATGCTGCAGAGTTCGTGCCAAAAATGAGTGAGGTAGTGAATATTGAAAAAGAAAAAAGGCTACCTGGTGGGGGACCAGGTAGCCAAGTGCTGTAACTAGAGATTTTGGCTGGCGTACTGCAGCATTTGATCGGAAGTAGAAATCGCTTTTGAGTTCATTTCGTAGGCGCG
>NZ_DBNG01000025.1:0-23145 GCF_002299105.1 Methylophaga sp. UBA678
TCTTGCTGGAATTAGCGAAGGAAGCTTGCATCACCAGTAAGTTGGAACACCAAACAAATAATTCGATGAGATGTAGGATTGCCTCACTCCTCCCATGCAAAGTTAAGATAAACAATTTAATCCGCTTACCCTAAAATTAAAAATACCGTAGCGGAAGCTTTAAAATCATTTAATCTAGCTCTCTAACATCTTATAAAAATCGGGCATAGAGAAGAAAATTGCAGGGATAAAGTCGATTACCAGAACAATCATTTATAAATCTTTTTACTGACTAATTTATGATGCTGCCTTAAAACATTTTATAATACATCTCTTACCATATCCTTAAATTTGGATATAACTATTGTGTTAAAAAACATTTAACACAAGCATACGAATAAAATAGCGCATCAAATTAATTTCATACATAAACAGCCAATACAGATCTTTTAATTATTTTTCCCACGATGCTTGGTTCCTTGTTCCTCATGAATGTCCATATGGGCATCGCGTAATATATTGATAGCGCCATACAGTGCAATTCCTGCTACTGCGACCCCGACAAGTAAATCGGGTAAATTGGAATCTGTCCATATAACGACAATGCCCGCCAGAATTACCCCGCCATTTGCGACGAAATCATTAATGCTGAAGGTAGTAGCTGCACGAAGATTCACATCCTTACTTTGCATTTTTTTAAGCAAATAAAGTGATAAGAGATTCACGACCGCTGCAACGGCAGCCATTGACATCATCATTGCCCCGGTTGGTTCAGACCCTTCAAAGTAACGACGAATGGCATCCAGCACGACCCCGGCAGAAAAAACTAGCAACATGAAACCGGAAAAACGTGCTGCCCCGCGTTTCCATGCGCGTGAGCGGCTCAATGCAAGTAGACTTAATCCATAAACAATAGCATCGGAAGTGTTGTCCAGACCATTGGCAATTAAAGCGTTAGAATTACCAACATATCCTGTCACTAAAAATCCCACTGCAATAGCAACATTGAGAATGAGAACAACCCAAAGCGTTCGACGCTTATCAGCTGAGCTGAGATCAAGATTGACATCTGTCATATATGTTCTCCCTTAACCATTAATTAATGAGCTGATTTAGTTAAAACTACTTGACATTGAATCAACGTATTGAAGTTTGAACTTATCAACTGTATTTTTAGAGTATCGTTGAATAGAATCCAATGTTAGCCACAATACGTTTACATTAGATATTATCAATTGCTCGTACTTGTGGTAAAGAAAATAGCCTCTGAAGTTACCCTTACTATAGCGAAGAGTACTAATTTTCCATGTGAGAGCCGACTAGTCTAGCGAGGATATCATTTTCAATCCGTTGTGCGAATGGAAGCTATTATAATCTTCTAATCAACCAACAAGCTGAGCCATTACCTTTACTGCAGATCGTTACCGTTGCGTCTTGCTCTGCTAACAGTTTGGCGCCGATAGTGAAAGTAATCCATGAAAAGATCGGTATTCATCACAGCTCTATCACAACTATTCAGTGCTTAATCAACAGTCAAAGTATTCTTGATCAGCCACACAAAGATCTGCGCCGAGCTCGCGCCAGCAGCTTAAGTTTGATCCCGACGACAACGGGGTCGGCCACAGCTATCACAGAAATTTTTTCCGGATTTGAAAGGACGTATCAATGGTCATGCTTTACATGTGCCAATGGCAAATGCTTCTTTGACTGACTGCGTATTTGAAGTTGAGCGTACTACTACAGTTGGCGAAATCAATCAGCTTCTGAAGAGGCAGCCCAAGATGAGCTTAAGGATATTCTTGGGCACGAGGAACGTCCGCTAGTCACCATCGATTATAAGATCGACCCGCGCTCATCCATTGTCGTTAACGGCCCTGATCTCGTTAGCGCTACTTCCTCGCATTTAGGCTCTTACCCTTTCATCTAAAACGTCTTCAACTAGCCTGTTTATACTAATCCCTTTTGATTCTGCGGTGATGGCCAGACGCTCATGCAACGATGGAGAAATACGAACGTTAAATCGACCCGAAAACTGTTTTGTGGGCTTGATACCACGTTTTCTGCAAGAATCAAGAAAGATTTGGAGTGATTTCATAGCTTCGAGCTTCAATCCACCCGTGTCGTCGGCATAGAAGTCAGCACCGCCATTAAGGCCAACAAACTCTCCACGAAACATTTCAATTTCCGGATCGTATTTGACCACGGCCTTATAGCCACCGACGTTCATTACATTATATTTGCTCATGGTTTGACCCCCTGGCTTTTTAACCATTCTCGAATACTCGAAACAGCACCCTTATCAGTGTCTGGCCTTGGGTGTGGCCGGTGGAAAACACGCACCTGTCCGAAGAGAAACACCTCAACACGTGATCCTTCACGTTCACTAATTTCAGCACCTAGCTCAACAAAGAGCTTTTCTATATCGGACCATTTAATATTCCCACTAACCGGTCTGGAAAATATTTGGTTCAACGTTATTAAATGCTTTTTCTTCATGTTATGGTATCACTATGTAGTACTACATGTAAGTGGTAAATATACCTATTACATACATTTACTATTAATTAATGTTTGGATCTTGGAGTCTCAGCCTGTTCTATACTTTATAGCAGGCAAGCTCGTTTTTAACGTCATCCAGAATTCCACGATGCATGGCCATGGAAATTGCATCCGGCTTGTTAAATTTGCCCCCGTGCTTGAATATCAAGTCTGCAAGCTCTCGTTCATTCATGGCCATGTATTCATCTAATCGGGCACCTTGTTCAGTTCTGACTTTAATGGCTTCCAGATTAACAGATCTCATAATTAACGATGCCAGGTTGTCGACAAAAATCATTTCATTTATTGCGTCATCGGAAAGGTGGTTGGGGTTCATGAATCGCAGTTCTACCAGCCCTTTAATTTCGCTGTAAAGCACGTATACGTCCATAAACTCGATGTAGTCTTCTGTAAGGATCTTAAGTGCCTCTAGGCGTGCTTTTTGCTAGTTTAACGATGTTTTGTTCGAGCATGTTTAACCTCCCTGTTATTAGCGTTATGGCTCTGGCCAACGAGAGTATAACTATCTGACAAAGTGATTCCATAATCTGTAGCGTATTTGTAAGTAAATTTTGAAACTCTTTATTTCTTACAGGTTTTTTAGAGTTTTCTTTTGTGTTTATAGCATCTTCATAGCCTTTGTTTTACAGGAATACTAATGGATCAATACCAAACTTAATCAAAGCATCACAATTTTCTGGTTCAGTACCTGATTTGCAAAGTTCAGTATAGTTGTATGGCTAATGTCTTTAAACATTGCAACCTCTAATGTGTCCATACCTGTCACAGACTTAAAAATTGCTGCCACAGTTACAGCACTGTCTATAACAGCCGACGGTAATAGTGTTTTTTGTGCAAAATTCATTTCTTCTTCTTTAGTTTTTCTTCAGGTAAATAACGATGGATATTAAGTATTGGGCAAAGCGGTACATCATCCAATGTAGCATCACTGCGCCGTACACGCAGTCTTTGCTCCCATTTTTTGGGCAGCGGTATGATCACCGGCAAACGTTCACCAGGTTTTGCAGGATAAAACAGGGGTAAATGGGCCGTTGTAACCGGCATTCTTTTTCCATCAATGATGATATTCATTTTTGGCTGAGGGGAAGGCTCGTAAACTCTGGCCAGAATTTCACCTTCTGGCAGTTCCATTAGCAAAGATTGCTCAGATTGCAGCAATTTGAGCTGCTTTTTATCTCGCGTCTTCACAATCTTACGCACAGCGACCGCAACAGCCTCATCACGTGACAATTTATGCGTAGTAGTTGATTGTGACCAGGTAAAACTGATAGATTCTGGTCGTCCATCAAGTACACGAAAGGTTCGCCCCGCCACTTTACGATTAAACCGGCGTAGTCCAACTTTATCCAGTAGATACTTGCTCAATCGCTGACCCTCGGGAGTTACCCCCTTGTCGGTCTCACGCAAAAACGATGCGAGATTGTCCCGCATATCGTTAATCGCACGTACTTCCGCCAGCATGCCATACGGTACACCCAAGACCGCAGGCATCGACGTTGTGCCGCCAGCATCCATATCGTCCTCTTGGTATTCCAACAATTCGATGTGAGCAGCTACCGTTTCCCGGTCAGCTTTCAGATGCGCCCAGTACGGATATTCCGAATCCCCACGAACAAAATCTGCCACGGCATGCTGTTGGTCTCGTAATGGCAAATACACGTCTTCAAAACGTTCAACGAGCTTCATTAGCTCTGGCGCCATGTTCATAAACTGCCCTTAATATTGAATATTAGTAGGGATAATATAACACAACCTTATTTAAGCAAAAGTTAACACCTCACCTGAAACATCACTCCTTTTCTTATGTTCTGCCGATGTGATCGTATTTCGATTCTTTAAAAACTGTTAAGCCGTTAAACGGCCTATTTCACCTGCCGTGATGAACCCCGCGTAGCGGTAAATAGATTGAATTAAGCAGTAAAAAAGACAAAAAAGAAAAACAAAATAGAAAGATTTTCGCAGCTAGCAAAAAGTGAGCTTTCATGGCGCTGGGCGTGGGTTTGGCTAGGGGGTTGCGTAACCGTGATTGTGTTATAATATGACAGTCATAAATACATTTTAACGGAGGTTTTTATGACGACGCTCACTCTTGATTCTACTAACCAAACGCTGGCCACTGCAGGTATTAAACTTCGCCTGTCTCATAAAGGCTTGGCTGCTGTCAGTAAGGTAGCTATGTTTGCTAAAGCATTAGAATATTGCCAGAAGAACACTCAGGCACGTGATGATGTGATTAGTATTCTGGCTCATTACAAAGATCAGCCTGAAATGGTTTTTGTCGAACAAGCACCCAAAGGACAACCGATGCTCGATGCACCTCCTGCTCAGAACAATATGGATTCACCACCACCAAGACAGCAACGGTCAGTAGCTCAATCAAAACCCGTCCAGCAATCCACTGTTAATCAGTCAGCACCGGCCAGAACAGTGGCACATCCCAATGCACCAGAAGCAGAACACCAACAACCTGCTGGTGGACAACAACCGGACTCTGAAAAACGCAATTTTGTCGGTCATCACGTCTATGGCAAACAATCAGCACTCTATTTTGCCTATGATGAAACCCGTGGCGGGGACGCAACGATTGCCGTTGATGGTGCCATGTCAGTGGCCACTCGACAGTACAATTGGAATCAAAAGTTACGCATTCAGATCACTCGAAGTGATCTACCCAGTGTTGCCGCGGTGATGTTTGGTTTGTTGCCGAAAGTAGAACTTTCCAACTACGGTGCAGACAATACCAAGCGATTACTGATCGCAAATCAGGGTAAAAACTACTTTTTGAATATGTCAGCCAAAGATTACAATCAAATAGCTGTGCCAATCACGGCCAGTGATGTTTATGAAATTCGTGGGCTATTTCTGGCTCAATTAATGAAGAATCGTCCTGAAATTGGTGTTGAGGGCATTCTGGCGAACCTGAAATGTCATGCCGCCATGCTCAAACAGGGCGTTCAGTAAAACACGATAATCAAGGTGGGAGACTGTAAAATTTGAACTTGAAAAGCAATGTCAATTCACTGATAAAGGCAAAAAGGATGGGGTTGAATCTTCATCAACTCATTATCTTGGGCCTTTTGCAATCGAAACCACATTACATAGGGCAATTGGCTACTAGTCTTGAGAGTAATCACGCTACCGTGAGAAGAATGGTTATGAGACTAAGTGATACTGGGTTGAAAGAGCAAGTTTACGATAAGGCTCCGACTGGTTATCAATCAAGGCCATTCTCTGCTTTGATTAAGTTAACTGATGAAGGTCTGAACAGGATAAAGTCTCTCTCATAATCAACCTTGCGTGAATAGTGATCCATGAGACTCTGAAGGTATTTATTGAACAGTGACAATAGATGACTATCAGACTAACTGAGAGAGATGCTTTACGTTTAGGGCTGCTAAATAAAGCAGGTATAAAGCAGACTAAGAAACTACCTACTGGTATCGGTAGAAAGCGATCAAAGACAAAATCCCCACAACGAGTTCTTTTTGAATGTTGCCAGGCATACTGGCCAGAATGCGTATGGGAATTGGAAGGTGCGATACCTGGTAGAAAGTTTCAAATTGATATCGCCTTCCCTGCTCATAATCTTGCGATCGAACTGGATGGCCACACGGCCCATTCATTCAAAGATAAATTTCAACGTGACCGTGAACGTCAAAACCTGCTTACACTGCATGGCTGGCGGATATTACGATTTACAGCAAAAGATGTAAAATCAAGGCTTACCGAATCATTGGATATGATTAGGCAATGTTTAGATGGTTAAAAAGGAGGAAAAAAGATTAAAGTCAGTAATAGCATTTACAGCTTGAAGTAAGTGTGTAGATTAAGCTGTACTGCTTGATTCGATTTAGTTTCTGAGTGTGAGAACCATATCATTCATAAACTTTTGCATTAAATCTCTCATTCTCATGCCTTCGCTATAAAAGATAGGAATAAACCTCTGACAGTTATTGTTCAAAATATCCCGTATTTCTTCACTAGCTAAACTCATCCCCTTTTCTCTATTGGCCTCAACAAGAACAAGATCAAAGTGGTCTTTTCCTTTCCATCCTGGAGAGCTGTGAACAAACCTATTTCTAGTAGCTATCATTCCTTCAACAGCAATATGGTAAGAACTCTTAATCGATTTCACTTCCTCCTTCGTTAATTTTCCCTGAGATTTAAGTCCATGTAGAATTTCAGCAAAAACCTCCCTGCTACGAAAGAATTCATTGAAGTATGTCCTTACAAGAAGGTAAATCCGCGTTTCTGGTGCCCCTGACCATTTTAAGTAATTATCCGGAAGAGAGATCAGGTCATTTATTACCAGGTTGAGACTATCAATGATTTCATTGATGCTGGTACACCAAATGAATATGGTATAGACAAAAAGATCATCACCTTCCAGCTTGCCAATACTAAAAATTCCACTTTCAATTGGAGTTCCATCATTTTCTAGTGATGATAGTATTTTGTTGTTGAATCCAGACAGGACACTAACCAGCTCCTTTGGAAAGGTCAAAGATTCAATATTTTTATTTTTAAACTCCATGCTCAAGCAGTGTTTCCATTTATTGTGCCTAGTTTTTTATGTGGCTTTGTTAATCAACCAGCCTGTCAGACCGTTTTTAACTGAGTACTCTGCTAACTTGTAAGCGTCCCAAAATATTATTCCATCATCTTCATCATCATTATTTAGCTGATTAATTAACTGTTGGGTCGGTGAATGTGTAACAAAATAAAATTTATTGAAGCCAATCATTGTTTCAAACCGCATTTTATAATCATTGTAATTACTTGCATTTGCTCTTGATTTAACCTGAACAGCAATCCTTTCACTTGTTATGGGTGAGATGAGGTCTAGGTCAATATCTTTTAGTGTTCCTCCACTCACACCTGTTCGTTGCCATCCAGCCTGACGAAAGATTAGGTCAGTCAGGATTTCTAGATCATCATGGTGAAGGTTTTTGATAATGGGTATGCTTGCTAGAACCAGGTCTTCCAAAGCGCTTTCAGCTTTCGCTATGTGTGGCTCAATTGTTCCGTTTATTTTATGTAGTAAATAGCTCAGTTCTCTTATTTCACAAATTGTGCCTTGAAAAGCTTGAGTGGCTAATAGTTTTCCGCTGAGTACAGCAGTGATTAAGTCTTCACCTTTTAAGTTTGTATTTTGCCATGAATTGATTACAGGACGCGTCTTAGTATCGTCATCATTAAAAGTGATTTCTTGTTTTGAGAAGCACCAGTAAAGCGCCCCGCCGTGGAAGGTTACCCACAAAGTAGTTTCAGGCTCTTCATAAAATTTTTGAACTTGATTGCGATGATGTGTCTTACTGCTGGCATTACTTCCATAGGGAAAGGTGTTTTTTATTTCTTCCCAACGTCCTTGCATACACATCTCATGATTTACACCTTCGTAACGAATTTGAAGATATCCATTTTCAATACAATCATGCGCTAAGCCACCACCCTCACCTAGTTTTATATAAAGTGCTTTGGTAGCTGTTATAGATTTCATATCTGACCTTTTGATTTATCAGGCACTATAAGCACTATGATTTATTTAGGTCAAAAAAAAACGCCCTCCGGGAAACTGAAGGACGTTAGATGTTGAGCTTAACTTACTTAATGTCTGTGTTGGATTTTTATGATTGCAGCCTGCTTCACTTGTTCAGCAAAACTATTGGCCACAGTTGCATCGAGAAAATCCTCAAGCCACATTTCGGTACCATCTTCGAGAACCCAGTAGGTTCCATAAAATTTTGGAGCTTCAGATGCATATACATGCCCTTCTCGCTCCTCCACACCGGTAACATCTATCTGGCCGGACCAGCCATACGGAATACTGGCCAGTTTCTCTTCAATGGTTACGGCATGGCCTCTGTCAGTAATAAATTTAGATTCAGTCATAATGATCTCCATTCACTAATCAAAGGCCAAAACCCTGTGAGGGTTTGTGACCCTCAGGGTTAAATAATTCTTAACAGAATACTGTTAAGACATTGAAGGATTAAACGATAAATCCGTTATAAATCCCCATTAAGCTGGTAGCCGTAAAACCCACTTGCATCACTAGCAGTGCGAAATAACGATTACTTATTGAAAATCGGATAAAGAAAAGATTTGAAATTAAAAAGAACACAAACCCAAACTCTGATCCAGGTGTCTGCATGGCAACCAAAAAAGCGCCCAGCAGTCCAAAAATTGAACCGGCAAACTCGCACCAGGTCATTTCTTTTGTTAAATTGAGAATTGCTTGCATAAGCTCCCCCTGAAAATGGAAAACTAAATGGCAGAAAAAAAGAAAACTCTGAAAGTCATCCACGGCGGACGCGAGGCTTTAGAAGTACAAAAAGCCAATGAAATCTTAAAAGCGTTGTTGGTGGATAAAGACAGAGATACTGCCTTTCAGATTGCAGATACATTGTCCCCCCGAGGAGGGACAACTCTTTCTGCAGTTAAACAGCGGAAGCCTAAATAGCGACAAGAACTGGTTTAGCAGCTCTACGACGTTGCTCTTCAGCAATAGCCTCAATTGCAGCTTCAATTGTCTTTTTGCCAGCTGGTGTAGTCATGCTATCTGACAATAAAATCAGATCGTGCATGGTATCTTCCAGCGTTTGCTCAGACGATTCCTCAAAGCTTACTTCAAGAACATTGATTGCAGTCATAAGTGTTACTCCTCAGATAAAAAAAAGGAGAACACTTATGCCCATGAGGGGAAAAAGTATTCCCCTATGGGTGAATTATCTGCTTACAGATAATCAATTCAGTAACATCATCTGCGTACAGACGAATAGTTGAGCGTCCAATTTAAGTGTTGGACGAACACTTCATACCTGGCTCATAAAAGACAGGTACAAAAATTGTTTACGTGAAGATATCGTTCATTAGTTTTCAAGTCAAACACCTAATATGAACTGAATCACAGCTTTCACTTTTTTAGTTCAAATTCGTATTAAAGAAGGCGGCTTACTAAGGTATGGGGAAATGAGGATTTATAGCTTATTATTTGCTTTTCATTCGTCTAGAATATCACTATAAGTAACTGTTATTACTTATTTTATTGAGTACACCTGCCCGCCTGCATATACAGATATTCAAGTAAGGGGATCTGAGGATTTATAGGTAACTTTCATGAAAATGTCCAACCTCATGAGTAAGTATAATCGCCCATTATTACTGGGCTTAAGCAGGATCTGGGAATTTATGTACAGTCCGATAACCGGCTTGAGGGGTTATGGGTATTAAGGATTTATAAGGGAAAGTGAAGAAAGCAAATTTCTAACACTCAGTTTTAATTACTTATTAATCAGCTAGTTGAGGCGGGTTTTGTAAAGTAACTTGTTTTAATATAACTAGAACACGCATGTATGGGGTAAAGGAGATTTTTACAGACGTATAGGGTAAAGAGGATTTATGTTGAGCATCTAAAACTGAATTTGCAGATCTTAAACAGCTGTGTTTCTATGCACCTACAAACTTTTACACCGGTACTGGGTAAAAAGGATTTTTAACTAAGTTGTTCAATTAATAATTATTGATACTAAAAGTATTGGGTATACAAGATTTATGTATGGGGTAAATAGGATTTTAGTGTTGGGTAAATAGGATTTTAGTTAGGGGTAATGAAGATAGTCAGAATTATCCACAGAATTTAGTCATTTAGAGTATTAAAAATCTGATTATAAGTATTGGGTAAAGAGGATTTAGACCCTTTCAGGTGCTGGGTATACAGGATAGATGTATAGGGTAAAAAGGATTTTGATTATTTTTCATCGTTCATTTTACTGCTGAGTATTGGGTAATAAAGATTTTCAGCTATATATCTATCTGAATTATTTAGCTTTATTATCTCTTCCTCTCCTCTTCTTCCTTCTTTATTACTCTTTTACCTCCCCATCTTGCCATATCCTAAATTTATGCGATTATGGTCGCTTCATCATGCTGGTAATGAATAATGAGCGAAGAAATAGACAAGGCAAAAGAAAATCAACAGTTCGAGCTATTTGCCCAGGTATTCAATCATGAAAAGCCGACAAAACACTTATCTAATCTAATATCTTTCTGGGATTCCATTCCTAAGTATTCACGTTCGAGACAGCTACAAGCTTCTATGCGTGATGAAAATGGACGACTTCCAACATTACGTCATAAGTTTGTTTCAAATGATGGTGATCAATGTGAAATGGTATTAAAGCCTGCATCAATTACTCGTGAAGGTAAAACCATTGATTATTACCCTAGTGAAAGTGAAGAATTATTAGAGGATATTTTTCTTAAAATCCTCATTCTCCAAGATCACGGCACTTTCAATCCAAAAAGTGCTGAAACATGGTGTCGATTCACAGGTAATATGATCTTACGTGAGCTAAAAAATCACGGTAAAGAACGAAATTATGATGAATACAAACAATCCCTAGAGATCATGCAGGATTGCAAAATTGAAGTTATTGTTAATGGAACAACCAGTTTAAGAACCTCAATCCTACCTGCAGTCATATTTTCAGATCGCGAACGCTACTTAAATGATTCAAATTCAATGACAGCTGTGATGTTGAGTCCTGCAGTTAGCAGTGCAATTAAAAATTACGGATATCGGCAGTATAACTACGAACTAGTCATAGATATGAAAAAGCAGCTAAGCAGATGGCTTTATAAAAGAATTGCAGACAGATATCTCAATGCTGGAGCAGGTGCTCCAGATTTCAGAATTACATATTTAGAAATTAAACGTGATTCTGGAATGCTCAATCAGAACAGTACATCAAAACAGCTATCAGCTATTCGTGAAGCTCTGGATGAACTTGTCGCAAATGACTGTATCTCTAATTATGATGAATCTGTTGAGAAAGAGAAAAGAACAATTATTGATGCCACCTTCCGTTTTCAAGCTAAAGAATCCCTAAGAAGAGACATTATTTTAGCAAATACACGTAGCAAAGGTATTAGAGAGATAGTTGGTAAGTCTCCAACTAAGAAAATTAGTCGAAGTAAATTAAGGCCCTAAGTAAAATCCTATACTTAGTCGTTAAATAGTATTAAGCTATCAATGCTTACCACACAAAGCGCTAAAGGATTCATTTATGAAACTTTTCGCTTTTATTGTGGTTAAAACGTTTTTACAGATTTTAATTTTGGCATTGCAACTATATCAGAGTGACAAATCTGACAAATGACAAGATAAAGGCTGTTTCCTACTTAAAAGGGAAATAGCCTTTTTTTATTTAATCGTAGTATTCCCAAGCACTCGATAGACTGCTTGGGAATACCCCCTCTTTGAGAGAGTATTCAAAGGCTGATGTATCATCAACCTCTCTTATCCCGTTATATCCGGGTAACTCAGCTTACATGTCAAAGTTATTAATCCACAGAACGATTATGTAGAAAATTAAAGTCATCAATTGCTTCTTTCATATCACCAATTCGGATGTGAAATAAAGCGGTATCAATGCTGTTTACTGCATCGTGATGTGGGTAATATGGAATTACCGCACTCGTTCTTGCCCAGTAATCGCCAAAGTCTGAGAATAACTCTCGGCCTTCAACGGTTGAACCTCGAAGCAGTGCACTTTCTAGTCGATTAAAATAATCTTTGTCTACCTTGGCCTTATCAACTGCCTTTTCAAGTAACTCTAAAGCGTCATGATGTAGTGTTGCTTTAAGGTAATACCGAAGTTTATCCAGTATTACTTCAAGTGTGAACGGCGTTCTAGCATTTCGTAGCTCCATGGTTGTCATGTTATCTGACGCTCTTGGTGCTCCAAACTCTGGTGTATTTTGCATCTTACTCTCCTTTTTAAAGGGAGCAGCCGCCCATATGGGGGTTACTCCCATATGGGTTTTGGATTCCAAACAGCATGCTGCTTGGACATTGAGGCCGGTTTTGATAAGTCCGACTGACTCTTCAGGACAACAATAAAATGCTGTCAAGAATTCGATATTCCGAAACACCTGGTCAGATGCTTTGGAATACCCTCTTCATATTAACGAAGAGAGTATTTAGAACTAATCAGTGATCAGCTCCTCTTATCTCGGATTGTCCGAGTTGTCTGGCATTCATACGAAACACGGTTCCATCAGGTTGTCTGTTGACATACCAACCTCGACGACTACCGGCAGGTCTATCTAACCGATAATCAGTTCCACCATACTGAACAACCATTCCGGTTTCATAGTTACGTTTAGCCTTCAGTCGTCTGCTTTCGTGATAAACCACTACTCGCTTACGCCATTGAGCATCCCAACTATCCGGTTCTGGTTCATCAGCGACCTTTAGAAATGAAAGCGGACAATTCACTTCGACCGGACCGACTGAGGCAGACATGCTTTTATAGCCCCATCCATCTTCACGGCCACTTTGCATGGCATCAAGACCAATCCAGATTTCTCCAGTTGCTCTAACTTTGGCCAGATACCAGTGATTGTTGCCAACAACACTTGATTTAAGAAGTTCATGTGCCTCTCCGACCCGTGTTGCATCTGAAAGATACTGAACCAATTGTTGTTTTGAACGCCATTCTGTCGAAAAACACCATCCCATGACTACTTCTCCAATAATAAAAAAGGGGAAGCAGCCAAACCCATAAGGGAAGGTTACTTCCCCTGTGGGTTTTGAGAATCCAAACAGCGTCCTGCTTGGACATTGAGGCCGGTTTTAAATAAGTCCGGCTGACTTATCAAATAGATAGTATTTGGCTATCTACTGGATATCTATTCCGAAACATACTCTGTGAATACGCTTTGGAATACCCCTGTTGCCAGGGGTAATGCTTTACCAGTCGTGCTGGTCCAGCTCTGGGATGGCCTCTGCATCTGAGTCAAGTTCAATCATTTGAAAATCATTGTTAAAAGCAAATTCAATAACTTTGCAAAGTGAAGGACTGTAATCTCCTCGGAGGTTTCCTGCCAAATCGTTCATATACAGCTTAATAAAGAAGCCGGATTCCCGCTCCATCACCATATTGGTCTGAAACGCTGCAATGCGTAAAGCACCGGTATCATCCTCTTCAATATGCGATGTGCTTAAAGCGATAACTTGATAGGTTTCCATGTCAAAAATACCTCTTAATTTAAGAGGGATCGACACCCCATACGGAGATATCGATCCCCGTGTGGGTTTGGAAAGCCAATGATGTCTGGCTAATGTAGGCAAAAAAGCATGCAAAAGCCCTTTTTAGCCCCTTTCGTGATTGTTGCCCGGTGATATACTCATTTACATGAATAAACCCAACAGACTTCAATTAGTGCATTCAACTAATAAACAATTACTTTCTGATGATCTCATCCGGGCAATTGTGCTGGCCAAAGATGAAGCTTTAGCAGAAAGCATCATTAAGAAAATTAAATACCGTGCTTTTCTAAAGCCAGTTAATCAATCTACTCAACAAACAGAAAGTTAATAAATCAACATTCTGTATTAGGTTAAATTCACAATTTCTAACGACTACTTCTGAAACATTCCGGTATATAGGAAAGTCGACCTGCTTCTTCTAACGATAAACGCTTTGCAGTAACTACGTTCGCATGTGGACGCCTTGCCATTTCAACCGACTTACCGAAGGTTTTATAACAATGGTCAAAAGCCACCAGCGTTTCACCTGTTAAAAGCAATAATCGAATCCCATTTGGTGGCATGTCCGCGACGTTTTTCTTTGTCTCAGTGTCAACTTTCAGTATCGGTGCCCATTCATAGGCAATAATGTCTTTAACATCAATTTCGATATTTTCTTCAAGCTCATCGTTAGCTATATAGCCAAGCAAACTTTTACCAAACATTTCCGATTCAAAATCTAACTCGGGAAAAACATCTATCTTGATACATCCCATAATGAAAACTCCATAATATTAGGGATGATTTCAACCCCAGATGGGTGAATATCACCCCTGGGGTTAAATCGCTTAACGTTCTAAGGTTAAGCATCTGTGTTCGGTTTTGATGAGACCGAATACTCTTCAAGATAACGATGATGTGTTATCAGGAAATCTGGCATTCCGAAACACCTGGTCAGATGTTTTGGAATACCCTCTCAGTGAGAGAGTATTTCGCAATAAAGCAAACTGTACTGCTCGTATCCTTATTGAACATTGCCGGCATTTTCCAGAGATTCCATATACGCATCCTCTGCAGTAGCTGTCATTTGTGAATTACATGCTGGACATGAATGGTAATCATGCTCAGATGCAACCATTGAAAAGTGACATCCGTTACGGCAAAACACCGCAACTCGCTTTGGTTGCTCAAACAAAAATGGAAGTGCTTGGCTTTTAGCTTGACGTTGATTTTGTAAGGTAGACACAATTTGTTTCTCCTAATAAATTAGGGGATGCAGCCGATCCCATTAGGGATAGAAACATCCCAGTTTGGCTTAGTGGTCAAAATGACCAGTGTTATCGGCTATGCCGTTTTAATCTCGAATGATGAAATAGAATTTAAGAAATCATGACCAGTGAGGTCAGCGTATATCGCAGGCTTTGCATTACCCAAAAATAAACGGGAATGCATTGCCCCACTGGGGGTATGCGTCCCCGTGTGGGTAAAAAAATGATTACTTACGACATTGCTGCCAATACGGTGAGGTTAGCGTTGTGATTTCATTGATCTTCTGATGAGCGCATGCTGCGTCCATGGCTTTAGAAAAGTCTAATGCCTGATCATTGAAAACAACCAAATGTTGTCCCCAGCTTGTTTTGATTCTCACACCATCAATAACATCTTGCTTGTTATCAGTGGTAAACGGACGAGTCGTATGGATTTGTATACATTCAAATGCTGCTACAGAATTTGAGTGAAGAGAAATCTTTGCCGGCTTGTCGTTTTGAGCATCAACACGAGCATCAAGATTTTTACCGAAATCGGCGTCGTTAAATTCAATTTCTTGAAAATGTTCGATGACTACGCATCCCATAGTGGTACTCCTAAAAAGTGAAGTTAAATAGAAACCATGGGATACATTTATCCCCGACGGGAATAGACAAAGCCCGTGGGGTAGTGAGGAATCAGCTTACTGATTCTCTAGAATAGTGTCAGCTTGGAGTGTGACATGACTCTTCAGTGCAACCAAAGGTTACAAAGATAGTTTAAGATTAAAGAGTGGGCTTTTTATTGTCAAACAAAGACTGTGATGTAGTTCTTACTTTGAGTAACACCCCACAGTTTCACTTTTTGCTTTTCATCGCCCTGGATTGCGCTTTCGCTTTCTCATGTTGGAAATAAGTATCAAAAAAGCCTTCCGTCAGCATGAATGCAAATCCAAGCATAGTTGTCTCGATTAAGAATCCCCGGTCAAAGGTGCCAAAACTAACCCATAAAAGGCTCATTGCGTACCATCGGATTCGCTTCATATCGTGAAATAGAAGCACGCCAGCAAGTAAGTAATAACCCATGGCATTCAATGGTGTAATCGTCATGTGGTTGATAAATTCAAGCATACATCTCTCCTGTTTTAGTACAAGAATGACATAGAAAGTAATCCGCGCAACCCCTCCTAGAAATGGGCTCTCAGGCTGCTTGCGTGGTTTTAGTTCCGTGGTTTGATGGTTTTGTCGTTTTGACACAAATCATTCAACCAGGAGAATACACAATGTCACTTACCATCTTAGAAACAGCAGTTCATCGCGAGCCTATATCCCAGAATCAATATCGCGTATTTTTCCGTGTGCAGCATGGGGAAAGAATCACGACTGTCCGGGCTATACATGTGTCGATACCATCCTCTCAGTCAGAACCTTATAAGCTGGCGGAGTTATTGGCCATCAAATATATCTTGTTGCATACAACGTATGTAGGAATGAACCGAACCGGTAAAGAGCTGCAGCTGAACGTGTCTTCAGGTACTATCCGTAAAAACTCAGAAGTTACAGACTACCAATACTGATATGCATCTCAATGGCCGCTTTATTCAAACTCGTTTTGCTGAAGCTGCTATCAAAGTGGCCCGTCGAACTGACTGGGTTGAAGAATTTAGTGGAAAAGTTGACGACATCACACCGAATGATTGTCTGGACCCGCCAATCAAAACGCATATTGGTGATATTCACTTGACCCGGCATGCTGTCGAACGGTTTTGTGAGCGAATGGCCATCAGCTCGATTGACCGTGCCTGGCGTCGGCTTTCTAAATTACTCACCTCATCTAACTGGAAGATAAAAAAGCCCCAGCAGCCTCTTCGTAATGGAAAACCAAACCGGACCACAGAAACCTGGGCGTTAATTCGAGATAATTGCCCCGGCAATCGATATCTTCATCGTTTGTAACTCTCGCGCCAGTCGTGTCGTGAGGGTGATCGCATGAACCTTAAAATGAAGTTGAAGGGATTAATGAACATAACTGTATTATCGCTATTCGCTGGGCCGCTCTTCTCTTTCCAGGCGTTGGCTGTTCGAGAATCATTTGAACAAGCAAAATCTGAGCTTCGTGATTATATTTATCATGACCAGAATCGTAATGGATCATTAGGAACACTCTATTCTGGTTGTGACTGGAACTGGCGAGGTCGTTCAGGGGGTGCTGTTGACGCCAAAAGTTGTGGGTACCAAATCAGAAAACAGAAGCTTCGTGGTGAACGCACTGAGTTCGAGCACATATTAAGTGGACTTAGCAACATGCTATCTATTCATAATTAGCTGCTTTAGTTGAAAATATGAATACATAACACTTTCTGAATTTCTATAGCTCAAGATCTTTCAGCCAATACATTTCTCTCGCCTCAGTATTAGCGAATTATAGTGTCTTAGTTTTGTTTATAGATCCGGAGACCCCGAGCATAAGATCTCATACACTATTCAAAATCATCACAAACTTTGTGTTTGTTACATAAAAACAGTGACAGACTCTCACAGACCCAGCAGAGAACTTTTAATTTTGCTAATCTTTTGGGAACTAAGTTAGTATCTTGTTAACTAAGACATCAGAATCCATTAATAAAATTAACGAATGTCAGTAAAATTATTTATCAACATGCTCATCTTTATGATTGTGATGCAATCAGGCATAGTTGCGGCTGACATTCATACATCTGATTCCAAGACACCACAAGAACATCAGCTTGTTCTTGATGATTCCAATGCAATTCAACAAGCGAACAATGCGTCTTCGCATGATGCACAAAGTACTGGCGATTGTGATTTTTGTATGCATTGTCAGTGTTCACATTTTATCGCCATCTTTAATATTGATGGAATTAATGTTCCTGCTATTCCAGACAATTATTTCAACCTCCACCCTAGATCGCCAAAACCTGACTTTACAGTCAGTATGTACCGCCCTCCGAGATCTTGAACTGCTGATGTTTTTGCGGACTTAACGTAAGTCCGTTGTTTGCAGTTAAACAGGATCTAATTTCATGAAAATACACTTTGATCGCACTACAAATGTGCGTGCGCCTGCTATCCGTGCATTGCTTTGTTCGATGCTGGTTGCCTTTTCTGTCTCGCCGGTATTAGCCGAGAACGTTCAACAAACGAAAACGTTGAGTTTAAACGAGGCCATGCAACAAACACTGGCGCAACATCCGGCATTACAGGTTTTTCCAATTCGTCAGCAACAACTTGAAGCCCAGAAAAAAACGGCCAATCTCAAACCGGCATATGTTGTTGGTGCTGAGATTGAAAATTTCGCTGGCACCAGGGAACTAAGCGGTATCAAGTCACTTGAAACCACGGTCACTCTCTCCTCTGTCGTTGAACTGGGGGATAAAAGACTGTCCCGTGTTGAACTAGTGGAACAACAAAGCGATGTTGTCCGTGTTGATCGCAAAATAAAAGCGCTGGACTTGCTAGGTCAGGTAACACGACAATTTATTGAAGTGCTCAATAGCCAAGAGCGTGTAAAGCTAGCCGAGACGGGGCTGGAACTGGCACAAACAACATTAACAGAAGTTAATAAACGTGTAGGTGCTGCCGTCGCGGCTGAAGCAGATTTGGGCCGCGCCGAAGCTTCTGTTAATCAGGCTGAACTGATATTGGCTGCCGAAAAACGTCAGCTGGAAGCCAACAAAGTGGTACTCGCTAATTTGTGGGGGAGTTATCAACCTAATTTTGAGACCGCCACAGGCTCATTGTTTGCCTTTAGCGAGGCCATGTCATTTGAAGCCTTATTTAATCAGGCCCAGCAAAATCCGCAACTGGAACGTTTCGCTGCAGAAACGCGGGTTCGTGATGCACAAGTACGTCTTGCCAGAACTCAGCAAGTTGCAGATCTGACCTGGTCAGTTGGGATCAGGCGAGATGAAGGACTGAATGATTCGGCGTTAGTTGCTGGTGTGTCAGTGCCTTTGTTCA
This sequence comes from Methylophaga sp. UBA678, assembly GCF_002299105.1. Lineage (NCBI taxonomy): Bacteria > Pseudomonadati > Pseudomonadota > Gammaproteobacteria > Thiotrichales > Piscirickettsiaceae > Methylophaga > Methylophaga sp. UBA678. Next base: position 18,802 of record NZ_DBNG01000025.1, read on the forward strand.
GCCGCCAGCGAGCGCAAGGGGATATTGAATCAGCATTGGCCGCGCGTAATGAAGTCAGCTATCGCCGTCAAGATATGCTGTTGCAACTTCATGCTCAGCTTTATCGGGCCTATTCCGGGCGTGAACAAGCAATTGCAAGTATTTCCAAGTTGCAACAACAGATTATCCCCAAACTCACTAAAAGTCTGGAGCAAACGCAAACCGGTTATCAACGGGGACTCTACAGTTATCTGGAATTTCTTACCGTCAGACAAGACCTGCTAGGTGCCAGACGTAGTGTCATTGAGGCTGCAACGGCTGCATTGCTATATCAGACAGAAATCGAACAACTCACCGCCGAACCGCTAACAGCTGCAGAGTAAGCAATATGAATCAGGACAAAACTATGTTTAATAAATCACATTTCGTTTTTTTACCCATGCGCAGCCTACTATCAGTAGCAGCGCTAATATTGCTCATCATGTCACCTGCCATTGCTGAAGATGGTCATGCGCATGAGGCTCCTCAATCAGATCAACAAGCACAAGCCCAGCTAGCAGAATCAAATCAGCAGCATGATCATGAGATAACACATGATAAAGATAACCATGATGAATCGATGCCAAAAGAGGATGAACATGATCATAGCGCTGAATCAAAACCCGAAGAAGAAGGGCATGCTCACGACGCTGAGGATGAAGGTAGTGAGCATGTAGAAATGGATGACGGTATGGCTCAAAAACACGGTGTGGTAACTGCAGAAGTTACAGCCGGACAAATATCGGTCACCTCCAAACTCTACGGTAGAGTGGTTTTATCACCTGATGAGATAAGTCAAGTCAGAGCACGTTTTCCGGGTCAAATCACCCGCGTTTATGTGAATTTTGGTGATTCTGTCAAAAAAGGTCAGCTATTAGCCAGTGTTGAGTCAAACAACAGCTTACAGAGTTATAACTTAACCGCGCCCATCTCAGGTGTCATTACAGCAAAAGATGCCAATACCGGCGAAGTCGCGGCAGATCAAAGTTTGTTTACGATCACGAATACCCAATCACTTTGGGCTGAACTCAAAGTCTTTCCAGGACAGGCCATGAATATAAAACCCGGTCAGAAAGTGCGTCTGTTACATAACAACACATTTTATGAATCGACGATAAAGCAACTGCTGCCAAGCAAAGATGATGCCCCTTATCGGATTGCCCGCGTTGCACTTGATAATCAGCAGCAAGTCTGGTTTCCGGGTTTGCTCGTTGAGGCTGAAGCCATTACCGAGCAAACAGAAGTCAAACTAAGAATTCCTAACAGTGCCATACAACAGTTTGAAGGCGCATCAGTCGCTTTTGTCAAAGTAGGTAATCAATATCAAGTCAGGCCATTACAACTGGGTCTTAATGATGGTCAATTCAGTGAGGTTATATCCGGACTCCGGCAGGGCGATGACATCGTCGCTGAAAATAGCTATCTGATTAAAGCTGATCTGGAAAAAGCCGGCGCAGCTCACGCTCACTGATTTAGGAAACAGACATGATTAATAATATTTTAAGTCTCTCAATCGAGAGACGTGGCCTGATGTTGTCAATGATATTTCTTATCATTGGCCTTGGGATCTGGAGCTTTCAGAAGCTGCCGATTGATGCGGTGCCTGATATCACCAACGTACAGGTGCAGATCAATACCAGAGCACCCGGGTATTCGCCGCTGGAATCTGAACAACGAATCACTTATCCCATCGAGAGAGCGATCGCCGGACTGCCGGATCTTGATTACACCCGATCCATCTCTCGCTATGGATTATCACAAGTCACCGTGATATTTGAAGAAGGCACCGATCTGTATTTTGCGCGTAATCTTATTAATAACCGTTTGGCAGTGATAAAAGGCTCACTGCCACAGGGTATTGAACCGGAGATGGGACCTATCGCGACCGGGCTGGGTGAAATTGTCATGTACACAATTACCGCAGAACCTGATGCCAGGCAACCTGATGGCAGTTCATATGATCCTACCGATTTACGAGTGCTTCAGGACTGGGTCATTCAACCCCGGCTGGAGCGGGTAAAAGGGGTCACAGAAGTCAATGTTAACGGTGGTTATCAAAAGCAATTTCATGTTCAGCCGGATCCGGCGAAATTGCTGAATTTTGGCGTGTCCCTCAGTGATCTGAAACAGGCGCTGATGCAAAACAATGATAATCGGGGCGCCGGTTATATTGAACGTTATGGTCAGCAGATTTTGGTTCGATCGCCAGGACAGCTTAAATCTATTGATGATATTGGTCAGGTGGTAGTGAAAAATATCGATGATCGGCCGGTGCTCGTCAAAGATGTGGCCGACGTTGTGATTGGTAAGCCGCTGCGCAGTGGTGCGGGTACCCGTGATGGTAAAGAGACGGTTGTCGGCACAGTTATGATGTTGTTTGGAGAAAACTCACGTGAAGTTGCTGCGACTGTGACTCGTGAAATGGCGGAGATTCAATCGTCATTACCGGAGGGCGTCATACTGGAAGCGGTATACGATCGCACCACCTTGGTCGATAAAGCCGTTGCCACGGTTGAAAAAAATCTGCTTGAAGGTGCTTTGCTGGTTATCGTTGTGTTGTTTCTGTTGTTAGGCAATATCCGCGCGGCCTTAATCACGGCTGCAGTTATACCACTATCAATGATGGCAACGATTACTGGAATGGTACAGGCAGGTATTTCTGCCAATTTGATGAGTATGGGGGCACTTGATTTTGGCCTGATTGTCGATGGTGCGGTAATTATTGTTGAGAACTCTATCCGAAGATTATCTATGGCACAAAAACAAAACGGTGGAGTGTTGCCTGTTAAAGAACGCTTAAATGTCGTTTATGAGGCCACCAATGAAGTGATACGCCCAAGCTTATTTGGCGTCATGATTATCACGATTGTCTATATCCCATTATTCTCATTGACAGGGGTTGAAGGCAAGATGTTTGAGCCAATGGCTGCCACAGTAGTTATTGCATTACTATCTGCCATGGTCTTTACGCTGACTATCGTGCCGGCTGCCATCGCTATGTTTATGGGGGGGCGAATCACTGAAAAAGAAAGTTTTATCATCAGTGGTGCCAAATGGCTTTACCGGCCAGTGTTGCTGCTCAGCCTCAAATTGCGTTGGCTGCTGATGCTTTTGGCTGTTGTGTTGGTTGCTTTGTCTGTCAACATGGCCAGCAAAATGGGCTCGGAATTTATTCCGCAACTGAACGAAGGTGATATTGCCTTACATGCACTGCGAACGATCGGTACCAGCCTTGAGCAATCTATCAAAATGCAGGAACAGCTTGAACAGCGGCTCAAAACTTTCCCACAGGTAGATAAGGTGATTGCCAAAATCGGTACACCAGAAGTCGCGACTGATCCGATGCCGCCTAATGTGGCCGATACATTTCTTATACTTAAGCCTAGGAGTGAATGGCCGGATCCGGAATTACCTAAAAGCGAACTACTTGCAGAAATTGAAGCGGCGGTTACCCAATTACCAGGTAACAACTATGAGTTTACCCAACCGATTGAGATGCGCTTTAACGAGTTAATTTCAGGCGTTCGTGCGGATTTGGGTATTAAAGTTTTCGGCGATGATTTGGACTTGATTAAGCAAAATGCAGAGGCGGTTCTGGCTGTGATTCAGGAGATCCCCGGCGCTGCTGATGCCCGGCTGGAACAGGTCGATGATATGCCTATGCTGACCATTGAACCCAAACGTATGGCCATGTCACGTTATGGTCTTAATGTTGATGATTTGCAAAACATGTTATCAACCGCCGTTGGCGGTGGCGAAGTTGGCCTGATCTATGATGGCGATCGGCGCTTTGATCTGGTGGTGCGGTTGCCTGAAGAAATTAGACAAGACATACCCGCCTTGTCAAATCTACCCGTGAGTTTACCTGGTGGTGATTACGTACCTTTGTCTGAAGTCGCAACCATCGAATTAACGGAGGCGCCGAGTCAGATTTCCAGAGAAAACGCCAAACGGCGTGTCGTGGTCACCAGCAATGTCAGAGGCCGGGATCTGGGCTCTTTTGTAGAAGAAGCTCAACAGCGTATTGCTGAGCAAGTGCAATTACCACCCGGTTATTGGATCGAATACGGTGGAACCTATGAACAACTGCAATCAGCCAGTCAACGACTGTCGATTGTGGTACCGGTTACGTTGGTTATCATTATGGGCCTGCTGATTACCTTGTTTGGTTCATTTCGTGATGCAGCGATTATCTTCACTGGTGTGCCATTGGCATTAACTGGTGGGGTGCTGGCGCTCTGGCTGCGAGATATGCCGCTATCTATTTCCGCAGGGGTTGGTTTTATTGCACTCTCGGGTGTTGCGGTGTTAAACGGTCTCGTCATG